>JBKKAL010000244.1:0-41890 GCA_046714695.1 Pyrinomonadaceae bacterium
TGATCGTCACGGCCACGTCTTCGGAGGCGAAACGTTCCAGCGCCTCTTCGGCGTTCCCGGCCGCCGCCACGCGGTAGCCTGCCTCTTCAAGCAATCGCAAGAGGATAGCTCGCATTAAATCTTCGTCTTCGGCGATCAGGATCAGCGGTGATGTTTTCATATCCCTCGTGATCGAATCAGAGATAAAGGTCGGAGGCGCTCAGCCATTCGTGCGCGATGTTCCTCATCAGCAGGGCGTGATCAAACCGGGCGCTGCCCTTCGGAAACCTCGACTCGTCCGCAAAGTAGCTCGAATAGACGCTCCTTAGATCAACCGGCTCGACACGCCACTGTTCTGTTTTTAAGGCGATGCTGTCAAGCCGCTGCGGGTCGTTTGTCACGGAGAGGCCGAGCGACCCCTTTTCAAAAAACGTTGATGCCGCCTGTAGAGATTTAAAAATAGAGTTTGCGGGAAGACTTTCGGCAACACTTCCCGACACTTCAACGGCGACCGCGTTATCTTTCGCTTTCATCGAAAGGCTAATCTCCGTCTCGGACTCCTGTACCTCGAAAGAGGCTGAATGCTGCTCACCCGGAAACAGTCGGCCTCCGAGCAGATGATTGAAGGTTGAATTAGTGTCACGGCGCGGGATAAAGACGCCTTCGCGTGTCGCGCCGTCCTCATCCCACAGGACTGCGATTCGGTGCGCGCCGTTTTCACTGCTCATCCCCACCGTCTCGGGCCAACCCTTCGGACGAATATGCTCAAGGCGAATCAGGCAGATGCCTGCGATTGCCTTGCCCTCGTGCAGCTTGGGACGGAAGCGAGCAGGCAACTGGCGCTGAGCGATTTCCGCATCAACCTCGAAGTTGACGAGCAAGCGCCGGCGAATAATACCTTGAATGGTCGGTAATCTTAACATTGTGCCTCCGCTACTTTCTTGATATGAGCGTTTCGCACCATGAGCAATCGCGTCATATATCTTTTCAGAAAAAGATGGTCGGCAATTCGTCCGAGCAGGCCGAGAGGTGATGCGTAGTCTGCTTCGTCGCGCATCACGGTGCCGTCCCCTTGCGCCACAAACGTGTGCCTGTGATGCCAGCGCCTAAAAGCCCCGCGCTGCATCTCGTCAACGAACATGCGCGGTCGCTCCATCGCTGTGATACGGGAAGTAAGACGTTGACGTGTCCAAAAATGTGTCGCCTCCCATGTTACTTCGTCGCCGAGGTTCATCATCCCCGAAGTAACGCCCGCAATGGCGCGCTCCCCGGTATAGTTCGTCGAAGCCATATGAACATCAACGCTGCGTGATAGGTCAAAGCACAGCTCAATGGGCGCGCGGATGAATGTTTCAAGGTGAATCGTCGGCATAAAGTATTTCGTTAACGTGTTCGACCGGAAGCCGCACGCTCACGGTCGTGCCCTGTCCATTATGCGGCCCGATCTCTATGTGGCCACCGTGCGCCGTAATGATGCCGTAACAGACGGCGAGCCCCAGTCCTGTGCCCGTGCCCGCGGGCTTCGTCGTATAGAAAGGGTCAAAGACATGCGCGCGATGTTCGGGAGCGATGCCCATGCCGCTATCGCTGATCTGGACGACCGCCTCATGGCGCGGCGCGTCGTAAAGAGTTTGAATGCGAAGCTCGCCGCCTTCGGGCATCGCGTCACGCGCGTTGAGCAGGAGATTGAGAAATACCTGTTGAAGCTGGTCGGCATCGGCAAAGACTTGCGGCACATCCTCATCATCCTTAATGTCGAGGTGTAGACGCTGAAACGCCTTGTCGAAACTGGCGAGACGAATGCTGGCTTCGACGATGCGATTGAGGCGGAGGGGCGCGCGTTCCGGCGGTCGCGCTCGCGCGAACTCCATCATGTCGCGCAACACCTGGGTGATACGATCAATCTGTGTGGAGATGAGCCGCAACATCTCTCGCGTCTCGGCGTCCACGGTCTGGCGCGTCTGAAGCATCTGGATAAGCGATGAGATGGAAGCCAGCGGATTGTTGACCTCGTGCGCGACTCCGGCGGCGAGCGTTCCGGCGGCGGCAAGTTTTTCAGTACGAATCAACTGGACGTTCATCTCGCGCAATCGTTCGATATCCGCTTCCATCTTGCGGCTCATCTCGTTAAAAGAGGCGGCCAGGAGTCCCATCTCGTCATTACTGCTGAGGTCAACCTGCGCGCCGTATGTGCCGCCCGCCACCTCTACAGCCGCCTCCGTCAAACGACGAACGGGGCGCGAGATCGTGCGGATAATCAGCGCCACCAGAATCAGGTTGGGCAGAAGCGCCGTAATCACGCTAAAGACTAGATAGCGCCGCCATGCTTCTGTGCTGGGGCCGTCGCTAAAGCTCCACCAGACGACCGGCACCTGTAAAAAAAGAAAACTGAGGACAGCGACCGCCGCTATCGAGAGCGCGACCTTGTAAGCGATGGGAAAGAGACGAAACTGGTCGAGCGCCGATTGAAGAGAAAAGAGCTTGAAACTCGTGATCGCATAGGCGTAGATGACGACGCCGAAGAGTACGAAGACCGAGCCAAGCGGCAACAATTCATAAAAGCCCGCGAGCGGAAGCAGGTTGTTCGCCAGCGTATTGAGCGTCACCGTGATAACAAGCGCCCACAGGATCGCGCCGAGCTGCTGTCCCCACAACTGCCCGCGATAACGGCGATATTTCGCGTAGAGCAGCCCGAACCCGTATGCGAATACGCCGTATGCATAAATGCCGAAGGCATAGGCGAGTGGCGTCAACTCAATCCTGAATCTTCCACTCGTAAACCCGACCTCTTTCCACATCCAGCCCATCACAGCGGCTGGAATGAGCACCGCGCCGGGCGCAAAAAGCACCGCCGCGCGCTTGAGCGGCACAGGCCCGTTCTCAGGAAAAACCCAGGCGAAGACCACAAGCGAATACTGCAACAGGAGCGCGATGATAAAACTCACGCTGGCCCACCATGCGGCCGAGCCGTCGCGCGCGTAAAAGCCCCACAGCAAGATGTCCTTGACCGTCCACATGGCGAGGCAGGCGACGAAGGCCACAAAGGTCTGGTGCGTGCGGCTACGGGGCGCGGCCACGAAGACGTAAAAGCCTAGCAGCACAAGCAGGAAAAGCGAAAGCAGAAGCAGGGCGAGAAGCATAAGGAAGTAATCAGTCATCAGTCATCAGCAGTCAGCAAAAGCTTTTGGCTGAAAACTGATGACTGACTGCTGACGACTATTTTCAGAGACCGAGAATCAGAGCGGTCACGGTCATCGTCACGCCGCATGCGAGCGGCCAGAGGTGTCCCGCTTCAATCATACCACCGCGCGCGAGCAAGCGGTGAAGCGGCATGAACGACGCGAAGGCGAGGAGACCGACCGGAATCGCAAACAAAGCTCCGAAGATTGCGCCGAAGCCGAAGAAGATGAGGCCGCCCGCTACGCCCGTGCCTATTGCCCAGAGCCAGCCGATACTGAGAGCCATAAAAAACTCCTTCGTCCACGAGCCGCGCTCGAACACATTGACCATCAAACTTAGCTTTGAGCCGAAGAACCTTCCAGCGAAACAGCAGGCGACGTTCATCGCCAGAATCAGCAGGAGCATAATGGGTTCCTGGAAAGAGAACTCTCTCCAGAACATCTTGTAAAAGATCGCCGCCGGCGCGAGCGTGCCGAGCAGCATCCCGAACTGCGCGTACGCCCTCTGGATAGAGACGGGGCGACGCATCATCATTATCTGCTCATAAAGCGCGCCGCGAGATAAACGTGCTGCGTCTGTGGCGTTCGTGTTGATGAGCCAGCTCAGCCTTGCGGCAGCGGCGTGGTCTGCGATGGGCCAGTGAAGGCCAAATGGTGTGTGTGTGGTGTGCATCTTTCTTCTCCTGCTGTTGCCTCCGGCACTTGATCCATGCCCGTGCGCTCAAGCCGGCGAAGCCGCGCGCATTCCGCATCGAGCAGGCGTGCGACCCCACGGGACGCTCCTTCATCTTCCAACAAAGACAGAAGATTGATGGCATGAGCATAGAATCTCACGTGGGCCACGCTCGTATGACGTGCGGCGGCCAGATTTTTGTGCGTGAAAGCGTCGTCGGTCAGTTCGCGCATTTCCGCAAGCGCGTGTAGAAGGTGCGTGCGAGCGCGCTCGCGATGAGCGAGGAGTCGTGCGACGTTGCGCCTGTGAATACAGCGCCCGGCGAGCAGCAGATCATCCCCCGCGCGCCCACTGATGCGGCACAACTCCATCTCTCGCGCGGCTGGCCGGGCATCGGCTGAAATCCCCCTCGCACCGAGGGTGAGTCCCACATATTTCTCCAGGGTTTCGCGAACCAAAAAAGCAGCCCGTTCGCTTCTCCGGCGCTCTTTATCGGAGAGGGACTGCGCCAACGCTTCAACTTTGCGTAGCGTTGCCAGCAATTGCCGTCTGGCCTGCTCGATCTTCTCTTCGTCCGGTGTGCTCAGCGAAGTATCGTTGGCAGCGGTCGCCGCATTTGTCCTCCAGCGCTTGCGTGCCAGAACGATAGTTACCGCGGCCAGAGGCCAGAGCAACGCTGTTCCGGTCGCCCTCAACAAAGTCAGCGCGCTCGCCCTGCTCTTCTGCTCGCGCTGAAGGAAATAGCTCACGCCGAAGGGAGCGCCCGCGGCCAGGTAGATAGTGATGGCTTCGATCATTCGCATCGCATCAGGCGAGATGGCAAGGCACATGCCAGCCGTCTTCGCGAGTGCAAGCGTTACCGCTTCCTCAGCGCCATTACGTTAATACCAAAAAGCTTACGGCGCTCCTGAGGGTGATTTGAAATTGACTCCTTGCCGTTGTGCCGCTTTTATTGTTTGGCAAAGCGCAGGCGCGCTCGGTCTGCTTTGGCATTCTGCAAAGTTTCAGGGGCGATAATCGTGAAGCACCGCAACGCTTGAAGGTCGCATGGTCGGACTGATGATTAGAAGGCTGTGGATAAATTTTTCTCCGTGGGCCAATGCGCACGTGAGAGCCCGGCGCATCTCTTTAATTGGGCGATAGTAAATAGCGTGACGGGCGAGGATACACCGTGCGGTGGAAGTAAACTTGACGAAGAAGGTGAAGCGCCAGACCGGATGACCTGTAAGGTCGGGAATTATTAATTTGGTAATGCCTTCTCAGTACCTGAAACGATACGAGCCGGAAAAGCAATGTATGTTATGAGGTCAGACCTCCAGGCTAATGAACGCGCGGAGCTTGTGCCAAAACTTTTACGTTTTTATCTAGATGCAGAACATGTTCGTTAAAGAGATATGCCGGAAAAAGGCTCAGGCAATTATTTTAATCCATCCAGTGTCCTTGATCCCTTTATTCCGCGACAAAACTTTCTCGGCTGGAAAGCCCTCGCCCGCGTCTTAATCTTGAGCCGCCCTTAAGCAAACGGGATTACCTTTGATCGTCTCCGGTTTGTGGCCCTTTGATTGCAAGGTGGAATGCAGCGCCGAGGGCAACGCAGCAATCGCGAACAAAAAGTGAACTCTGGCGCGGAAAATTCGTTAAAGGAAAAGAACCAAGCAAAAGTTACGGAAATAGGAAACAGGCAATCATGACTAAGAAGACCCCGATCAAGATTATCAAGCGCGACGAGAGAAATCGTCAGGAAAAGAGCGCCGAGCACGGCAAAACCACCAAGCGGGAAACCGCGCAGGAGACGGCGCGCGATATGGTCGCCAACGTCACCAACTGGGTGAATGAGTTTCAACAGAAGCGCCGCGCCGAGACGAGCCAGGCGCTCAAGACGCTCTTCCCTGAGACGCCGCGAGCCAGCGAAGCGTAAGACTTCCCATAGTTGGAGCAAACTTACTGCACCTTTTGGTAAAGGCGCGAAGGATATCGGACAAGCGAAAGGTTTTAATCGAGGGCGAACACGAGCGTGTTCGCCCTTTGTAATTTAACTCAAAATTAATGTCCCGGATCACTCTATTCTAACAAGCCGATTCTCTCGCCACCAAAGCGTATGCGTTTATTGACACGAGCATGTTCGTAAGCATAGCATCTGGACAATTACGTACAGAAAAAGGTTCGACGGTTCAAGCTGTGTTGAAGAAGACTGGCAGCAAGAAAGCTAAGAAACAGAAGGATCGGCCCGTATTTGACGTGATACGTAAACCTGTCGCTCCTCCCGGCCATCCGCTTGGTCAGCCCAGGCCTGAAGAGCGTATCCACCCATCCGGGCGCAAAGCCAAACACAGGCGGCGCGCTACAGGCGAGATTTCCGATGAATAAAGAGAGAACGCCTGCGCCTCAGCAGTCCGGTTCGCGGTCAACGCAACAGGAGCAGATCAAAGAGATTGCCGCAAGCGAGATTCCTCAAGCCTTTATCAAAAGAGCCCGCTCATTCCTCTGCGAAGATTACCTGCCGAAGATCGAAAGATGTCTGGAACAATTAACGGACGAAGAGGTCTGGTGGCGCGCCGCCGAAGAGTCGAACAGTATCGGCAATCTCATCCTGCACGTGGCGGGCAATGCGCGGCAATGGATTGTGAGCGGCGTTGGGGGAGACCTTGATCAGCGCGCTCGCCAACAGGAATTTGACCGCCGCGAGATGATCCCGCGCGCCGAACTGCTGGCGGTGCTCCTTGAGACGCTTGAAGATGTTGATGCTACGCTCCGACGCGTTGATCCCACACGCCTTCTGGAGCAACGCCATATACAAGGGCACAATGTCACGATTCTTGAGGCCGTCTTCCACGTCGTCGAGCATTTCTCGATGCATACGGGGCAGATCATTTTGTTGACCAAGATGCTGACCAAAAAAGATTTGGGCTTTTATGATTTCTCAAGCGGAGCGCCCCTTGCTACCTGGCACAGAAAATAGGCGGATGCCACCAAGCCGGAATCAGAAGTAAGTCACAGATTAAATCGGAACTTGAGCTTGGAAGTTTGAGATTTCGCGGGCCTGGCCTTGAGCGCTCAAAAAATATTGCTTGATGCAAGTTTTGCCTTTTAAATCTTGCGGATTCATGCTTAATATAGGCGCGTAATCAAATATTCGTTGCCGTCGTCGGGCGCGACTGGAAAAGATTTACTAAACCTTTGCCGCGATCGTCCCCGCTTACTGCAAAACATATTGACGAGGAGGTCAAATTTAGATGACTTATACAGTTGTGGAGCCCTGTGTGAATTGCCGCTATACGGACTGCGCGCTGGTCTGTCCCGTCGAAGCTTTTCACCTGCAACCCACCTGGCTGGTAATTAATCCAGAGACTTGCATTGATTGCGATGCGTGTGTGCCGGAGTGCCCTGTCGAAGCGATCTTCCCGGAAGATAAAGTGCCCGAGCAATGGGCTCATTATACCCAACTCAATGCCGAGCTATCGATGGACGGCTCGCCGACGATCAGCGAAAAGCTCGACCCACTTTGCTAAACGGCGCAAGGCCGCAAGAGAGAAGAA
This sequence comes from Pyrinomonadaceae bacterium, assembly GCA_046714695.1. Lineage (GTDB taxonomy): Bacteria > Acidobacteriota > Blastocatellia > Pyrinomonadales > Pyrinomonadaceae > DASQYE01. The sequence continues at coordinate 7,368 of JBKKAL010000244.1, forward strand.
GCGCGCTCACAAGATTTAGTTTGAACGGGCGCGCGTGTCCCATCCGGCATCACGGGCGCGCGCGTCTTCTTTTTTTTGCAGGCCGGAGCTTAAAGGAACAGGCGCGTCCGTTTTAACGACCGCCATACGAAAATGAATAAACGCACCAAGCGTCTGCTCGTGGGGGCTGCTGCCCTGGGCGTCGGCGGCTTAGGAGCAGTCGGAGCTTTCATATTGAAAAAGAGAGAGCCACGCGCAGCGAAGAAGCGTGGCGGTCGAACGACGGAAGTCGGCGATGTGTGGGCGCGTCCCGGAATGCGCGTCATCTTTCGCGCTGAATTGATGCCGGGCCGTGATTCGTCTGAGCGAATCTTTCGCGTCGCCAGTGTACTGCCGAGCGGTCGCGTCACCCTGGAAGGCTTCGCCGGCGAGCACATGGAGAAGGAGTTCGAGGCTTTACGGTAAAAGCAGTAAGGAAACTTTTAAATAGATGTCTCAATCGAGAATAGATGTTTTCAAACAGATGGCGAGCGCGTCGCCGGATGACGCGCTTGTTTGGTATGGACTGGGCAGCGAGTACTTTAAGCTGGAGAAGTGGAATGAAGCGCTAGAGGCTCTGCGCAACGTGGTGAGAATCAATCCGGACTATACTGCCGCCTACCAGATGCTCGGCTCGGCGTTGATCAAAGAGGGCGAGCGCGAAGAAGCGCGTCGCGCATGGACGCAGGGCATCGAGGCCGCACAGCGAACCGGCGCATGGAAAGCGCGCTCTCACATGGAGGGCTTGCTCGCCGGATTGAAAGATGAATCTGCCGCCTCAGAATTCTGCGAATGATAAAGATTGAATCCGAGTGATACTGTACAAAAGTTACTGGCAGGGATAACGAAGACCGCTTTCGACGATAGAAAGCGGTCTTTTCGCATCTACCATTCGTAAGTGCGTCCGGGCTCCATGACGCTGAGCTTTGGGATATTAAGTGCGTCCAACTCCGTGACGACTGTTTCGCGATATGCGGGCTTGAGATGGACGGCCAGGATGTCAAGGCCGTTGTGATCCAGCTTGCGCAACTCTTTGTGGAGCAGTGCGGGCGTGAAATGTCTGGAGACTTCGGCCAGCTTGTCCATATCGTTGGGGAAAGAGGCTTCGATCAGGAGCGCGTCAATATGCTTGGTGCGGTTGACCAGTTCCCAGAACGCCTCCGTCTCGTAGGTGTCTGAGCTAAACGCGACGGTCGTCTTACCATCTGATACGACAAGGCCGACAGTCGGGACGATGTGATTGACTGGGACGGCTGTGACTCTCAGGTGCGCGACCTTAAACTCTTCACCCGCCCGAAAGGGAACATACTTCATCACCGGCCCATGCTCATTGCTCAGTTCGGAGAAGCGCGGATAGACGACCCAGTTGAAGATATCGCGTTCGAGCGTTTCAATGACTTCTTCAGTAGCATGGATGCGGATCGGCTCTTTCAGGAAGCCAAAGAGGTCATCAATAAAGATCGGCAGGCTCGCGATATGATCCATGTGCGGGTGCGTGACGATGATGTCGCGGACAGTATCACGCTGCGCGTCTGTGAGCGCAATTGCGATGCTACCGGCGTCAACCGTCACTCGGTCATCAATGAGAAAGCAGGTCAGGCGCTGTTCCGGGCTGGCCTGCCCCCGCTTATCGAAGGTGCTTGGTAAAAGTTGAATCTTCACGGGTTAGATCGTATCAATCGTGATCAGCAAAGGCGAATTAGTATAAAGCATTCAACCGAATACACGCGACTCTGTGCGGAGAGAGCGCGCAGGCTCAGTGCGGGCCTAGACGCTGTCGCAAGTCGTACAAAAGTTGTATGTAGCTTGCCTCGCGCTCGGCTGCCGAATGCGGGTCCGACATAAAGCCGCGCGCCACGCGACTGCGATGAAACGCCAGCTCGCTCGCAATCTGGTTATATTCCATGCGAGCGCGCCAGACGCCAAACCCACCTTTTGTAAAAGCTCTGAAGGAAGCGAACATGCGCCTATGCACGCTGCACAGACGATTATACTCTTCCTGCGTAAAGATTCCTCGTTGAAGGTCGCACTGGAGATGCTCGCGCACGACGCGCCCTTCGCGCCGCCAAGCGAAGATGATGGAAACCAGCGCGATAACGAAAGTCGGGATCATGACGGCCCCGTATGTTAGGAAGAAGACGGCCGCGCCGAGCGAGGCGGAATAATTCCATAAGGCGTGCAAAAACATCGCCAGCCCGAAACCGATGAGCGGCATGAAAAACTTAATCGCTTTGTTGTTGGATTGTCGCGCCCAGCCCAGGCCGATGCCCGTCATGGCGGTAAAGAGCGGATGTGCAAAGGCCGACATCCCACCCCGGATGATAAAAAGTATGATCGTGCCTTCAATGCCTCCCTGCAATGCAGCTTTGCCGTAGTATTGAACATTCTCCGTCATGGCGAAGCCAAGACCCACCATCCCCGCATAGACAATGCCGTCCAGAATGCCGTCAAACTCGTCCTTCTTCCAGAAAAAGATAATAAAGAGTATGAGCGCCTTGGCGCCCTCTTCGACGACGGGCGCGGAGATGACGGCGCTGAAAAACTCGCCCACCTCATGCCCGTACGACTCCATTACTATAATGTGGTTGAGTGTATTGAGCACGTATGCGGCGAGCACGGACACGGTCGAGCCCCACAGAAAGGCCGTCGCGAGCATCCATATGGGCTCGGACTCGTAACGATCTATCCAGAGGATGAGCATGATATAGATGGGGACGGGCAGCATCGCAAATGTTATCCCGACCATGAAGGCGATAGGCCCAGCCGCGCCGCCTCTTGCCACCAGTTCCCCTGCGATTAATCCCAGCACGAGCAGGCCGATTAGAAGCGCGAAGAGGAGCGCGACGATGCCGAGCAACCATTTGACGGCGCTCCGGTTCTTGGAGCGCCTGACCTTCATAGTCGGCGCGTAAGCGCCGGGGTTATTAATCATGCCGGGTTGATTCATCATGCTCGGTTCACCAATTCGACGCGTGACAGCGAATGTCTGACGCCTGAGGGCGCGATCCTTTTAGCCTCTTTACCAAAGGCCATCGCCGTTTCGCTTGCCTTACTCCCATGTTTTTGATCGAGCGCCAAAGCCTGTAGCTTTCGCCGCCCTGTCTAATGCTGGTCGAAATATCGCCGCTAAAGGTACTGATAAAATTGTCACTCTCAACGGCTCGGACGGGCAAGTTTTCCTCCGTGCGTGCCCCGGGCCGTTCATCAATCAGGTGAGAAACCGGCGTAAGTATAGCTATATTCACGCTCGAACTTCTAGCTTTATTTGTCTTCCCCTGATGGTTTCGCTTGCTTCGCGGAATGAGGGCAGCACGGTAAATCTTCGAGCCGGTTGTTTTTAGCGAGCACATGTCTGCGCTCGTCCGCCGTCAATCGAATAGGTTGCGCCGGTAATCCAGGCGGCGCGCTCCGATGCAAGATAGAGGATCAACTCGGCGACCTCTCGCGCCTCGCCGACACGGCCCAGCGGATGCGTCTGCTTTGAGCGTTCGAGAAAGGCTGCATAATCGTTTTCATTCATGCCGCCGCGTTTGTGTATCTCTGTGACGACAACGCCGGGATTGACGGCATTGACGCGAACACCCCTTGATGCGAGTTCGAGCGCCGCGCAACGAGTCAACTGATCCAGTCCCGCCTTTGAGACGCAATAGGCCAGCACGCCCGGAAAGGCGCGCAATCCCGTCACGCTCGAAACATTGACGATGTTGCCGCGCCGATCAGCCAGGTGCGGCACCGATTGCTGCATCAGGTTAAAGACGGCGCGAAGGTTGACATTCAACATCGCATCCCAGGCATCGAGCGTCGTGCTTTCAATCGTGCCGTTGGAGAGATGACCGGCGGCATTAACCAGCACATCGAGCCCGGAGAATCTCTCGACAGTCTCTCGAACAGCACGTCGCGCGTCCACATCCATCGTCACATCGGCATGGATCAAAAGAGCCTCGCCCCCCTTTTTCCTGATCACTTCACCTAACTCCGCGAGAGCCTGTTCGTCGCGACCCAGCGCCGCGACGCGCGCGCCTGATTCAGCAAACAGTAACGCAGTCGCTCGCCCGATGCCGGAGGTCGCCCCCGTCACCAGCGCCACCTTGCCTGCTAATACGTTCTCTTCCATTTCCCCTGTCTCCTCAAGATAATAAAGTTTCGCTGTTTCAAGGGCGAGCGCGAAACCCGCCTCCCGCCGATTGCATAAAAAGTGGGCGGAGTTTACGTTGATTGCGCCCGCAGATGGTAGGGCAGGCGGTCGCGCCTGTCCACTCCCGTCAGGATTCAGCAGTTCATCCGAGACGATTACATGTTGACAGATGCGTCAAAAAAAATGAGTATAAAGCCCCAGCCATCCGATGAGACCGGCTATCTCTGGGGAATTTGACAGGTGGCCGCCATCAACAGACTCAGCGACAGCGTTTCGTAGTCAAAAGATGGTCTGACCCTCTTTGCGCACGAAGGAGATTATTTGCGCAGCGATTCAGCAGATCAAATGTGGAGCCGAGCGGAGCGCCCACGCTCAACCGTCAGAGAGACGGGACAGAAGCGTGCCGCGCGCGCCCGTATGCCTTCGACGACCGGCTATATGGCGGCCGCCGGGTTGACTGCCGCCGCGCTCTTTTTTGTGCTGCTGGGGATGTTGCATAGCAGCGGCGAAGATGCCGCGTGGGTTCCTGCGGGGCTGGCGGCAAGCGTCGTGATGATGGTCGCCATCGCGGCGCGTGAAGTTGTGATGCGGCGAGCGTGGACGCGCTACATCCTGGATCAAAACAGGCGTGGTCATACGGCCAGAGAGTCGGGTGTGCGAACGAGCAGCAGCGGTGGCGGAGCCGCAACGGTCGCTGAACTGCACTCTTCTGCCTGGCGTATGCTTGAGCGTAAATCTGCGGAAGCGGATGCCGCAGGCTCTTTGCCGGAGGCCCATCTTGAAGCTTATCAATTATGCAAGGAGTACCTGACAAGCGCCGACGAGGCTTTGCGTGCGGGCGGTCTGAGCACCGAGAAGCGTGCCGCCCTGCGTTCGGGTCATGAAAAAGCGCGCGCCTTGCACAAATACCATCTGATGAAATGGGTGCGCGAATCCTCGCGCCTGTTGGCCGATACGGCACAGCGCCAGGTGCTGGTTTCCCAAAGAATCGAGATGGCAATGCGCGCTCTAGAGGTGATTGACTCGGCGCTCAAGGTTTACCCGGATGAGCCGCAACTGCGAGCCTCTGCCGTTGCCGTGCAGGAGTTGATCGGATCAATCAGGGTTGCTCATTGGATAGAACTGGCCGAGCGCGCGGCTTTTAAGGGCCATCACGTGCGTGCTATCAATCGCTATCGTGATGCGCTCTTTTATCTTTCCCGCGAGTCGGTCGGCGATGAAATGCGAACTGAGACGGCACAGCGCATCGGACGCGAGATCGAGTTCCTGCGCGCCCGCCTCGACATGCAGGATGCGACAGCTGCCGCCGCAGAAGCGGAGCCGTTTTCACCGCGCCAGACGCCAAAGCGGAGACGCAAAAGAGAGTGGAAATGATCGGGCCGCGTTGTCCCAAATGTAGAAGCTCGCGCATCCGGCGCGGTTATAAGCCGACGCCGCTACTCTTGCGCATGTTTGGCATATACAATCTTTTGTGCGATCATTGTAATCTGCTCTTTACGGGATTTGCCGTGCCGGGCACAGTTCCCAAACATGGCAGCCGAAGAAAGAAAAACCGTAAGCCGGAGAGCGCAAGTTCCTGAAGGATGTACCTGCGGAGCAAAGATTTACGACCCACGGGAGGCAGCCTTTCCGGGCCTCAGATCATCTTGGTTAATGCTCTCACGGTCTTTACTTCTGTAAGATACGCCGCCCCCCATCGGCGAACCAACTTTTCGAGGATTCAGTTATGAAAAAAAGAGCGTCAATCCTAGTTGCCATATTCGCCATTCTTGGCGCAACCACGTTGCTTCAGGCGCAAGATCATGGGGGACAACAGCCACAGGGTGGAGGGTCAAGAGACTCTGGCGGCAGCAGCAGCAACGGCAGCGGCGGCATGCAGGTTTCGTCCCTTGATTCACAGGGCATCAGGAAGTATCTGCTCGGCCCCGGCGATACTCTTACGGTCAGGGTCTGGGGGCAGCCCGATTTAAGCAGCGATGTGGACGTTGATGATCAGGGCAATATCAGCGAACTACATTTCATTGATAAGCCGGTCCCAGCCCAGTGCCGCACTGAAAAAGAGATCGCCAAGGACATCGCCGCCGCCTATGGAAAGTTTCTCAGGAATCCACAGGTGAGCGTGCGCGTTACGGGTCGTAATAGTCGGCCTCCGGCGGTCGTCTTCGGCGCTGTGCGCGCGCCTGCGCGCGTCCAGATGCAACGCCGCGTGCGACTACAGGAGTTGCTCACGGCATCCGGCGGCATTACCGAGCGTGCTAACGGCGATATTCAAATCTTGCATACGGAGGCGGCCATGTGTCCGGAGCCGGGTGACGAGATTGATGATGTCACGGCCAAGGAAGGCTCTCTGACCGTACCGATGAAGATTTATAAGATGAATGATCTGGTGGAAGGAAAGGTGGCTTCCAATCCCTTGATCCGCCCCGGAGACATCGTCATCGTGACGGAGGCTAAGCCGATTTACATCACGGGGCTGGTCGTCTCTCCGCAGGGGTTGTACTTACAGAACGGCTTGACCCTGAGCCGCGCCATCGCAATGGTCGGAGGTATTAAAAAAGAGGGTAAAGCCAACGATATACGTATCTTTCGGCAGAGACCCGGCACATCGGAGCAGGAAATTTTGAGGGTGGATTTCACTGCTATCAAGAAGAAGCAGAAAGAGGACGTGCTGCTTCAACCATACGACATCATTGACGTGCCGGAAACCAGTGCTCTCAGCCCCGGGCGACTGTTGCCGATGTTGGCCCAGTCAATACTTGGGGGCAGCATGGGCATCGTCACGGGCGGCATCGGCTCAATCGGCAATCGAGTTATCTATTGAGAAACATGCAGGCTGAAGAAAAGAGGTTGGCATCCGTTGCCAACCTCTTCTTTTTAGGCTCAACTTAACGGCGGGGGCAGCACCGATAGTCGCCGGGCCTTCTGTTATGTTAGATTAAATTACAGCTTAGATTTCAATCATTATCCGCAAATAATTGGAGAGTCAAATATGAGTCGCAGGGTTCCCACGGCGCAGGGACGCCGCAGCCGACGCCTGGTCACATTTTTGTGGGTCGCAGGTTTGTCGGTGCTTGTCATTACGCTGTTGGCGCTGGAACAGACGGCGCTGCTGTATGTGCTTGCCACGCTGGGCGTGACGGCGTTGCTGGTCGTCGTCGCGGCTGCCGACCTCAGCGGGGCGCGCAGGGCGCTGGCGGCGGGGACTGCTCCTGCCGACGATGCGGCGGCCATCGGAACGGGCATCGCATCGGTTATGCCCCCGACGACCACCTCCTCCTCCTCCTCGGCGCGGCCCGCGCCGCGCGCCGCCAAGCGTAGATAGAGAACCTCCAACCTCATGCTCTTTATTAAAAAGAACGCCGCGAGGACTAAAGCTGTCCTCGCGGCGTTTGGTTATTACGCTCCTGGATACCAGCGCCGATTCTATTTCAGCATGATACGCTCATGCTCTTCGGTAAGTCTTCTCGCTTTAATCTCCTCTTTGATTTCGCCAACGTCGTCTTTGATTGCATCAACGTCTTCGGCTACTTCTTCTAACTTTCCGCTGGTCTGCTTGACGTTTGTGCGGACGGCTTCCATTTCGCCCGTAATATCCTCGACGGCCTTAGCCACCTCTTGCCTGACCTTTTGCTTGACGGCTTCGGTCTCTTCTTTGATCGTCTCATCAATTACTGCGAGGACTTCCTCCGGTTCCGGCGAAACCTTGAGGGCTTGGACTTCAGGATCAGGCTTGAAGTTGAAGCGATGGCTCATCCCATCCAGTTCCCGCGCCATCTGATCGAGCATCTCCAGAACTTTGGTGGCCTTCTGTTCGGCTAGTAGATTGACCTGAAGATCCAGCTCTGCGCGGCGCTCGCTCACCTGCGCAAGCCTGTTCTGCGAAATCAACACAAAGGTCGAAAGAAATATCGCCTCAAGCGAAACGATGAGTGTGAGCAGGCCAAAGGGGAACGGATCAAACTCGCTAACGTGCGGAACGTAGAGCAGTCCGATGTTAAGCAGTATCCAGATACCGAACCAGACCGTGTGCATATAAACGAAGGCCATCGAGCCGGCGAAAGTCGTCACCGCATCTGCGATTCGGCCCTGCGTCGTGCGCGCCTCGGTCATCTGGCGCTGCGCCTTCAGCACGGCGGCAGTATTTTTTCGCATGATGTCGCCTTGCGACATGGTCTCACTGCTCATTGCGTTGCTTCATCCTCCCTTTGATCAATCGCTCCGGTAAACTGCCGTAGCTGCAAGGGGCCATCGTGCTGTTGGGTGCTCACTACGCCTCGCGGCTTTTAATCACAATTCGATAATCAAATCTCATGCCACTTGGCTAAATCTAAAAATCTCTTTCATTAGCGTAACACGCGAGCTAACTTTAACGGTGTTCTATGTATCCGTTTAATGCAGCGATTTGCCGCTCGAATAAACACATTTTCCCTGCCAGTTGATGATGAGTTGGAGTGCCTAGAGGGCTTCATCGGTGCGGTCGAAATCCTGACGAGAGGTTCGGAAAGTTCCTTCGATTGCAAGGTTGAAACTTTGCGTCCGGTGATGCATAATCTGGTCGCGTTCACCTCCCCGGTGAGCGAAGCGGTCGCGAGGGGTGAGGACTCGTGGCCTTAGGGTGGGGGCTGTGGGAGGCCCCCACCCGCTTAATTTTTTCGGTCTCTTTTTATCCAGCCAAATGACCACAGAATGCAACGCGCAAAGCGTCGAGATGATTGTTAACGGCCAAAACAGTTCCCGGCGCACAAATTTGCCTTGTGCGCCGGGAACTGTTTTTAGTCGAGCGTTTTTTTTGCGTCGTCCGTGCAAATGAGCAGCGACGATTGGTCAGATAGTTGCGCCGTCCGCCTCGCGACCCGCAAGGAAGCATGAGCGGCAGAAAACCGGTCGTCCCTGCGAGGGATAAAACGGGACTGTCGTTTGTTGACCGCACTGGGCGCATTGCACAGAGACTTCTATGCGTTGACGAACTCCGGTCGCCTGTGCCGCGGCAATGGCGGAGAGACGTTCGTTCTTGGCGTGCTTGCAGGGTTTGCAACGCTTCGGTTCGTTCTTTAAACCCTTATCATGAAAGAACACCTGCTCGCCGCCGGTCCAGATAAAATCCTCTCCACAATCCACACACTTGATGGAGCGATCTTCAAACTCTGTTTCAGTCTGGCTCCACTTACCATTCGATTCGCTTGTAACTTGAGTTTCTGCCATGTTGGTATCCCCGTGTACATGTGCGACGCCTGGGACAACGCTTATAAAAGGAGGCGCGATGCCGTCGGCGAACGATCAATTGTTGATGCAGGCTACCGAGGGAACTGCGAAAATTTTTCAAGGGGGACGAGCGCGATTGCGTTTGTGCCCGCACCAGAGTCCTGAGGGCTCTTCTCTCCTAATTTCTTGACGGAGAGCTTGCTATCTAAATGTTATTAATGACCATCACTTTGGCCTTTGAAGACAGCCGCCGGTAACTCTCAAAACTCTCTACCTAACCGCCCCCGGTCTATCTCCTTGATGGAGGAAGCGACGGTAATGTATAAGGCAAAGTATAACTATCACAAAAATGTGTCAAGTCCGGGCAGCGCTTAAGGACAAATCAAAAGCATCTTGACATGGGCGAGCACGCCGTGCCAGCATCCGGCGCACCTCTTTGGGTCAAAAATCTCAGTTGAAGAAAAGTGAGACCGCAAGGATATGAAACTCCTCGTCATAGGCTCCGGGGGACGGGAACATGCGCTCGTGTGGGCACTCAGAAAAAGCGCGCGGCCCCTTAAAGAACTCTACTGCGCGCCGGGAAACGCAGGGCTGGCCGCGCACGCCGACTGCGTTTCGATCAACGCGACGGATACACACGCGCTGATTCAATTTGCGGAGGAGAAAAGCATTGACCTGACGATAGTCGGTGGGGAAGCGCCACTCGCGGCTGGTATTGTTGACGAGTTTGAGCGGCGCGGCCTCATGATCGCGGGAGCACATCAGAGTGCGGCGCGCTTGGAATCGAGCAAGGCTTTCGCCAAAGATTTTATGGCGCGTCACCACATACCGACTGCGCGTTACATGGTCGCCCACTCTGCCGGCCAGGCGCGAGAGATTCTACAGAGCGGCGAGTTTGGCCAGGAAGATTCTGCGGTCGTAGTCAAAGCCGATGGGCTGGCGGCGGGCAAGGGCGTCGTCGTCGCACGCACGCGCGCCGAGGCCGATGACGCGATTAATGATTTGATGACGGGCGCAGTAGCAGGCACTGAAGCAGCCCGCCGCGTCGTCATTGAAGAGGCGCTCAATGGGAGCGAAGCATCGCTGCTGCTCTTCTCGGACGGACGTGATTATGCTCTGATGCCCGCCGCACGAGATCACAAACGAGTCGGCGCGCATGACAAAGGGCCGAATACGGGCGGCATGGGCGCGATCACGGATCCATCCGTGCTGGATGAAGCGACGCTTAAGCGAGTCGTTCGTGAAATGGTGGAGCCGACGCTCGCGGGAGCGCGCGCCGAAGGATTTCCTTTTCGCGGCATACTCTTCCTCGGATTGATGCTCACTGCCGAAGGCCCGCGCCTGCTCGAATACAACGTGCGCTTCGGCGACCCCGAAGCACAAACGATTCTCGTGCGGTTGCAGACCGATCTCGTTGATATTTTCGAGGCGGTGGCGCGTGGCCGTTTAAGCGAGATTCCTATTCAATGGGCCAATGATTCCTCGGCCTGTGTGGTTCTGGCCGCGCGTGGCTATCCCGCTCGTCCGGAGACGGGCGCGCGGATCGAAGGGCTGGAGGGCGCGCGCGCGCACGAAGGCGTCGAAATCTTCCACGCTGGAACATCTCGTTCAACCGGGGGCGAATGGCTGACGGCGGGCGGGCGCGTCATAAATGTGACGGCTACAGCCGCGACTCTCGACGAGGCGCTCGCGCGTTGTTACAGCGCGGTAGGCGAAATCCACTGGGACGGCATGCATTACCGGCGCGATATCGGAAAGTTTGCTGAAGGCAGGGGACAGGATGCTGTTGGGGGAGGTCGGTAAAGGACTTATCAAGGTTTATGCCTTCTGTTTTCTGGCGGCGGATACGCGACTCCTGCTATACTCACGGCTGGAAGCTAATTTGCAACAACGTTGCGTGCATTGTCGTACAACCAGAGGCGAATTGCTTGTTACAAGAGTGACGCTCAGGAACCTGGCAGAGCATTCGCATTGATGTTGACTCTAAATGGGTTGGAGGAATGAGAAGAGATGGGACTTTGGGCTAGAGTAAAGCGTTCCATGCGGGCGCTGTTCGGCGGCGTTGTCGAAAGATACGAAGACCCCGAACTCATCCTACAGCAGACCATCCGCGACATGCGCGACCGCGTGCCGGAATTGAACAACTCCGTCGCACAGGTGATGGCGACCGAGAAATTACTCGCCAAGAATAAAGAGCGCCTTGAATCTCAGGTCGTTGATCTGGATTCCAAGATCAAGGCCTCGGTCAAGATGGGCCGCGACGATATCGCGACGGCCTACATCGGACAACTTCAACAGGCGCAGCTCGACCTCTCGAAAACCGCGCAGCAACTCGATCACGCCCACGGCGCATCCAAACAGGCGCTCAAGGCGCGCGATAATTACGTGCTGCAAATGCAGAAGCGAACGGCTGAAGCGATGCAGCTCATCAATCAGTCGAAGCAGGCCAAGCTTCAGGAACAGCTCGCACAGACGATGGAGACGTTCCAGCTCGGCGACGATGCTTCGACCTTTGACGAGATGCGTGACAAGATAGATCGCCGTTCGGCCGCCGCAGAAGCCAAGATGCAGCTTGGCGCTACTTCAGTTGATAATCAGATGCAGGAGATCGAGCGCGAGGCGATGGACATGCAGTTGCAGGACAAGCTGCTCGAATACAAACGCGATATGGGCCTGCTGCCCAGCGCGACCGGCGTCAAAACACCGGAGGCCTTACCGGCGAAAGGCGAAACGGGCGCGGGCGGATAAAGGCGAACATCTTCGGCAAGAGAATTCGCTCCGGATTAACGAAAGCGCGCGCCTAAACCCCCACACGCAAAATGCGCTGGTGCGACGCGTCCTTTGAACAATTGTTAGTTGCTTGATTCATGGCGATGGCTGATTTATCCAAGATTAATTTTCAGTACCTCAAAGAGGCGGTCAAAGAACCCGTTAACTTCTGGGGCATGGCGGGCTTTGCTGTTGCCGCTGCATATACGCAATCAATTATCCCTCTCGGCGCAGCGCTCGCCGCCGAAGGTCTGTATCTCGCCGCCGTGCCGGCCAGTACGCTCTACCGCCGCTTAGTTGACGGTCGGCAGAAGAAGCGCATGCGCCAGCTTCGCGACCGCCAGCGCGAGGAGATGATCAAGGGATTTGACCCGCGCGAACGTGAGGCCGTTGAATACCTTCGCTGGATGAAGAATCAGATTTACTCGAACTACGGGAAGTTCGCGGGCACGAAAGAGATTCCCGCAAATATACAGAGCCTGGATCAACGCTGGGAAGATTTCGTAGACCTTCTGGACGTTTATCGCCGCCGTAAGAATCACCTGCGCTCGATCAATCGCCAGGCCGTGCAGAATCAACTGACGCAGGCCGAACGTGCCGTAGAAACATCGCCCGATGTGCGCGCCCGACGCGTGCAACAGGCCAACGTCGAAATCCTCAAACGCCGCGTCGCCGCCTTCAACGATCTGGAACGCTCCGTCAAGCTGGTCGAAGGACAGTTGCAATCTATCGAAAACTTCTTCGGCCTCGTCAACGATCAGGTCGTGACATTGCCCACGCCGGAGCGCGTCTCTGCGCTCGACTTCGAGCAGTTGAGCGATTCAATCGCTATGACCAAGCAGATGCTCGAAGAGACTTCGGATACCTTCAGCGCGCTCGATAGCCACAACCGCGACCAGGGCAACTACGACATGCTTCTCCTCAACCAGCCGACATCATCGAAATAAACGCCTCTGTGGCAAGGTCAAACTCTTTGTACGCTCGTCACCAATTACTCTTCGCTATTTACTGCTCTCGATAATGCTTTCCAGTTCCGTCTCATCCATGCGATAGGACTCGTTGCAGAAATGGCAGGTCATGACCGCGCCGCGATCCTCGCGCAGCATCGCCTCCAACTCGCGACGATCAATCGAAGCGATCAAAGAGACGGCACGCTCAAAAGAGCATGGGCACGCGAAGCCGACCGCGCTCTCGCCCAGGATTTCAAAGTCAATTGGCCCAAGCGCCGTGCTTAATAGATCAAGAGGGCGCGCGCCTTCACGTATCATCGTCGTGGTTTGCGGCGCGCGGCTGATCGCCGATTCGATTGTTGCGATGGTCTTTTCATCCGCGCCGGGCATAATCTGAATCATCAACCCGCCCGCTGCGGCGACTACGGGCTCGCTCGTTTCATTCGCCTGCAAGAGAACACCAAGCATAACTGCCGATGGAATCTGCTCTGACTTAGTCAGATAATAAGCGAAATCTTCTGCGATCTCTCCGGATGTGACGGGGACGGAGCCGCGATATGGATCACGATACAGTCCTATGTCGTAACCCGACTCGCGCGTCACGTAGAACATGCCGTTGCCGACAACACCCCTGACATCTAGCTTGCCAGTGTCGTTGTTGAGCGCAACGTGCGCTTGAGGATTGCGCACATACCCGCGCACCTGCCCCAGCGCATTGGCTTCGGTTGTGATTCCTCCGATGGGCCCATCGCCATTAATCTGCACTGTTAATCTATCCAACTCCTTCAAGCTCGATGCAAGAAGAAGCGTGCCGGTCAATGTGCGACCGAGCGCGGCTGTGACGGTCGGCGTCGTCCCGTGTCTGCGCGCCGCCTCCGCGACGAGGTTCGTTGTGACTGCCGCCATGCACCGCACCGTGCCATCGGCGGCCGTTCCATGAATGAGCGTGTCGCCCCCCAAACTCTGTTCGTTATTCAATCCTGCCCGCTCCACTTTTTCTCCATTCTCTGGTAAATTTTAGATACGCAAACTCGAAATTCATGGCGCAAGAATTTGCCCGCCGGGTTGCCCAATAAGCAAACTTCGGCCGTTTTGGAAGATTCTCGCCGGGGGCCGGTCGCGCGCCACGAAAAAACAGGGCGGAAGCCGCCCGAAGCAGCTATTTTGATGCGTAAAAGGCTGGAAAAGATGTTGAGGTAATGTCTTAACTAACACACTCTATTGCACTGAAAAAAAAGATAGCCACAATATATTGACATCGTGTTAATAAAAATGTATAGTGCGCTCCGCTTGGAACGAGGCAGGCAAAAGCGGAGAAGTGAGGTTCTCCCGAACCGCGCTCTTCACGGGATTTCGTCGCCTCAAATTAGCCCAGCCGCAGTATTAGAACCACATATCCGAACGGCGCGCTCCCGGTGATTTGACGCGCCGAATCTTTTTGAACCTTGAAGGGCCTCGCGCTACTCCTTGGGCGCGGGAAAGGCAGAACCGATGAGCACCGTAGTTAACCCGAACACCTCCAATCAGACCTCGGCTCCGACGACCATGACTTCGACGCGACACACCGGCGCGTCGCTCGGACTAAACGCGCAACGCGTCGTCAGCAAGCGTTATTCGTTAAAGGATGCGCAGGGGAATCCTCTTGAGGAGTGGCCGGATATTGTGCGCCGTGTAGTGGCGCACGTCTCCGTTGCGGAGACAGACCCACAGCAGCGCGACCAGTTTTATGTGGAGATGTCGGAGGTGATGCTCAATCGAGAGTTCATTCCCAATACGCCATGTCTCGTCAATGCGGGTAAGTCTACGGGGCAGTTGGCCGCGTGCTTCGTGCTGAAAGTGCCGGACTCGATTTCGGGGATTATGGATCATGCGAAATCTGCCGCTACGATTCACCAGACGGGCGGCGGGACGGGTATGACTTATGAGTTCCTGAGACCTTCGGGCGCGATGGTCAGCACGACGCGCGGCGTCGCTTCGGGGCCGGTCTCCTTTATGAACATCGTCAATCAGGTGACGGATGTGGTCAAGCAGGGCGGCGTTCGTCGCGGCGCGAACATGGGTATGCTAAGGGTTACGCATCCGGATGTCCTGCGATTTATTCACGCGAAGAACGATCAGCATTCGTTGACCAACTTCAACATCTCGGTCAACGTCACGGATAAGTTTTTAGAGGCCGTAGACCGTGGCGAATGGTTTCAACTTGAGTTCGACGGCGAGAGCTGGAACGATCCGATCTACGATCCTGTGACGGGTGAAGACTATGCTCTCTACAGGCGGGCGGACGGCTCGACCGTCACCTTCAGAGACAAGGCCACGTTTGCAGAGGCAGACCTCTCTCTCTGCACAAAGGAGATGCCGCCGCGCCCCGGTATGGTCTATGCGCCGGACATCTGGAATCGCATTGTGGCGAGCGCGCATAAATATGCTGAACCGGGCATAGCCTTTATTGACGAAGTCAATCGGCATAATCATATGATGAAGTCCATGGGGCCGATCTATTCCTGCAACCCCTGCGGCGAACAGTTCCTGCATTTCTCCAACTCGTGCAACCTCGGATCAATTGATCTCAACAAGTTTTATGATCCGACAAACCGCGTTGACTGGGAGCGCCTGCGCGAGGTGACTCACCTCAGCGTGCGATTCCTTGATAATGTGATAGATACATGCACCTGGCCGCTGCCGGAGATAGACGAAACGGTCAAGCGCACGCGACCCGTGGGCCTGGGCATCATGGGTTTCGCAGACCTCTGTCTCAATCTCAAGGTCGCTTACGGCTCGCCGCAGTCCATTGACCTGATGGACGAAGTGATGGGTTTTGTGCGACGTGAAGCGTGGATCGAGAGTCTGAGGCTAGGGGCAGAGAAGGGCGTCTTTCCGGAATACGAGCCGAATAAAGATGCGTACGACGAGTTCCTGCAGGGCCTCTTGGGCGATCACATTGATAAGGAATTGGAGGGGCGCATTACTCCGCGCAACTACGAGGTGACGACGATTGCCCCGACGGGAACAATCTCGCTCGTCGCAGAGACCTCTTCGGGCATCGAGCCGAATTTTTCCTGGGCCTATGTGCGTCAGGACACTCTGGGGACGCGTACCTACGTTCACACGCTCGCCGCACAGGTGCTCGGCGTTGATGTGGATCAGACCGATCATGAATCAATTGCCGCCGCCGCCGCCTATGTCGTCGAGCATGAGCGAGAGCTTCCCGCCCACTTTATCACCGCGATGGCAATCAGCGCAGAGCAGCATGTGCATGTCCTGGCAGCGGCGCAACGCAATGTGGACAACTCTGTCTCTAAGACCTGTAATGGCGCGTATGACGATACGGTCGAAGCCGTTGATGCGCTCTACAGGCTGGCACGGCAACTCGGCTGCAAGGCGGTCAGCTACTATCGCGACGGCTCACGCGAAGGCCAGGTGCTGACCTCTATGAAGCAGGAAGAGAAGGGAGAGCTGGCCTGCAACCCGGAAGCGACGGCAGAAGTTCTTGACGAGCCGCCCGCCAGTCACGAGGATGCGGCGCATGTCGCTCCCGTCAGCACAACAACGCAGCAGCAGCCATCAGCGGTTCGCATCGAGCGTCCACGCGAGTTGCGCGGCGCGACCTGGCAGATACCGTTCGACGGGCAGAACCTGTACGTCACTGTCAATCACGACAACAAATCTATTCAGGAAGTCTTTGCCACCGGGCCGATCTCAGGCGGCGTGGGCCTGCTCGCCTCGAAGATGCTGCGCGGGGGATTTGAGGCGGCGGAAGTCGCGCACAGTTTGAACAAGGTGACGGGCACGCACGCAGTCTGGTTCAACGAGCGCCTGTTGACCTCGCCCGAACAGGCCGTGGCCGAATGCATTCTGCTCACCAGCCGTCGCTTGCAGGGAGCGCCCGACTCGGCGCGCGCCGCCGGCAAAGGACAGACGAGCATGATGACACCTGCGGGCAGCCACATGAGTTCTATGATCAGCACCTGTCCGGAATGTCATGGCCAGTTGGAGCACGCCTCGGGGTGCGATTATTGTCGCGACTGTGGTTATTCAAAGTGTAAATAATCAACGCCGGTCAAAGCTTCGGACACGATCAACAAAAACCTTGTACCGCCCGTATCATTTTTCTGATGCGGGCGGTCTCGTCTTAATTTCCATCCTTGATCTCGGAAGAGTCTGACGACGAGTCGCTAATCAAATTCTCCGACCAGTATGTTTGAGTTCGATCTCGTAAAGCTGTAACTTATTAGTCAATGGTTTCTCCTAAGCTCGCGCCTGACCCGCATGCAGGATTCGTCAACGGCGAGCGTCGTTCATCCTTTCGGGCATGGCGTCATCGCGATTACCGTCTGATGTGGGTGGGGCAACTCATTTCTGTGACGGGCTCGCAGATGCAGTGGGTGGCGATCAACTGGCACGTGTATTTGCTGACGCGTTCAGCGCTGGCGCTTGGAGCGGTCGGGTTGGTGCGCGTCGTGCCGATCATCCTGTGCTCGCTTTTGGGCGGCGTGGTTGCCGATGCAGTTGATCGCAAACGGCTCATACTCGCCACACAGTTAGTCATGCTTGCGAGCGCAGGCGCGCTTTCCATTATTACGGCCAGCGGCATGCGTAGCATCTGGCCTATCTACTTACTGACGGCCATCTCTTCGGCAGCAGTCGCCTTTGAAGCGCCAGCGCGGCAGGCGCTTATGCCCGCACTCGTTCCAGCTGAGGACTTTCAGAATGCCGTCAGTCTTTATATGATCGTCTTTCACATCTCGATGGTCGCAGGCCCCGCCATCGCCGGACTGCTTCTCGGCTCGCACAGTCCGGCTCTGATCTATGCCGTCAATGCCGTTTCGTTTGTGGCCGTCATCGTGGCTGTGATGCTGATACGCGCCAGCGGCCGCGCGATTACGGAAGGCGAAGAGGCATCGCGTGTGAGTTTTAGCGCGCTCAGCGAAGGCTGGCGATTTGTCTGGCGCACGCCCATCATCGTGCAGACGATGACGCTCGATTTCATCGCCACGTTCTTCGCTTCGGCGACGGCGCTCCTGCCGATCTTTGCGACAGAGATTCTGGGTGTCGGCGTGCGCGGCCTTGGAATTCTGGCCGCAGCCCCTGCTATGGGCTCAGTCGTAACGGCGCTCGTGATGGCGCGCCTCGGCGTGCTTCGCCGGCAGGGAGCAATCGTGATTGGCGCAATCGCCGTTTATGGCGCGGCGACGGTCGCGTTCGGCTTTTCGCGCATCTTCTGGTTCTCGCTCCTGATGCTGGCGCTGATGGGCGCAGCCGATACCGTGAGCACCGTCTTGCGGCAGACGATCCGGCAACTCTCGACGCCGAACAACTTGCGCGGGCGTATGACCTCCGTCAATATGATCTTCTTTATGGGCGGGCCGCAATTGGGTGAGTTGGAGGCGGGTGTGATCGCAACTTTGACGGGCAGCGCGGCCGTCTCCGTGGTCACGGGCGGCGTCGCCTGTCTCGTCGCGGTCGTCATAGCGGCACTCACGGCTAAAAGCCTATTGAGCTATCAAGGGACGCCGGAAGCGATTACACACAAGTAAAAGTTTACGGCTGGCGCATGGGGGTTTTGTGCGCTCGTCTCAGTTAGCACCTATCTTTCTCTCTTGCGCGCGGTTGGCGCAAGCTTGTACTATGCGGGCCGATAGCAATTCTTTCACAAAATTCTATATAAGGCAGGGAGCACTTGATGCTTGTCGAATGCATTCCGCGACCTGAACTCAGAGCGCCCGTCCTCGAATTGATCGCCCGTGTTCAAAAGGCGCATGCGGGTGGCGAGTTCACGATTGCACTGGCAGATATGTTTACTACTTTTGGCCTCTCGCTCGGAGAAGGCGAGTGGGCCAAATTGCGCGCACGCGGCGACGTACGTTTCACGCCGCAATCCGAGTCGCAGGGTGCTTTTATAAATCAGGGGCCAAAGCAGGAATTGCCGACTGAGGATGGGTTGACCATTATCATTCCGTCCAGCCTCGCGGGAGATTACATCACGACTCCAAGCTCGCTTACCTTAAAGTTTGACGAAGAAGCGGCGCTGCGTGGCTGCAAGCGAGTGTTCGTGCTGATCTGCCAGGACATCATCAAAATAGATGCCGACGAGCACAAGGTTTACATAGATTTGCCGGGCGAAAAATACGATCTCTGTTTCGTTTTCTAAAATGATCATCCGCGCCGTTCGCGCTTTCGCCTGCGGCTTCGCTTGCACAAGCAATAAGGGGAAGCGCCGGATTTATCGCTAAATGTTACTCGCTTTAACTAAGTCGCAAAGATGTCACTTGACTGGACGCCGCTGGAAACCAGCACGCATCAGGATCACGTCATCGCGCACGTTATCGGCGCGACCGTTCTGGGGTTTTACGAATGGGATCAGGCTGTACATATCCTGCTCGATATAGGGTTCATCTGGACGATCCACGTTGACGGCGAGATGGGATTGCTTCCGCAGCCTTTTGCGATTTCCGAACTGGATGTTGATTCTGAAATCAGGGCGCGGCTGCGCGAAGACGTTGACTTATTGCAAAGGGACGGGCGCGTTGCAGAGGGACTCGCTCAGTTTACAGCCGCCCCTGTTGATTGTTTGATCACAGAGATTACGTTCGAGGCGCGCGGGTGTGATGAGCGGCGAATACTGATCACGGGTGAGGAGTCTAATCTCGCCATCGAAACTTCGCTGGCGAGTGGTAAAGTGCATATTCAAGCCGCTTCGACAACGAACGATTCGGCGTAAGCTCATTCGTGTGACGAGAAGATTGCTGAAGGAGAGTTTCACCGGCGGCGGCGGAGCCGTTCAGCTTTAACGTCTTACATGACTTTTAAGGATCAAGGCGCGATGATCAATAATAACTGTCAGGATAGAGAGTTATCTGGCGCGGCGTGGATGATCTGTGAACTGGTGGCAGAGGGTTCCAGCGATTCAGCGGCAGATGGAGCGCCGTCGGGAAACGTGGAACCGGAGCTTGAAGAGGTCGCTCGCAAAGAGCAGGAGTATGTGCGCGGCCGTCTGCGTGAAGAATTGCAGCGCGAGCCCACAGAGGAAGAGATGGACGAGTGGCTGCGCCAGCAGACCGAAGGCCATTGACAGTATGACGCGCGTCTTGACGCTGCATCTGCGGCAAGGGCCGATCTCTCAAGCATGGCCGGTCTCAGAAAACAACAACGCGCAGTGATCAACCGGATCGCTGCGCGTTGTTGTCTTTACGGGTGAGAACGTTCTCTCTTTTGTCCCGGGTAAACTTTATTTCATGCCGGACACTGTGATCTGATTGTCAACCCGCTTGACGCCTTTAATGGCTTTAACTAGTCGCTCGGCGCGCGACTTCAAGTCTTCGGAGTTGACCGTACCTGTCAGCGTGACCTTGCCTTCGATGACTGTGGCAAGAATGCCGAGAGAGCCGAGCGTCGTATCGTCCGTCAGTTTTTTGTCCACGTTTATTTGAACGGTCGCATCGTCCGTGCCGCTCGGCACAGTGGTCGTCGTCGTTGACGATGACGACGTGCTGGTCGAGGGCGGCGTTACGATGATAGGCGCAGCGGTCGTCGTCGGCGGTTGTTGGATGATTACCGGCGGCTGCTGTTGCGTCGCAGGCTGCTGGACTATCACAGGAGCCTGCTGCTGTATGGGCGTCGGCGCTGTCGCCACGCGCACATTAGCATTAGTCTCATCCTGCCTGTTTAATAGAAATAGAAAAAGGATCGTGACCAGTGCGACCGCGCCGATCACCAGTGCGGCGACCGCGCCGCCAGACATCCCGTGCCGCTCCGGCACACGCGATACCTGTGTCTCGACCACCTCGCGCCGCGCCGTAGGCGTTTCCACCACGACACGACTCTTACGTTGTTGCTGTTCATCGTACGACATGCAGTTTTTCTCCTAAACCTTTCTTTAACTCAATCAAAATTAGCGCGAGGATCTGTTGTATCGAAGGTCTTTAACCGGTAGAGAAAGAGTAGAGAGGATGAGTCCTTCAGGCGTAGTCATCCTCTCTCCTTATGAACCCTCTTCTCTAATTAATAACGGCGACGATAAAGTGTGCGTCGCTGACTTCTGCGATAGAGGTATCCGCCACCTGCACCTGCAGCCGCGCCCGCAGCCGCAGCGCGCCGTCCGCCGACTGCGCCGCCAACGCCCGCGCCGAGGGCTGCGCCACTGGCGACCGTGCCGATGGTGCGTGTGCGTCCTTTGAAATTACGCCGGGCCGCGCGCCTGTTAAAAGCATAGAGTCCAGCGCCACCGCCGCCGATGGCCGCGCCCTTCTTGCCACCGACGAGCGCGCCGATCCCAGCGCCTCCGGCGATAATGGCCGCCGTGCGAGCCTTGCGCCCGAAGCGCGAGCGCCTGCGCCGATCCTGACCCGAAGCCAGTGGAACAATCGTCGCAGCGAAGACTACAAAGCATAAAAGTAGCAGTACAATTCTCTTCATAAAGCTATCTCCTTGAAACATCCGTTATCGTTCGGATGACGTTATAAAGGGAGAGATATTTTTCATTGCGGCCTCTTTTTCAGCAAATCGTATTCCGCATCGCAAGCGATTGCCGATGAGAGCCGATTCAGGGTTATTCCCGACTGAAATTCGCGTTTTTGCAAGATTATGGCGAAAAAGTTGCGGTTTACGGCAACTCCGAGCGTATGCATTTGATGCTCGCACATCGCCCGCGAAGTCCTGACAGCGTGCAGCCTAAAGACAGAGTTCAATCGTTAAGCGGGGAGTGCCAAAGGGTTTGACCTCACGGCGCGCTCTCTCGCATAATCCGCCCTATGACGACGGCCATCATTCATCATCCGGTCTTTAAGGAACACGATACGGGCGATCATCACCCGGAACAACCAGCGCGCTACACAGTTGTGCTCGATGCGCTCAGAGGTGATAGAGAGCTGTGGCCGAAGCTGGCGGAGACAGAAGCCCAGCCTGCGCCCCGTGGCGATGTTCAGGCGTGCCATACGCCGCAGCACTACAAAGCGGTCGAGCGCGCTGTGAGCGAGGGCAGAGGGTTTATGGACGCGGATACGGTCGTCTCCATGCGTTCGCTAGATGCCGCTCTACGCGGGGCGGGCGCGGCATGTCTGGCCGTTGATATGGTTATGCGAGGCGAGGCGCAAAACGCCTTTGTTCCCGTGCGCCCGCCCGGACATCACGCCACCTCAGAGCGCGCAATGGGTTTCTGTCTCTTCAACAATGTCGCCATCGCCGCGCGCTTCGCACAGGCGCACTATCAGGAGATAGAGCGCGTCGCCGTCGTTGATTGGGACGTTCATCACGGCAACGGCACGCAGGGGATTTTTTATGATGATCCTTCTATTTTCTTCTTCTCCATGCACCAGTACCCCTGGTATCCGGGCACTGGCGCGCGTGGCGAGACGGGGCTGGGGCGCGGGCGCGGGTATACCTTGAATGCGCCTGTACGCGCACAGACGCCGCGCCGGGAACAACGGCGCATGTTCGATGCGGCGCTCGAAGAGATCAGCGCGAAGTTCAACCCTGACCTCATCATCATCTCGGCGGGTTTTGACTCGCACGAGAGCGACCCGCTCGGCCAGTTAAGGCTCGAAGACGAAGACTTTATCGGTATGACTCGGACAGTCAAACAATGGGCCGGGGCAACGTGCAAGGGTCGCATCGTCTCGTGCATGGAGGGTGGATACAACCTCGACACGCTGGGCGCAACCGTGGTCGCTCATGTGCGCGCGCTCGCAGAGGAAGAAAGTAAGCAGTAGGCAGATAAAATCGAGGGAGCTATTCACCGCTCACCGCGCGCCGCTTACTTTCTTACTGCTTACCGCTCACTAATTATTTCTGTACAGCAGCGCCACGTGTGCGGTAAACTCGCTGCCGCTAAAAGGTTTCCGGACGCGAGAGGTAAAGCGTGATGAAACGTTTTAGCCAGAGAGCTTCGCTTTCTGCCAGCGCGCACTAACGGAGCGCGGGCCGAAGCGTAGCCGTTGAAAACATGAGCGCCGGGCGCTCCAAAGGAAAAGCAGCAGCAGCAATGCTCCGAGGAGATGGCTCTGCTGAGGGAGAAAATAGCGATGCCAGACGTAGAGATTACCTGTGCCGAATGCAACTCGCCCTTTCCTTTCACCGAACGCGAGCAGGAGTATTATAACGAGCGCAACCTGAGTCAGCCGAAGCGCTGCAAAGCGTGCCGCGATGCGCGCCGCGCAAACTTTGGCGGCGCACGTGGCGGCGGCGGCGGGGGCGAGCGCCAGCGCTTTGAGATTACCTGCGACCAGTGCGGCAAAACGGACTCCGTGCCCTTTAAACCCTCCAGCGGAAGACCCGTTTTATGTGGCGAATGTTTTAGCGCCAGCCGCGCCCAGTAAGAATTTTACGGCGAACAAACTTGCCGCGGCTTCCGTATAGCTTTCAGTTACGGCAATCCGGTTCCGTACGAGTTGATCTTTTAGGAAACACGAAATAAATCGAAGACGACTCGTCGGTGCTGAAGAAGAAAACTTCAATATAGTATGTGTGTGTCCGGTGAACATGCGATTCGAGCCTGTTCCGTCGGACAGCTTTGGATAGACGCGACCCGTATGGCCTACGAAACGATCCAACTGGAGATGCGCGACCCCGCAGTCGCCATCATTACTTTAAATCGCCCCGATGCGCTCAATGCGTTGACGGTCGAGGTGGGTAATGAATTCTTGCGCGCCGTCGGCGAGGCGCGCGAGCGCGGAGCGCGGGCCATCGTGTTGACGGGAGCAGGGCGCGCCTTCTGCGCAGGCGGCGACCTGCGCGAGATGCAGAGAATGGCCGAGAAGAATGGCCGCCTGGAGTCTTTCTTCGACGAGCCGCTCGGGCTCTTGAATGATTGCGTGCGCTTGATCAGGCAAACGCCCGTGCCATTTATCGCTGCCGTCAATGGCGTGGCTTCGGGAGGCGGATGTAACTTCGCGCTCGCCTGTGATCTGGTCCTGGCCGGAGAGAGCGCACGATTCAACCAGGCATTTATAAAGATCGGCCTGACGCCCGATTGCGGCGGGACATTTATCCTACCGCGCCTGTGCGGCCTCAAGCGCGCGACCGAGTTGTTGATGACGGGTGATTTTATTGATGCGCGACAGGCTGCCGAGATGGGGATGATAAACCGCGTCGTCCCTGACGCCGAGTTGATGAACGAGGCATACGCATTGGCCGCACGACTCGCCGCCGGGCCGACCGCAGCGATTGGTCGCATCAAGCAACTGTTGGAGCAAAGCGCGACGAATGATTACAGCGCGCAACTGGATCTGGAGCACAAGGCGCAGCTTCAGTCGGGACAAACAGGGGATTTCAAAGAGGGCGTCGCAGCCTTTCTGGAGAAACGGCCACCCAGGTTCAAGGGAGGATAAAACGTTTCTCAAACCTTTTTAAGAAAAGGCTGCGAGCCGCCAGGAGTTTAATCCGGCGGCTCTTTCCATTGCGGAATGTGTATTGCGGATTGCGGATTAAAAGGCAAGAGCCATCTGGCTTCTTAAATCCGCAATCCGAAATCCGAAATCCGCAATTAGACTTGGGTGAGTTATGGCTTCCTTAACCTATATGCAGTTGCTTCGCGGCAATCGTTCGTTCAGGCGATTGTGGACGGGGCAGGTCGTGTCGGAGCTGGGCAGTTGGTTCGACTTTATCGCCGTGCTCGGCGTTGTGCGCGCAGTGTCGGGAGGCGCGGCGGAAGCGACGGCCATTATGGTCTTTATGCGGCTCGCGCCGTTCGCTTTGTTCGCGCCGCTGGCGGGGGCAATGGTAGATCGCTGGTCACGCCGCACTGTGATGATCGTGGCGGATGTCGCGCGCGCTCTGGTCGTGCTCGGATTCCTGCTGGTCAGAAAACCTGAAGACCTCTGGATCGTTTACACCTGCACGATCATCTCGTCGCTGCTCGGAGCATTATTCGAGGCCGCAAGGAATGCGGCTGTGCCGAATCTGGTGAGTGATAACGGTCTGCTTGCGGCAAACGCTCTAATGTTCTCGTCGCGCTTTCTGTTGATGGCCGTCGGCGCGGCGCTGGGGGGCGCGACCGCTGCGCGCTTCGGCTACTCGTCTGCCTTCGTTATTGACTCCATCTCTTTTCTCGTCTCGGCTTACTACGTGTGGCTGATACCGGGACGCGAGATGAGACAGGAGAAAAGCGAGGAAGACGCGAGCGCTGGCGCACCAGCTGTGAAGCGTCGCCTGCGCATGTTCGCAGACGTGCGTGAGGGTTGGGCCTACATCATTGGCAACCGATTAGTGTTCGCCATTATCGGCATCAACATTCTGTGGGCCACGGGCGGAGGCGCGTGCAACCTTCTCTATGAGCGGTTGGGCGCAATGGTCTTCTCCGCAGAGGGAGGTGCACGTGCGGATACCAATGTCGCCGTGCTCTATACGGTCGTCGGCGCGGGTCTCTTCATTGGGATGATGCTGGCACGCCGCATCGGCGCGCACGTCGAGCTGCACAAAGCGACCGCTAAATTTATGGGATGGATGCTCATTGTGCATGGCATCTTTTTCGCGCTGGCGGGATTTATGCCAACGCTGTGGCTGGCTGGCTCAATGATCTTCATGTCGCGAGTAGTCGTCGCCATAGAGTTCGCTGTGCAGGAGACGCTCCTGATGCGCATGTTGCCGGACGGTCTGCGAGGGCGAGTCTTTACGACGGATCGCGCGGCGGAGGTGTTTGTCATGAGCATCTCGCTGATGCTGGCTGGATGGTCGCTGCGCGCGATCTCGCCGCGCACGCTGACGGTGATCTCCGGTTTGCTGTCGGCAAGTCCTGGTGTTGTGTGGCTCGCGCTGTTCGCTCTCGGTAAACTGCGCCTGCCTTCGGCAGCCGAGACTTCTTCGACCGCAGGAGAAGAGGAGAAGACCGTGTTAGTATCGGCGAGTTGAAACCCGTGGCGTGCCGCCCGACGTAATAGAAAATGGGCGGCACGCCCCAATTCAATTTTGGATTTTGGATGTTGGATTGGCGAGCGACTTAGGTTGAAAGTCTGAATTCAAAGATTCAAGATAACGGAAGCGTTAATCTAAAACCCAAAATCTAAAATCCAAAATGTTTCTGTGGCGGGAGAAGTAAGAAATGCGCAAGCGCAGACGGGACATGAGCGGCGCTTTTAAGCGTATAGCGCGGCGCACGCGCGAGACTTTGCGTCGCGTCATGCCGCGCGTGGCAATGACGACGGCTCTCGCCTTCGTCGTATGGCTGCTCGTGCGAGAGAACGCTATCTACAGGGCGCTTTTCGCCGGTAGAGTATTCGGCCTGATTACCTTCATCCTCGTCTGTTTCACAGTTTCCTATTACGGTTTCAAGACTCTGCGCTGGCTCAAGCGTCGCCTGCTGTGGCGCGTACGCCGCCGGCTTGCAATTACGTATCTGTTCGTCGGGCTGACTCCGATTGTGCTGCTCTTATCGCTCGGACTGCTGGCGGCCTTCGGCGGCTCAAGCCAGGCGATAGCGCGCATTATTACATCGCAGTTTAACGCAACGCAGAAACATGCGCAGACGAATGCGCGAGCCCTCGCGGACTCCTTCTCTCGTCTGCCGCCCGCGACTTCCGACGCGGCCATTCAATCCTGGCTTGACGAGCGCACGGCGCTGCTTCAGTCATCTCTGCCGGGGGCGCGCGTGGCGTTGTGGCGCACAGAAGAGCAGGGTGGGGAAGAGCGTGCCGTGGCCGGTCACGAAACTCCGGCGCAGTTCGTCAGCGAATCAAATGATGAAAGCACTCGCGCCGTCGGCAACGATACGACTCCGACAGGAGCGCCGCTCGCGCAGTGGCTGCGCGAGAGCGAAGATTGGAGCGGGCTCGTTTATGCTCCGCCTGCGGATGAAAAGGAGATGTTCGCCTCCGCCTCGGTGCGCGCTCTGGCGCGCGGGACGGCAGCGAATGGGAGAGCCGTTGTGTTGCTGCTTGTCGTGCCGGTCAGTCGCGCCCTCCTGCAACAGCAACGCGACGCGACGGGCATCCACTTCCGACCCTTCTTCGTCAATCCGGGGCTCGGTCGAAGAGCTTCGCAAACGGCCGTCAAGACCGCCGAAAAAAGCGCGAGAGGTGAAAACCTGGCCACCAACGAAGAAGAGTTTGAGCGGGTGGCCAAGGAGATATATCGCAAGGATCAGTTCGGAGAGACAGCAAGCGGAGGAACGATTTACCCGGTGGTTCTGCCTCTCACCAACTGGCAGACCGGCAAGACAAAAGAGGATTTGAGTTTTGTCTTCGAGTGGTCTTGGGCGCTCGCGGGCAAGCAGTTTTTGGGAGGCAGCTCGCCAGGTGATACCTGGCGAAGGGCGCTGACCGCTACCGCCATCACCTTTTTTGTTTTCGAGGTGCTGGCTCTTCTGGCCGCCGCGTGGATGACGCGCGCCGTCACAGGCACGGTGCATAAGCTTTACCGCGCGACGGAGTTTATCAAGCGCGGAGATTTTTCACATCGCGTTCGCGTTCCCTCGCACGACCAACTGGGCGAGCTGGCAGGCTCCTTTAACGATATGGCGGCCAACATCGAATCTCTCCTGCACGAGAGAGTCGAGCGCGAACGTCTTGAGCGCGAAGTCGAGATCGCCGCCGAAGTGCAGGCCCAACTGTTTCCGCGCTGCGTGCCAGACCTGCACACGGTCACTATCTCGGCGGATTGTCGCGCGGCGCGCGGGGTGGCCGGTGATTACTACGACTACATAGAGGTTGTGCCCGGTCTCGTGGCGGTGGCGCTCGGCGATGTCTCCGGCAAGGGCGTCTCAGCCTCGCTCGTGATGTCGAATTTGCAGGCGGCGCTGCGCGCGCAGGCGACCATCATGTCGGAGCGCCTGGAGATAGCGGAGCGGGCGGTCGCCGTCTCGGCTGGGGGCGGCGGCAAGCTGCTCGCGCACGTCGTGGCCGATGCCGATATGGACGGCGCGGTCTCTCGCATGACCGCCAATATCAATGGGCAGCTTTGCCAGAGCACAGACTCGAACCGCTTCGCGACGCTCTTTCTGGCTATCTACGAAGAACACACGCACACCCTTAGATACACCAACGCCGGACACAATGCGCCGCTGCTGGTGCGCGCCGATGGAACTGTCGAACGACTGGTCACGGGCGGCATTATGGTCGGCGCGTTTGACTGGGCCAATTATGAGGAGTCGTCCGTCGAACTTAACAAGGGCGATCTTTTGCTAATCTTCTCCGACGGTATCACTGAGGCCGAAGGCGCAGAAGGTGAAGAGTACGGTGAAGAAAGGCTCATGAAGTTCGCCATCAAATATAGAAGAATGCAGGCCGAAGAATTGCAGCGCGCCATCTTCGACGAGATAGAGGAGTGGTCAGGCACACGAGAGAGAAACGACGATCAGACGCTGGTGATTGTAAAGAGTAATCAGTAGTCAGTTATCAGTGATCAGCCAAAAGTTTCTGATGAATAAGGGCAAAAGTTACAAGACTATTTCATCAATCTCTTAAACAGTTGAGTTTAGACGCGGCGACAGATGATGTGAGTACACGGTTCCGTTATCCCTTTCAACTTGTGCGCGGCGAGTGATAATCTACTGACGAATTTGAGCGATGTTTTCTCTCTGACCTCGTTGCTACGCGCGCCTACTCAAATACTTAAGCGAGGAGTCACCAAGTGCCCGAATTTCTCTCGAACGTTAGCTCCCTCATGGTCTTTCTCGCCATTGCCGCCATTGGCTTTATCTTCCTGCTTGTTTCTTTAATATTGGGAGACATTTTCGATAGTTTCGGGATGGACACGGGACTGGATGGCGGGGCCGACGGTCATGGCTTGCTGGACAGCCGCGTGATCAGTGTTTTTGTGACATCGTTTGGAGGCTTCGGGGCCATCGGGATACAGATGGGGCTCGGCATCGTTGTCAGTTCGTTTTTAGGCTTGGTCGGTGGTGTTGTGCTCGGTGGCCTCGTCTCGCTCTTCGCGCGTTTCCTCTACAAACAACAGTCTTCGAGTTCTGTCGGCACGGCGCAAATGGTTGGCCGCACCGCGCAGGTCATTGTTTCGATTGCGCCCGGAAGTCTGGGCCAGGTTAGTTGCCGGATAGGCGAAGAGCGCATCGAAAAGCTGGCTCGCTCAAAAGACAACCTGGAAATTAAAGCCGGCGCGATGGTCCGCGTTGACGAGATTGCGGGAGATTCCGTCATCGTCAGCCCCTACACCAAAGCATAAACCACCGCCCCAAGCGGGCTGCCCGTTTGGGGATCCCGGATCGTTCGACACGGAGTCGAAGTAAAATTACCTGCTCTACTGATTCCTTTTTGAGGTAAACAGCGAATGCCAAATTATCAAGATTTATTTATCCCGATTGTGATTTTAATTATAGTGATCGGCTTTTTGATCGCGCTGATGCTGCTTAGCCGAAACTATATCAAAGTGTCGCCCAACCGAGCAGCAGTGATCTCCGGACGCTCCCGAAAGCTCTCGGATGGCACTGTCGTCGGTTACCGACTGGTGAGGGGCGGCGCGACCTTGATTGTTCCGTTTCTGGAAAAGGTTGAATACCTGAGTCTGAATGTGATCACGGTGCCGCTGGCCACCACGCGAGCCTACACCGTGCAAGGCGTTCCGGTTTCAGTCAAAGCGGTCGCCAACGTGAAGATTAAGGGTGACGACGATTCCATGCGCTCTGCTGCGGAACGCTTCCTCGGCATGCAACCTGATGAGTTTCATAAGCTCGTCTTCCAGACGCTCGAAGGGCATCTGCGCGCGATTCTCGGAACCCTGACGGTCGAAGAGATCAATAACGACAGGCAGAGCTTCGCTCAGAAACTGACCACTGAGGCCGCAGGCGATTTGGAGAAGATGGGCATCGGCCTCGACGCTCTGACCATTCAGGAAATCTCTGACGAAGAAGGCTATCTCGATGCCCTGGGCCAGAGGCGCACCGCCGAGGTCCAGCGCGACGCAGAGATAGGCAGGGCTGAGGCCCTTCGCGATTCTAAGATCAAGGCCGCGCTGGCGATGCAGGAAGGTGAAAAAGTTCGCCTCGCCTCAGAAGCCGACATCGCCGCTTCAACCAGAGAGACGGAGGTCAAGCGGGCACAATTTCAGGCCGAGATTAAGCGTGAACAAGCGACTGCTGAACAGGCCGGGCCGCTGTCAGAGGCAAGAGCGCGACAAGAGGTTGTCGCCGAAGAGGTGCGTATCGAGAGAATTCGCACACAGGAGCAGATTGCCGTTCAAGAGCAGGAGGTGCTTCGGCGCGAGAAGGAACTCGAAGCCACGGTTGTGAAAAAAGCAGAGGCCGAACGCAGGGCGGCGGTGCTGCTGGCGCAAGGCCAACAGGAGGCGGCGATTCTTGAGGCAGAGGGACGCAAGCAAGCTTTGATTGCCACCGCTGAAGCCGAAAGCCAAAAGCTTCAAAGAGAGGGCTTGGGACGCGCCTCGGCAATCGAGGCGGAAGGCCGCGCCGAAGCGGAAAAAATCCGGGCGCTGGGTCTCGCGGAGGCGGAGAAGATAGAGGCACAGGGTCTGGCACACGCTAAAGCCACCGAAGCCCAGGGACTGGCGGAGGCTACCGCGATCAAAGAGAAGGCGGCGGCGTGGCGTGAATTCAACGATGCAGCGCGGCTGCAGACGATCCTGGAGAAACTACCCAGCATCATCGAAGCGACGGCACCAGCTCTGAAGGCCATTTCCGAACCGCTGGGCAATATTGAGAAGGTTGTGATGATTGATCATGGTGGAGGCGACGCAAACGGGCGCGGCACAGGGGGCCTCCAGCGGTTTGCACAGACTGGACCAACGATCATTTACGGGCTGCTCCAGCAATTACAGTCTCTCGGACTCAACGTGCCGGAGATTCTCAAGCAACTGGGAATCCCTACAGACACAGATGCTGTGCAGGGGCGAATTGCGGCCGACGGCGAAACAACTACCGTGGAGAAAGTCCCTCCTCCAAAAACAACTAAGTGAATTGAATAAGTGAGAAAGTTTCTTCGGAGCCGCTAAAACGCAGGGTTACGCCGTGATGATCGAGGCGCGTGCGCCCATCAGCTCGGAAAAATCTTTGGTGTAAACGGATTCGACTTTGCGCACGCGGCTGATGCATTCGACCAGATCAGTGGTGGAGACGAATCCATTCTCGACATAGGCGATGGCCCATGCCGGGAGATGAGCGGCCGCTTGCAGCAGGTCTTCGACGAAGCTCAGGTATTGTTGACGGGTCTCGGCATACGCGCCGAGGCGGCCCGCGCATTTTCTTTCCATCTCGTCCCAGAATCCTTCACCGCCGCGCACCCATTCCTCGCGCCATGCCGAGAGTGAGTTTCTGCGCTGTTCGTGCTTATTGCTGGCGCGCGGCAGGCGCAGGAAGAGCAAGTCAGTGTGTCGCCGCTCCGCGACAAATTCGCGAGCTTCCATGTTGGCGCTCTGGTTGCGGTGTGAATTGTCCACGGGTGGAGGTTGGGCCCGCCACACGCGCTCGAAGACATCGGGTAAAGACAATGGCTGGCGAAGCCTGCGCGTCTCGTCGTCGAAGGAGAGCACGTAATCGCCGACCATCATTCCTGTCGAGAGCGCGAGGGCGCGCTTGGTCGTGGATTCGAGCCTCTCCGAGCTTTCGCGAAGGTTGTCGAACCAAAGAGCATCCGTCTCGTTGAACCAACGCTGCATCGCCGGGTTGCCCTCATTAAAGCGCGGCATGTATGTGTCTTCGAGCAGCAGCGCGATCTCTTCTTCCGTCAACCGCTGAGTATTATTCTCGATGTAAGCGGTCGCTTTGATCCATGACCACTGGGCCAGATCGTTGGCGGCCACACGCACGCCCCAGTTTTTCAGATAAATACCAAGATGCGGCTCGCCTCCGAAGGGAAGCGCCACGGAGCGAAATTTCAAGCGGCGCAGCACACTCAATTCAAAAGCGAGCCAACCCGTTGGTATAGTGTTTGAGGTTTTGTACATAGTCACTTCGGCGCACGCATCGCTTCGTCGGCTGCAAAATTCAAATGCCCGGCTCTTCTCCCCATTTGTGATTTCCGTTTCCGTACTCGACATTCTTTATCTCAGCAGGAGCGGCAAAGGATCGAAGCTCTGCGATTGATTCGAGCGAGAGGAAAGCCTGCACGACTCGCGGATCAAATTCGAGTCCCGCCCACTGCGTTAAATGTTTGCGCGCTTCCTCTTCCGTCAGCGCCGACCGAAACGGTCGCCCATCTGTCAAAGCCGCGTATGCATCCGTGACGCGCAGGATTCGCGCCGCCAGCGGTATCTGCTCGCGCTGCAAAGCATCTGGGTAGCCCGAACCGTTCCACCATTCCTGATGCCAGCGGACGAGAAGCTGTGCGCCACGGTCTGCGCCGGAGCGGCCCGCTTCACGCTCGCCGATCAGCGGATGACGCGCTAGGTCAAGGCGCTCTTCGGCGGTGAGCGGCCCCGCGCGCTTGATGTAATCGCGCTCCATCGTGACTTCGCCCATATCATGCGCGAGCGCCGCCATGCGTAGCGAAGAGCGATCTTGTCGCGCGAGCTTGAAAAGCTTGGCGACCTCGTCCGCGAGTTTCGCGACGCGCAGCGCGTGCGGATTACTGTAAGCCTCGAAATAATCCGAAGCGGAAGCCAGTTCCACGAAAACCTCGCCGAGGACGCGTTCGTGTTCGGCAAAATCAAGCTGAGTTGTTGCCATGATCAAATAATGGAAGACCGCAAGCGACGGCGCGCGAGGCAATGCAAAAGCAATGCTCTAACTGTGACGGTCGTCGCACATCTCCATTCTCTTTTAACCTTTGCCTTTCAGTTTGTCGAGCAGAAGACG
The DNA here is from genome assembly GCA_046714695.1 of Pyrinomonadaceae bacterium. Lineage (GTDB taxonomy): Bacteria > Acidobacteriota > Blastocatellia > Pyrinomonadales > Pyrinomonadaceae > DASQYE01. Next base: position 40,132 of record JBKKAL010000244.1, read on the forward strand.
GGCTGCTTCATTCCTGGGATCAATCTGGAGCGCATGTTCCAGTTCGCCGCGCGCGCGTCGCACCATCCCTCCCGCACTGTAGAACTTAGCCAGCATCATGCGATAGGAAACATTATTCTTGTCAAGAGCGATGGCGGCTTGAAACTCTGCCTCTGCGTGATGACGGGTCTGCAAATCAGCCGCGAGCGCACGACCGTAGGCTGCGCGATAACGTGGTTGCTGCGGCGCTGATCGCGCAGCTTCCGCAAGATAAGAAAGGGCTTGGGCCTGATTGCCCTGTTGCAAAGCGGCTATTCCCTTCTGGTAAATCTCTTCCGGCTCAACAGAGCGTGATGACGAGCGCGACCTTGACGCGTTGCCTGGCGCGGATTGCTTCTCGGCATCAGCTTTAAAGGAGCGTGTTCCTTGCGGCTGCTGCGATGCTGATGGCGAGGACGGCGCGCTCATTCTCAAGGGCGGGCCGAGGGAGCGATCATAGGCGACGCGCATGCGCCTGTCCTTGAGCGTCTCGTAAGCCTGCGAGATACGCGCGAAGGTGTCCTCGACGCGCGCATAGAGCGCCGGGTTGGTATCCTTATGAAATCTGTCCGGGTGAAAGCGTTTGGCGAGCCCATGATAGGCACGTTTGATGTCACCAGGCTCGGCATCGCGACTGAGGTCAAGCACCTGATAATAATTCTCTGCGTCGTCAAGGCGCGCGAACAATGCATAGACATCGTTGCGCTCGCTCGTCACAGCCGGGGCGGGGAGGACGGGCGCGCTTTCGACGGGCGGCGCGGTTTCCCCTTCCGCTGTCGTGCGGGCGGGGACGACTCTCGCCTGAACTGACTTGGCGGCGCGTGCTCCTTTTAATTGTTCAGCCGTGAAGGCGCGCGCAGAAGATGAGGTATCGCGGTGGAGGAGTCCGCCGAGCACCAGCGCGTAAAGAGCTTGCAAAGTCTCCGCTTCCGGCATACCGCTGATCGCTGTCAGCTCTGACAAAGCTATTGGCCCATCAACGCGCGAGAGGACGAACCCTTCGCTTGGTAAAAGCTTCAAACCATTTGTGACGGGTGAAGCGGGCGACAATCTGTCTTCCGCACCATCGCGTAAAAATCTTTTTGCGATAAATTCGGGGGGCAGGCGGCGGGCGCACTCCATCAAAAGCTCCCTCGCTTCAACCCTGGAGTTAAACTCAACCGTTAAGCGCACGCGCGGATCAAAATCCCATGTGCCGCTCGTCCACAGCAGCGCCGGGCGCAGGACTTCTACCGCCTGCCGCGCCAGTAACTCCTCAAACTCCTCGCGGCTTAAGTCGCCACGCTCTACCAGTTCGAGACCCAGTTGCATGTCCGGCACGTTCTCGCGAGCGCTCGCCAACTGCTGAACGGCGACGATCTTCCATCGCCGCGCGCATTCGGAGAGCCTGTGCGCGCGCAGGTTAGAGGTCGCATAAGTGATGCCACCCTCCTCGAAGTAGATCGCCACCTTGACGCGCTCGTGCGACAAACGCAACGAGCCCGATAAATCTGCGGCCTTTATTTCCTGTATGAGTTCAGCGAGCGGATGCTCGGAAAGTTGACCATTCATGTGACGGGATCCAAAACTTGAAGAGAGCGCCGCCGTCTTGCTCTTCACATAAAGGTGGCGGCGCTGACCTCCTCCCCAACTGAGGTGCAATCATAACGAGAGTTCTGCTCTTTGATAAGAGCTACTTTCCTTGGCGAATTCCACAGGCGTTCTATACTGCAAGCTTTGATGTGGCCGCCGCTCATTGTAA
>JBKKAL010000245.1:0-14329 GCA_046714695.1 Pyrinomonadaceae bacterium
TGGGGCGGCGCGAAAAGCTTCTTCGGCGGCGAGGGTCTATTTGTCTTACAGGTCACCGGGACGGGGCTTCTGCTGGTTTCATCCTACGGCGCGATTCATCGCAAGCGCCTTCAGCCGGGCGAGCGCAATGTAGTTGATACTGGTCATCTGGTCGCATGGGAGGGGACGACTCAATATACTTTGCGCAAGGCAGCAACAGGTTTTTTCAGAAGTATGATGAGCGGCGAGGGCATCGTCGCAGAGTTTGTTGGCCCGGGCGAACTACTTATTCAGACTCGCAACCTACAGGCTTTTGCCGGGCTCCTAAAGCCATTCTTCCCGTCCCAATCCGGCGGCAGCGGCGGCGGCTTTAATATCAAATTGGGAGGCTGACCGCCCGCTCGCAAAGTGAGGATGAGATGAAAGAAGCTTTAATCGAACAGCAAGCGCCAACGCCTTTGCCGAATCGTCCCGGCAATGGTCAGCGCGTGGGTATTCTCGGTGTGCCGTTGGGTCACGGCGCGAGCATGGCGGGCGTTGACATCGGCCCGGCGGCGATGCGCGTCGCGCGTCTCAATCAACGCATCGCACAGCTCGGCTACGAGGTGCGCGATCTGGGGGATATGCGTATCGCTCGGCCGCAAACAATGGCCGATCCCAAAGACAAGTTGAAATATCTGTCGGAGATCAGCCAGGCATGTAATGAACTGGCGACGGAAGTTCGCACATTGCTTAACGCCGGTGAGCTACCATTGATTCTTGGCGGCGATCATTCCATCGCCATGGGCACTATCTCCGGCGCGTCCTCGTATTTCAGGGAACGTGGAGAAGCCCTGGGATTGATCTGGTTCGATGCTCACGCAGACATGAATACGGCTGAGACGTCGCCTTCGGGAAATATTCACGGCATGCCGCTGGCGGCAGTGCTCGGTTACGGCGCGCAGGAGTTGACCCACATCGCCGGCTTTGCTCCGAAGCTCGACCCACGTTACTGCGCGCACATCGGGGCACGCGACGTAGATCAGGGCGAGCGCGAGTTGATTCATAAACTGGGAATGCGCTTTTTTACAATGCGCGAGATAGACGAGCGCGGCATGAGCGCATGCATTGACGATGCTATCGCGATTGCGCAGCGTGCGCCTGGAGGCTATTCGGTCACGCTCGACGTTGATGCGCTTGATCCCGGTGATGCTCCGGGTTCCGGGACGGTCGTTCGCGGCGGCCTGTCCTATCGCGAATCTCATCTGGCGATGGAAAAGATAGCCGAAGCAGGCGGGATGCGCACCCTCGAAGTGGTCGAAATCAACACCGCCCTCGATTACAATAATCGTACGGCAGAGCTGGGCGTCGAATTGATCCTTTCAGCATTGGGGAAAACTATTCTTTGAGGAAAAGTCTGGAGTCTGGAGTCTAAAGGCCGCAGGTCGCGAGTTACATCTTTAGCTTTAAACTCCGGATTACGACCTGTCTAAATTTTATGGGGAAAAAGCTGCGGGTGGGTGTGATTTTTGGCGGGCGTTCGGGCGAGCATGAGGTCTCTTTAAGATCGGCCCGCTCCGTCATCGAAGCGATGGACAAAAACAAGTATGTGGTCGTGCCCATCGCGATTACCAAAGAAGGGAAGTGGCTCTCGCCTGCGGACGCCGCGCGCCTATTACCGGAGGAGACGCAGCGGCGGTTAACAGCCGAAGTCATGGACGGTGCGAGCGATCAGGTCGCGATTATCGGCGACCCAACACATCGCGGCCTCGTCACACTCGACGCCGATAGTGCACAAGAGTCTCGCCCGCTTGATCTTGTCTTTCCGGTGCTTCACGGGACTTACGGCGAGGATGGAACAATACAGGGCTTGCTTGAGATGGCGGGCGTCGCATACGTCGGCTGCGGCGTGCTCGCTTCATCAACCGGTATGGACAAGGTCACGATGAAGGCGCTGTTTCTTGAGGCTGGATTGCCGATGTGCGATTACACCTGGTTTCTCCGCACAGAGTGGGAGCGCGACCCCGCAACTGTAAAACGTCGTATTGCGCGCTCGCTTGGTTTTCCGTGCTTCGTCAAACCCGCCAATCTTGGATCGAGCGTGGGCATCTCCAAGGCTACCGATAAAGAAACGCTGGAGCAGGCAATCAATCTGGCGGCGCGTTATGATCGGAAGATCATCGTTGAGGAGGGCTTGGACGCGCGCGAGCTTGAATGCGCCGTGATCGGAAATGATGAGCCGGAAGCGAGCCTGCCCGGCGAATATGTTGTCCACAATAAGGCGGCACAGTTTCTTGATTACACCGAGAAATATTCGAGCACGGGCCATGTGGATTTCGTTGTTCCAGCGCCACTCGCGAAATCACTCACGACGCGCATTCAGCGAATGGCTGTCAAAGCCTTCAAAGCGGTGGATGGTGCGGGTTTTGCGCGGGTGGATTTTTTCCTTCGTCGAGATACAGGCAAACTTCTCATCAACGAGCTGAACACGATTCCGGGACTGACAGATGTTTCCGGTTATCCGAAGATGTGGGAGGCTTCGGGACTCCCTTTCCCACAAGTTATTGACCGTCTTGTCGAGTTTGCCCTCGAACGCCACAGCGAAAAAGCCCGCAACGAGACCAGCATCTAAAGCCCTTCTCAGACTCTGCCCCTCATCGCCATCCTGCCGGAATAAACTACTATCTGTATTTCTCCGGCAGTGTCATGGTTCATATCTTTATACCTGACGGGCGGGGAGTGGCGACTCTGCTCACTTGTTGTTTCCCATTCTCCATCACGATATTTCTCTCTTCGCCGGCGATGCCTTGACATCTTAGGCATCGTTTGTCGTATTATGCCTAAGCCGCTTAGGTGTAAGCCGTTTTATCATCTCGGAGGAGAATCGTGACCAGCCAAAAAGCCGACCTGCTACAAGGTACGCTCGACTTATTAACTTTAAAAGCCCTCAGTTTAGGGCCACTCCATGGGTACGGCATCATCCAGCGTATCCGGCAGATGTCTGAGGAGATGCTCACCATCGAACAGGGCGCACTGTATCCGGCGCTCTACCGTATTGAGCAGCGCGGCTGGGTTAAATCAAAGTGGGATACGACTGAGACGGGACGCCAGGCCAAGTTCTACACGCTGACAAGGACAGGTCGCAAACAGCTCACGGTTGAAGAGGCGAGTTGGGATCGCATCGCGCTCGCCATCGCGAAAGTTAGGCAAGCAACCTGAGGAGTAATCGAGCAATGAAGTGGCTGAACATTCTATTCGCACGACTGCGCGCTGTGCTGCGGCGTGAGAAAGTTATCGAAGATATTGACAAAGAGATGCGCTTCCATGTCGAGATGGAAACGGAAACTTACATTGAGCGAGGGTTGTCGCCGGATGAGGCGCGGCAAGTTGCCTTAAAAAACTTCGGCAACCCTGGCCGCATCAGGGATATTGCATATGACATTCGTGGAGGCGGTATGTTGGAAACCTTATGGCAGGATGTGCGCTTCGGCGCGAGAATGCTGATCAAAAGGCCGGGCTTTACAATCATTTCCGTCCTCACGCTGGGGCTTGGTATTGGCGCGAACACAGCGATCTTTAGTCTGATCAATGCCACGCTGTTGAGGCAACTGCCAGTCGCCGAGCCAGAGAGTCTTGTGTACGTCTTTAGCGGCAACCCGGGCAATCCCTATAACACAGCTTCCTACCCCGACTATGCGGAGTTTCGCACGCACAATCAGGTCTTCAGCGGACTGGCCGCCAGTGGCACCATCTCTGTAAGTATGAGCAGCAACGAACAAACCGATCTGTTGAGCGGCGAGATCGTCTCCGGCAATTTCTTCCAAGTGCTGGGCGTGCAAGCTGCGCTGGGTCGTACTCTTTCACCAGCCGATGATCAGACGCCGGGCGCTCATCCCGTCACCGTCATCAGTCACGGATTATGGCAGGGCCGCTTCGGCGGAGATGCTGGCATCATCGGTCGGCAAATAACTCTAAACGGCCAGAGCTTTACGATTATCGGCGTCATGCCCGCAAATTTCCAGGGCATTGTTACGGGTAGAGTGGATGATATTTACGTGCCGATGATGATGCAGGCGATAATGCGCCCACCAAGGGGCGGCTATTCGGGCGAGAAGAATCCGGACCTGCTACAGGTGCGTGGTAATCGCTGGTTGTGGTTGATCGGACGGCTCAAACCGGGAGTGACAAGAGAGCAGGCGCAATCCTCTCTCCTGGCTATCACAAAAGAGCAGGAGCGGCTTTATCCGGATACGAATCGCAAACGTATGGCCACGCTTACCCCTGTAAATGATGGCGATCCAGAAGAGCGTGGCTCACTCCTTTCGGTAGCTGGCCTGCTCATGGCTGTTGTCGGCATCGTATTGTTGATTGCCTGTGCAAACGTAGCTAACCTGCTGCTTTCGAGGGCATCGGCACGGCGCAAAGAGATCGCAGTGCGGTTGGCGCTGGGCGCGAGCCGGGGGCGGCTTATTCGTCAATTATTGACGGAAAGTTTGCTCTTGTCTTTGCTGGGTGGCGCAGCCGGATTGCTGCTGGCTATATGGGCGGTGGATGTTTTGAGAGGTGTGCCGCCTCCTCCCGGCGTGCTGCCTGTGAATCTAGATTTTAGTGTTGATGGCCGCGTGCTGTTTTTTACGCTTGCGCTCTCAACTATGACAGGTCTTATCTTCGGCATCGCGCCCGCGCTTCAGGCCTCGCGACCGGATCTGGTGACGACGCTGAAAAGCGATTCTCCGACGCTAGGGCAAAACCACCGGCGATTTAATTTGCGAAGTGGCCTCGTCGTCACTCAGGTAGCGCTCTCTTTTGTGCTGCTCATCGGCGCGGGACTATTTTTGCGAAGCCTGTGGAGGGCGCAGGCCATCGAGCCGGGCTTCGATCAGGAAAAACTTCTTATCGCTCCACTCAACATCAATCTTCTGCGCTACACGCGGGTGCAGGGAAGAGAATTTTATCGTCAGGCAGTGGAGCGCGTCGAAGCATTGCCCGGAATCGAATCGGCGACCCTGTCGCGCATTGTCCCTTTGAGCGGGGGGAGTTCAATCCGCAGTTTGTTGATAGAGGGACGAGCCGGGCCGGACAATAGTTTTCGCGGCGAAGGCGGAAGCTCTGGCGGAACAAATGAAAATGCCATCAGTTTGAGCGTGGTCGGCTTGAAATATTTTCAAACGGCCGGTATCGGACTGCTCAAAGGCCGTGATTTTAGTAATCAGGACACGGAAGAAGCGCCAGGTGTTGTGATCGTCAACGAAACTTTCGAGAAACGTCACTTCAATGGGCAGGACTCTTTGGGCAAGCGATTAAGCCTCGATGGCGAGAGTGGGCCGTGGCGGGAGATTGTTGGCGTCGCGCGCGACAGTAAATACATTACGCTCGGCGAAATGCCGGCTCCCTTCGCATACCTGCCGCTGGCGCAGAACCATGAGACCGGCATGAGCTTGCTGGTTCGCACGCGTAAAGACCCCGCAGGGCTCGCGCCATCAATCGGGCAGACAGTGCAAGCGCTCGATAGAAATGTTCCCGTCACAAACATCAGGCCCATGAAAGATTTGATCGGCAATTCACTTTATGCGGCGCGTATGGGAGCAACCCTGATCGGCGTCTTTGGCCTGCTGGCATTGCTGCTTGCCGCCGTCGGCCTCTACGGCGTGATGGCCTATGCCGTGTCCCAACGCACACATGAGATAGGCATTCGCATGGCCCTGGGTGCGCAGGGCTCGGATGTGCTCAGACTTGTCCTGCGGGAAGGGATGACGCTCGTGGCGATTGGGTCAATGATGGGATTGATAACCGCAATGGTTGTTTCGCGCCTCCTCGTCAGTTTCCTTTATGGCATCAGCACAACCGATTCGATAACGTTTTTGGCAACGGCAGTCGTCTTAACAATTGTCGCGTTCATCGCTAATTTTATACCCGCGCACAGGGCCACGAAAGTGGATCCGATTATTGCGCTGAAGTACGAATAAATCTATTTGCCTTTAGGGGCGCTGTAGCCTGGACGTGTTCGCGCATTGAGGTCGGGACGCGACAGTTTGAGGGCGATTGTCCGGAAGCGCCCATCGCGCGCCCGATTCGTCGGGCGATAAGCGATTGTGTATTGCTGTCCGAGTTCCTCTACGATACCGGCGAAAGCCTCGCGCAAAGCATTGCCTCCGGGAGTCGAGATGTAACGACCACCACTCTTGCCAGCCATGGCACGCAAAGCCCCTGCACCCTTCATGCGGTCAACCGGCGAATGGTCTGGGGAGGACATATCTACAGTAAATATCGTGGCATTGGCGGATAGCGCCGTCGCGATGGCCTTTTCCAGTGAAGCGCGGCTGCGTGTATCTGCGCCATCGGAAAGCACCAGAATAGCCCGCCGCTTTTCCGCGCGTTTAGACAGGTCTTCAGCCGCACGCAGCACCGCATCATTGAGCACGGTCAGCCCGGAGGAGCGAAGCCCGAAAGCCATGTCTGCAAGATCACGGCTAAAAGAGAAATCCTGAACCTGCTCAACCTCCGAATTGAAATGATAGACGGCGGCGACATCCTCGATACGCAAGCCATTGAGGAAGCGAATCGCTGCTGAGCGTGCCAGCGAGATACGCTTACCCATACTCCCGGAAGTGTCCAACAATACGGCCGCGGCAAAAGGGGTCTGCTCATCGCTGAAGAAAAAGATTTTCTGTTCCAGCCCATCCTCGAAAAGCTTAAAGTCGGAACTGCGAAGCCCGTGTACATACCTGCCCGAGCCGTCAACGACCGTGATATTCAGGATCACCAGTTCGGTATTGACGCGCACCACATCGTCGTCGCCCTCTTCCTGTGCGCGCACTGGCAAAGTGAAAGTAAGACTGAGCAGAATGAGAAACGATGGGAGCCCTGCGCGCAGCAAATTTTTTACGAGCGGCTGGAGGGGATTCATCCTGTTAATTGTCTTGGTGAGTGAGGCCGCGCACAAAGTTGATAAGCTCCAGAAGCTGGTTGGCGCGATCAATGACGGCGGCGGAAACTACTAGGCGGGGAGTCTTCTCCACACCCTTGCGAAGCTCTACGGAAAGGTCGGCGATGCGGGTCAAGGCGGCGTCTATTTCACGGGGCGCGTCTTTAAGGTTTTCATCATCGTCCGAGCCACCAGCCTCGCTCCTGATGCGACGCGTGAGCTTTTCCAGTCTTTCGAGTTTTTTGATTTCGTTGCGATCAAATGATCTGTTCCTGGAATAGATGTCGCGCAATTCCAAACCCAACTGTGCGACCTCGCGCGCTCTGTCCAGATTCTCCTTGCGAAGCTTTTCGGCCCGCTGTGCATCAAGGCGGGCGCGCATTTCCACTTCCGGCGAGCCCAGCGGCGACTCATGGTCTGAGCCTGACTTACCGGGCTTGAAAGGGTCGTTTAGTATTGTCTGTCCCCGGGCAGACTCGCCCCCTGCGATGGAAATCAGCGCGAAGATGGCGAAGAAGAGAAGCGTGCGATTGAGCATTTATCACCCGATCAGAATTTTCCCATGTAACGATTTCCCTGATCTGTTTTTATCTGCGACGAAATTTTAGCCCTAAACATATCCCCTATCAAGCATTAAGAGCGGAGAGTCTTCTGACGATAGAGAGACTCTAAATGGTTGTCCGAAGTGACTACCAAAACTTTCCACAAATTTCGCTGAGAGTAAGTTTTGTGCAGTTGTCAAGACAAAATATATCAGCAGATAAAGATGGTTACTAAAGGCTATGCTTTAACTTGGTCGTCGTGCCGACCTCTGAGGTATTGCCTTAAGATTTACCCCCTTTCCGTTAACGCCTCGGGAAAAGATTTCGATACGTGGGAGTCTATCCGACACATTACCTGTCTCAACTCAGGGAACCCTGGCGGGATCATTAGGAGTATTGATAAATTCCTCTTCACCCTTGCGTGGCGTCGGCTTGGGGACGATGATCGTTCTATTTGTTTGGGGAGGCAGTTCCGGGGGGCGTTGAGCGCCCGGAGCAGTCTTGAAGGCGATGTCGGTCGGGTGCGAGCTGCTTTTGATGCGAACTAATCGCGTATTGCTAAAGTCGCGCGTCAAAACAGTGAGAACATAACGGCCCTGTCCTTCAGGCATCAGCTCATTCGGGGTCAGAGGGACGGAGCGATTCTCGGTTGCGGCATTGCTGCGTCGGCGCAACTCCAATTCGACGGCGATGTCTTTGAGGCTTTCGGTCGAAATATTAACCACAGTACCGCTTATAGTAGCCTTCCCGCCCTTGAGCATCGCGTCATCCTGATAAATCTGTAGTAGTGGAGGGCCTAGTGCTATCTTCGTCGCGGGCGGGGCTTGCGCCTGTTGTTGGGCTAGTTCCTTTTCGGCATGCCGACGGCGCAGATAAAAGTAACCCCCAAACAGAGCGGCTGTAATTGCGAGGGCGCAGATCAGAGCGACGACAAGTGTGAGCGTTGATCTTTTGGCTTCCGCATCAAGATGAATTGGTTCCATTGATCTCTTCTTTATAAAGATGGCAATCAAATAGCGGTCGCAATGGCTTAAACAATATCTTTAAGTCAAAGGTCATAAGTCATTGCGAAATATGCTGAACGCGACAGGGAGGACTTTGATCGCACGGGCTTTTACCAGAAGCATGGCAGTGGCCCGGGCATTTAACGGCCGGGGGCCGGGCCACCGGTCAAGTTTTCTATTAAGGCGCTCAAAAACTCCTGTTCGGCCAGGCCCATACTTCTTAGCGAGACCCATTCGGCACCGGACGCGCCATCGGTTCGACCCTCAATCTTGGCATTGACGGAGACATTGGTGCTCTGCCCGTCAACGGGCTGAATCTCCACGATCATCGTATAGCGGCCACGTGTCCAACCGCGCGAACTGGCCTCCGGCACGTCGGCATACTGAATCAATTCGGATTCGGTCACGACCGCGCCTTTGATGAAGGTATAAGGCTGGCTGATAAGAATCCCTTCGTCAGGCTTGGAGGCTGCCTCATCCAGAATTAACTTTCGGTCGCGCATCAACTCAATCACAGCTTTTAGTATCTCGTCGCGGCGGGCGGAGAATTTATAAGGATTGGGAATCGGCGGTGGGGTGACGGTGCGACCACCTCCAAAGTCTATCCCGCGCCCGACCCCAGTATCCTGCTTGCTCCCGTTGCTTCCCGGCGCGCGATTATTCCCAGAGTCTCGTATCCGGTCGTTCTGCGTGTCAACGCCCTTTTCCTGCGCATAGGCGCTCGCAGTTGCAATGGCGAAAACGAAGATGACGGCGATAAATTTCTTCACAGCATTTGCCCTTCATTCTTTAAAGTAGGAAGCCACCGGCCTGAAACGGGGAACTACTTTGAGCATAAAGCAACGGCAGGGTAATTTCAAGCAAGAGTAAAAAGTAATTTTAACGCGAAGGGTCTTGAATTGAATTGTGAGACCGGATTTTAGGGCGAATGCTAATGGGCAGAGGCGTTGTTACTGTTGCCATTTTTATTGGCAGCGGCGTTGGCGTTACGTTCGCGCTCCCAGTTGCGCAGCGCCTGCACGCCCCGCGTGAAATCGGCCTCGTTATCATAGAAATTATGCGCGCCGTCGTTGCGCGAAGGTTCGCGCACGTAATAGAGGTAATTTGTTTCAGCAGGATAAAGCGCGGCTTCGAGGGAAGATGCGCTGGGCGAAGCGATGGGCCCAGGCGGAAGGCCTGCCTGCAAGCGCGTGTTGTATGGCGAGCGACGTTCGATGTCGCTCCTGTAAACTTTTCCGTCATTCTTCCACTTGCCCGCAAGCTTCGAGGCATAGATGATGGAAGAGTCTATGCCGAGCGCGATATTTTTCTTCAGGCGGTTGTAGATGACTGAAGCGACAATCGGGCGCTCATCTTTGAGCTTCGCCTCGGTTTCAATTAGCGAAGCGATGGTCACGATCTGTCTCGGCGTGAGATTAAGAGCGCGCGCGCGGTCTGCCCATTCCGGTTTCCATTCCTGTCGAAAGCGCTTAACCATCACGTTGATCATCTCCGGAGCGGTCACATCCGGCGGAAAGCTGTAGGTGTCCGGATAAAGATAGCCTTCGAGATTGGCGGCCTGCGCGTCCAGGTCTTTGACGATGCCAGTATCATTCATCAATGCGAGCGCCTCGTCTGCGCTCTGGAGTTTTAATTCTGGAACACGCGCCATGGAGGCGGCGATGTCCCAGCGCGTCCATCCTTCGATGACAGTGAAACGGCTCAGGCGCTGGCCGCCCTCCTCCAGTTTGCGTAAAGCTCCAAGCGGTGAGATCGGAGAAGGGAAACGATATTCGCCGGCTTTAAGGCGTGTGCCCGCGCCGGTCAGCTTGAGATAAACAAGGAGCGGCCACTCGCGTCCGATAATGCCTTCGGAATGTAGTTTGCTGATAATTTGTGCGGGTGTTGAGCCGCGCGAAATCTCTATGTAGTCAGCGCTCCTGGAGTGTGAGACGGGTTTGCGAATGTCCCTATAGCTCCAGAAAGCGATGCCTGCGATGCCCAGAAAGAGCAGCAGAAAAAGAGATAGAATAATCTTTCGCGGTCTCATGAAAAGCTGATCCAATGGACGGTTGACGCGTGGATTCAAGTCTCCATGCGATTAGTTGTGCCCGGATTGGTTCGATCCTGACTCGCAATAAAGTCGCGCAGGATGATCGCCGCCGCTTCGCTATCGAGGCGCTCAAGGAGACTCAAAGCATTGTAGCCCTCCGCGCGTAAACCCTCTTCCGCGGCCTGCGTCGTCAATCTTTCATCCTGTAGATAGACAGGGACACGAAGCGAGCGCCCGAAGTTACCTGCGAGGCGTCGCGCTTCTGCCGCCGCCTCACCTTCGCTTCCATCTAATCGCAGCGGCAAACCTAAAACCAGTGCGCATGCGTCAAAGCTTTCGAGCGTGTCGGCGACCGTCCGCAGTAATTGTTTCCAGTTAGTCCGGCCAATGGGCGGAAGTGCTCGTATGGTTATTTGCAATTCGTCAGAGACAGCCATCCCGACACGCTTGAGGCCCAAGTCCAGCGCGAGAAGGCGACCCCCTGGCACATGTCCCTGATTATTTATCCGGCCCTGTTCTTGATTAACAGATTTTTGCAAAATGTTTTCAAATGAGCGGGCGGAGTATAGAAACGTAAGGGAAACGGTGTCAAGCGAACTGGTCGTTATTGCTTGCGCGCTCCGGCGAGCCACAGTATGATACCAAGCGAGCGTGAAAAGCAGAGTCGTCGGCACATGCTCGCTCCAGAAATCACGGACGACGATCTATTACTCTGAGGTTATTCGATGTCATTTCGCACAAAATTTGCCCTCATAGTCTTATCGGCCAGCCTGGCCCTCTACGCCGTGGTCGGCGGTTTGATTGCCACACGCGCCCAACAGCCTTCGAATAATCCGGATGTGCAGTTGCGCATTTTCGGGAGTGTGCTTCAACATATTCAGAACGACTATGTTGATGAGCCAAACATGGAGAAGGTTCGCGCGGGCGCGCTGCGTGGTCTAGCCTATGGTCTGGACCCGTACTCGACCTATTTGACCTCAGACCAGGTGAGGGACTTTCGCGCTGGCGGCACGGAGAATCAGGTCGGCATCGGCGCAGAGCTTTCCCAGTTATCCTCTTATCTCTACGTGATCGCGCCTTTAAAGGGCTCGCCCGCAGATCAGGCCGGTGTCCGCGCCGGCGACATCATCGAGTACATTGACGGCAAAGCGACACGCGACATCTCTCTCTACGACGCAAAGCAGTTGCTCAACGGCGTGGCCGGCACAGAGGTGAAACTTCGCATCCTGCGCGCCAACGCGCGCCCCCTGACGCTCGCCGTCAAGCGCGGAACGTTCAAAGCGCCAGCGGTTGAAAGCCGTATGGAAGCGGGAAAGATCGGTGTACTTCGCATCAACAGTCTGGCCGAAGGTGAAGCGGCGGATGTCAAGACGCGTCTCAAGGAGTTGCAGAAGCAGGGCGCACAAAAGATCGTGCTCGACCTCAGAGGCGTGGCGGGCGGCTCTTTAACCGAAGCCGTGAGCGTCGCCAATCTTTTCGTCAAAGAGGGAACTATGGCCGAGACCATCGGTCGCGAGAACAAGGTGCTGAAGACTTTCACGGCGGATGCAAAGGAAGCGATTTTCAACGGCCCCGTCGTTGCCCTGATTGACACGGGCACTGCGGGCGCAGCCGAAGTCATCGCGTCGGCTTTGATCGAGCGTAAACGCGGCGATGTGGTGGGCGAAAAGAGTTTCGGCGCGGGCGCAGAGCAACAGCTCTTTAGCTTACGCGATGGCGATGGGCTGCTTTTGACGACCACCAAATGGGCCTCGGCAAGCGGCAAGCCTTTCCTCGGCGCAGACCGTGCCAGCTCCGGTGTCGTTCCGACTGTGGAAGTAAAACGGCCCGAACAACTCGAAGCCATTGATCCGGAGGATTTGACAGGCAATGACGATGACGCGGTAAACCGCTCGAACCCGCAGAACGATAGACGCGAGCCTGCGCCGGACGCTACCGCGCCCAAACCGCAGCAGGAAGATATTCAATTGAAGAAAGCCCTTGAACTATTGCGCGACAAGACCGCGTCACCAGCCCCGCGCGCCGCCGCGTAGATATTTTCCACTCGAATCAGAAAGGCCGGACAAGTAGTGAAACTTGTCCGGCCTTTCTCTTTAACTCTTTCAGACTTTTCTTAACTACTCCGTCACAGCGCGACGAGCATTGATAAAGCCCTTGCCATAAAACGGATCGTTACCCTGTTTCCCTTCATCGTCGGCAGTATGTGCAAGCTTATTCTTGAGCGCACCGACCGAGATGCCGGGGAAGCGTTGCTTGATAAGAGCCGCAACGCCTGCCGCCGCAGGGGCAGCCATGCTTGTGCCTGCCGCAAAGGAATACGATGTGGTGCTGGTGGGACCGCCTCTACTTGTACTTATGACCATGTCAAAGACCCAGCATTGTGTGGTTACAAATCCAACAGGAACTCTTGGAATAGAACATATGGCAGTTCCCGGTAGACGGAAGTCACCGCCGGGTGCTGCGACATTGATTATAGAGTTCCCATAGTTTGTATAAGAAGCTGGAGTGCGGAAATTCTGTGCTCCATTGGGGTAGCCTACGGCGTAACCTTCCGGGCCGGTAGCGGAAATGGCAAGGCCACTGCCGGACATTGCGGGGACGCTGGTAAAACTGCCCGAATGGTCGAGATCAAGTCCGTCATTACCGGCGGCAGATATGACCAACACACCATTGCTGCCAGCGTAATTCACAGCCTTATTCAAAGAGCCGATTAACTGGCCTGTGCCGGGGCCGCCGCCCTTCGGGAAAGCCGCGCCGAGGCTCATATTGATGATGTCAGCGCCAGCGCCGCCTTCGGCGATCGAGGTCGAAGCATAGAGAATGCCCGCGATGACCCCACCAAACGAACCCGAACCATTGTGCAGCACCTTCACGCCGATGATGGTCGCACTGGGAGCGACACCGATGGTGCCGAGCGCGTTGTCTTCCGCCGCGATGATGCCGGCGACGTGTGTGCCGTGCCAGAAAGTTCCTGTATCCTGATTGAAAGCAAAGCCAGGAACGAACGATGCCGAACGGGCAACGTCGAGGTTGGCGTCCAAATCCTGGTGGGCGCTATGAATGCCGCCATCGAGAACTGCGACGCGAACGCCCTGTCCTGTAAACCCAGCGGCCCACGCGGCGGGGGCTTCGATTGATTTAGTGTTCCATTGCAAGTTGATGAAGGTTTCATCGCCGGGTGTGACTGCGCTCTCCTCAAGCTCAACTTGCCTGACGGGCGAAGTCCACTGGACGACCTGATCCTCAGCGCCGCTTGAAATAGCTCTGTTCGACTGTACGAGTGGAAGGAAGTTGGGATTAGTTGAAGAAACAAGGGCGAAGCCGCTTTTGCCGTGGCTGTATGTCACAGTTCCGCCTGCGAGCGCCACTGCCTGGTTCTGTGCATCGCCCCATTTTGCGGCAGTCAGAACATATGAACGCTCACCGCTTGATTGGGCAGAGGCAGATTTGTTGTCGGAGACAACAAGAAGGGTTATAGCTGCTAATGCCAGGAAGACAAGGGACAGACTAAAGATCAGGGGGGTTCTTTTCATCAGTAAATACTCCTATAGGGTTTACCGGAGCGCCGCATCTACGGAGCATCCGGCGAAGGGTTAGTTGTCGAAAAATAATAGGGAACGAAACGAGATAAAATTAGATCTCCTTACGAAAAACGGCGAGAGGATCTAATTCAAACGAGGGTAAAGCAACGAGGTAAAAAGCGACGCGACAATATGTCAAAACTGACAGACAGTCAAGTTCATTTCTTCCGTACTACTGAATGAAAAAACGTATGAACATATGAGGAATATGCGTGAATTCAACTTGTAAGTGCAACTTTGAACTTGATGGTTAGAGGGTAAGCTGCGGTAGCATCCGTGCTGCTTTA
>JBKKAL010000246.1:0-27050 GCA_046714695.1 Pyrinomonadaceae bacterium
TCCACGGTAATCTTTTTGGAAAGGTCTCCATTTGCGACTGCTGTCGTCACTTCTGCGATGTTACGCACCTGAGCAGTCAGGTTACCGGCCATCGAATTGACGCTGTCGGTCAAATCCTTCCACGTTCCGGCCACACCCGTAACCTGTGCCTGCCCGCCCAGTTTCCCTTCCGTGCCCACCTCGCGCGCCACGCGAGTTACCTCCGAGGCGAATGAACTGAGTTGGTCAACCATCGTGTTGATGGTGTTCTTGAGTTCAAGGATTTCGCCCTTCACGTCCACGGTGATCTTCTTCGATAAATCTCCGTTGGCGACCGCCGTCGTTACCTCCGCGATGTTGCGCACCTGTCCGGTCAAATTCCCGGCCATCGAGTTCACGCTGTCGGTCAGGTCTTTCCACGTTCCGGCTACGCCGCGCACATCCGCTTGCCCACCAAGCTTTCCTTCGGAGCCCACCTCGCGTGCCACACGCGTTACTTCCGAAGCAAAGCCGTTAAGCTGATCAACCATCGTGTTGATGGTGTCTTTCAGTTCAAGAATCTCGCCTTTCACATCCACGGTAATCTTTTTGGAAAGGTCTCCATTAGCGACTGCCGTCGTTACTTCCGCGATATTTCTGACCTGTCCGGTCAAGTTCCCGGCCATCGAGTTCACGCTGTCGGTCAGGTCCTTCCACGTACCGGCCACTCCTTTTACTTCCGCCTGCCCACCAAGCTTTCCTTCGGAGCCCACCTCGCGTGCCACACGCGTTACTTCCGAAGCAAAGCCGTTAAGCTGGTCAACCATCGTGTTGATGGTGTCTTTCAGTTCAAGGATTTCGCCTTTCACATCCACGGTGATCTTCTTCGAGAGGTCTCCGTTGGCGACTGCTGTCGTCACTTCCGCGATGTTGCGCACCTGGCTGGTTAGATTACCGGCCATGAAATTGACGTTGTCGGTCAGGTCCTTCCACGTACCGGCCACTCCTTTTACTTCCGCCTGCCCGCCTAGTTTCCCTTCTGTACCCACCTCGCGCGCCACGCGCGTTACTTCCGAAGCGAAAGAGTTCAACTGATCCACCATCGTGTTGATCGTATTTTTTAATTCAAGAATCTCGCCTTTAACGTCAACAGTGATCTTCTTCGACAAATCTCCGTTGGCGACTGCTGTCGTCACTTCCGCGATGTTACGTACCTGTCCGGTCAAATTCCCGGCCATCGAGTTGACGTTATCCGTCAAGTCCTTCCACGTGCCCGCCACCCCGCGCACATCCGCCTGCCCGCCTAGTTTCCCTTCCGTACCCACCTCGCGCGCCACGCGCGTTACTTCCGAAGCGAAAGAGTTCAACTGATCCACCATCGTGTTGATCGTATTTTTTAATTCAAGAATCTCGCCTTTCACATCCACGGTGATCTTCTTCGACAAATCTCCATTGGCGACTGCTGTCGTCACTTCCGCGATGTTGCGCACCTGAGCAGTCAAATTCCCGGCCATGGAATTCACGCTGTCGGTCAGGTCTTTCCATGTTCCGGCCACTCCTTTTACTTTGGCTTCGCCGCCAAGCTTTCCTTCCGTGCCGACTTCGCGCGCCACGCGTGTCACTTCCGAGGCGAAAGAGCCGAGTTGGTCAACCATCGAATTGACGATCTTAACCGAGCGCAGGAATTCGCCTTTCAGTGGTCGCCCCTCAGCATCGAGCGCCATTCTTTGTGACAGATCGCCATTGGCAACAGCGCCGATGACACGAGCCATCTCGCTCGTCGGACGTGCCATATCGTCAATAAGCTCATTGACCGAATCCACCAGACTGCTCCATGAACCGGCGCTGGCCGGCACCGTCGCGCGTTGCGTGATCTTGCCTTCACGCCCGACGACACGGCTTACGCGTTCAAGCTCTTTGGCCGTCTGTTCATTCAATTCGATAATTTCATTAAGAGTATCTGCTATTTTCCCGGCCTCGCCCGTCCATTCGGTCGGCAACCGCGCGGAAAAGTCGCCTTTCCTGAAAGCCATCAGGGTTTTCAGGAGCAGCTTTGTATCGAGAGAATCGGTGTTCGCCTGTTGATTTCGCATCGTTTCCTTTCGACAGTTATCCCCTTGTCGGGTAATGAAGAATTAATCTGAATCGCCGGAGAATTCTCTAGCGCCTCCGCTGTAGAACATATCTCAGATGTGCAGTAATCGCCGCGGCGCACTTCTACAAAACAGGGCGACGCGCGGGCCTGAGCGGGAGATTTGTGGGGGAATAATTTTTAATGGCCGGTAAGCTTTACCGACACTCATACTATATACCTAGCTCGCGCCAATATGTAAATACCCCTCAGCGCTTTAGACCTTCTCGTTTAACGCCGGATTGTAAGAGGGGCAGACAAATGGAGTTTGTGCTGCCGGCTCCGGTGTACGCCGCGCCTGCGAGGACGGCTATAAGCGGGCGAAGCCTGCATCGTGGCTGGGCTCACGGCAGCATACAGCCTCAGCCGCCTACAGCTACCGCGGCGATGAATAAAACGGCGGTGAATCATCAATCAGGGAAAGCGAGGGCCGCGAGCGTAATCACTGCGGCGGTAAGAAGAGCGCGGCGGTTTATGCTTCGCGCCTTGATGCGCAGTTTCTCTGTCAGTTTGCCGTCCATGATCTTCTCTTCGCCTGTGTCCGGATTGCGCGTCCCGCGCGCAGCCATCGCGATTCAGGTTTTCTCCCGCGCTTGAAACAGTCCGAGACCGGCTATCCAGATGGGGAAAAAGATTACGAGGCGCGACCAGCGCGACGCCCCTAAGACGACCAGCACAAACGCCACGCCAACGCCCACGGAGAGAGCGACAATGCCCATCAGACGACGCTTGCGCACTTCGCGCGGCCCAATGTTGATAGCTGATGTCTCCACAGTGCGTCCGTCCTTTAACGAGCATCCGTCCTGATCGTCGCCAGAGGCTGGCCGCTCGCGACGCGATCACCGACGCGAGCACTAATGACGCTCACCGTCCCGGCTGATGTGGCGCGGGCGATGATGATCTGCTCACGCGGTGCGCGGCTCTGTTGCGCGGCGCTTGTTTGGGCTCCGGGCTGGCGCGAAGCCAACAGACCCGTCTGCGCCTGCTTCTCAGCCTCCTGCGCTTTCTGAAGGCGCTGCTGCGCCTGCTCGTACAAAGCGCGTTCACCGTCGAGTTGTGCCTGGCTTGCTTCGCCCGAAGCGACGAGCGGAGTCAGCCGCGAAACTTCCGCTTCGTGCCTGACCACCTCAGTTCTGGCCGCATCAATCTGCGCTCCTGAAGCACGCACTCTGCGCGCAGCTTGCGCCTCCGCGCTCTCACCCGGACTCGGAGCGACGGCAGCAGCAGCAGGCGTCTGTTCCTGAACGACTATCTCGACAATCGGTGTATCGGCGTTTACCTGTAGACCCTCGTTGACCAGCACACGGCGCACTATTCCTGCCGCCGGAGCATTGACGACGATGACGCCGTACGATTGATTCGCGTCCGATGTTTGAGACGTGCGACACGATGTGCTTGCAACAAAGGCGGGCAACGCAAGCACGCAGAAAGCTACGATTTTAAGAATATGCCACGGGGAAGATATTGAGCGCATGAAATCTAATGAGCCGCTGCTGCGGTGAGCCCTTTTCGACTCTGCACGAGTTAGATATTACGCGCAGATCGTAAACTTTTCTGGCGGGAGCGAAGATATTATTGCTGATCGCCCCAGGTAAATGTTCCCGCCGTCGTGGCGGCGGGTGTGGGGCTTGCGGAAGAACTGCTCGCTTCACTCGTCTCTACGCGCGGCGCGCGTTGTTCAAGCTGGCGACGTAGAGGCGTATCGGTAATCACGGAAACATGATTGACTTCGAGCGTGCTGCCGGTGGAGCGTTGAAACTGCGCGATTGATTTATTGAGATCGGTCTGGGCCTGTAACTCGCGCGCGCGCGCGGCCAACAGATCAGTCTGGCGTTGCAGCACAAGATAAACGGTCGTCGTGCCTGCGCGAAATTGTCGCTGCTCACTCGCGTATTGCTGCTCGGCCGAGGAGCGCGCGGCGGCTGCCGAAGCCAGACGCGCTTCGGCTGAGCGCACGGACTGTAGAGAGTTACGAACATCCGCTTCGATCAACTGCTCGGCCTGCGCCACCGTGTCTTTAATACGAGTCCGCTGCGCGAGCGCAACACCCAGACTGGCCTCGGCAGTGCGATTTCTCAGCGGTAAAGTAATGCGCACGCCGACGCGCATTGTCGGATAATTCTGGTCTATCAGATTTTGCAGCGACTGGTTATAGCCGCCAACCAGATTAGGCGCGACCGTTGAAGATGACGAACCGGAAACGGGAAGCGGCTGAAGACCCGCAAGCGCGGAAAGATCATTGACGCGATCCGTAAGAATCGCGTTTGTGCTTCCGGTAGTTGACTGCCTTGGCACGAGCGTTCCAGCCAGCCCGGCGGAGGTATAAGTGCCGACTAGATCAATCTGCGGCTTCGTCTGCTCGCGAAAATAACGGACATCTATATCGTTGATGTCGCCGCTCGTTTTGAGCTGGGCTAACTCCGGGCGATTCTGAATGGCGGCGGAGGTCGCCTGCTCTAGCGAGACCCGTGGCGCTTCGAGACTGACGGGCGTCGTCGGCGTCAGTGCGCGCGCCCAGAGCGGCGAGGTGCGATCCGGGAGCATCAAGGTCTTCAAAGTGTTTTCGGCGCGCGTCACACCCTCCTGCGCCGTATAGACGCTCTGCTCGAAGGTTGTGATCTGTGTTGTCGCGGCGACAACGTCAATCGGCGCGAGCACCCCCTTTTCGACGAGCCGTTGATTGCTCTCCAACTGAAGCCGCGCCTGCTTGACGGCGTCAATCTGAACTTGCAGATTGCGGAGCGCGAAGACCAGATCCCAGTAGGATTGCTCTATCTGCGAGATCACGTCAATGGCGCGCTGGCGAAACTGCGTATCGGTGAGCGAAAGATTCTTTTTAGCGATCTCGATCCGGCGGCGATTGTCGTCAAAGCGCAGGCCGCGCCAGAGCGGTTGCGTGTAAGTAAATGTGAGCGCCGTCGGAAACTGCGGATTGAGCGTGACGTTCTGGTTGGTGGTCGTCAATCGCGTCGAAGAGAAATCCAGTTGATAAGCGCCTCCGGCAATCGGAGAGTAGCCGCCGAGGCGAAGCGAGCCCGTCGCATCCGTCTGTGTGACGGCTCCGCTCGCGCCAGCGCCGCCCAGTGTCGAACTGGTCGGCGTCGTGCGTCGCTCATAGTAGCTCTCGGATGAAAGCAGCGGATCATAAATGCCGCGCGCTCCCGTAAGATTGTATTCGGCGATCTGCACGTCAATGCGCGAAGCATCAATGTCATTGTTGTTCTGAAGTGCAAACCTGACAGCATCGTTCAAGGTCAGCGACAACTGGTCGCTAACGTCAACGCCGACGCGCTCGGCAGAGGGGAGCGGGCGCGGCGCGGCCTCGAAGTTGGGCGCGACCGGCGGCGGATCCGACGGCAACTCGGCGGGCGCAACGCCTGAGGAAACGCCCACGTTTTGTCCTGGCGTCTGGGGAAATATGGGCTGCTGCGCGCCGGTGGTCGAAGGCGTGACTGTTGTCGTCTGTGGCGCGGTAGTTCCGGCGGGCGTCGAGGTGCTTGGGTCTCTGCCGGGTGTGCCCGGAGTGGTCGGCTGTTGCGGCGAGATGGGGCGCGGGCCTTGCGTATTGGGGGGGGTCTGCTCTCGCTCCTGTGCCGGGCCTGTTTGCGGCTGCGCGCTTTGCTGCGCTTCGTTATCGGGGCGAATGGGCGCAGATGTTGAATTGGGCGGAAGCTGTGAAGGCGCGGGCGTGGGCTCGCCGGGCCGTTGCTGCTGCGATGATGTTCCGGCGGGCGGCGGCTCGACGGATGTAGATGGAGGCTGCTGCTGTGCCCGCACTGAAATGGGCGCACTCGTCAACGCCATAACGAACAGCGTTGAAAAGAGCATGTGCCCAAGCGCCCCTCTCAAGTTAAAGCCTATCGCGCGAAATATGTTCCGCGCACGATCAATCACCTGAAGCTGGATCAACATACCTATCCTTTGCAGTTCGACGAACGACTGGCTCTCCAACCTTGGGCTTGCGTTGAAAGATGCCCTGGACACCACTGTAAGCATCAGAGATGCGTCGTCCCGCGCCTCCCTTAAAGTTGTTAAAGCCCCCACCGACATAGGCCCACACGCGCGATTCTATAGCATCCTCAAAGAGCGAGTAGAAAACGGGCACGGCCAAAAGCGTGAGCAACAGACACATAGATTGTCCTCCAACAACGAGCACGCCGATGGAACGGTTCGTGGCCGCGCCCGCTCCTGAGCCCACGATCAGAGGAATCATTCCCGCGACGAGCGCAATGGTCGTCATCAAGATAGGTCGCAGGCGGTCGCGGTTGGCTTGCAAGATAGCGCTGTAACGCTCCATGCCGTGCGCGCGTAATTCGTTCGTGTGGTCTATCTGTAAAATCGCGTTCTTCTTCACGATACCGAAGAGCAGCAGAATGCCCAGCGCCGAGAAGATATTGAGACGCTGCCCGGCGATCAATGTTGAAAGCAGCGCGAACGGGATCGAGAGCGGCAGCGTCAGCAAGATAGTGATCGGGTGAATAAACGACTCGAATTGCGCGGCCAGGATCAGATACATAAAGATAAAGGAGAGAAGGAACGCCAACATAAAAGACTGGTTCGCGCGCTGCAATTCCTTCGACTGCCCGGTAACGCCCGTTCGATAACCCGCTTCCATGTTTAATTCGCCAGCATAACGCTGAACGGCAACGAGGCCGTCGGCCTCCGAACCATTCGGCGCAAGGCTCGCGGAGACTGTCACCTGCCGCTGTCGGTTCAGGCGATCAATGGACGCGGGACTTTCTCCTTCTTCGAGGCGCACGAGTTTTTCCAGGCCCACAGTGCCGCCGTTGGATGACGCCACAGTGAAATTACTCAAGCTCTCGCGCGTTCGACGGAACTCTTCCCCCGCCCGCACGACCACATCGTATTGATCCGAGCCTTCGCTGTAGGTCGTGACGCGCTGTCCTGCGGCGAGCGTGTTAAGAGCCTGTGCAACGTCGCCCGCCTTGACGCCGAGGTCTGCGGCGCGCTGGCGGTCAATAATGATGCGAATCTCAGGGCTGCTTAGCTGAAGCGAGCGGTCTGCGTCGCGAAAGTTGTCATCTTTCTTTATGCGCTCGACTAACTTGTTCGAGTATTCATCGAGCTTCTCAATGTCCGGGCCGCTGATGAAGAAGCCCAGCGATGACCCACCGCGACCGCCTCCGCCCAGGGTCGCGCCGATGGATGACCCGCCCGACGCGTTGATCACGTACTCTTTCGGGTACTTCCTTTTACGGATCATGTCGCGCGTCTGCTGGATCAATTCGGTCTGCGAAAACTTGCGATCTTCGACCGGTTTGAGCCTGACCTGCACGGAGCCGGCGTTCGGAGAGCCGCCGCCACCGCCGCCACCGCCGCCACCTCCTGCGTTAACGAGCGTCGCCTCGACGCCGGGGATTTGTTCACGCATGTCGCGCGCGATGCGCTCAAGCACGCTTTGCGTCGCGGCAAGGCTCGTGCCCTGCGGCATACGCAAAGAGACCTGATAAGCGGACTCATCCTCATCCGGCAGGAAGTTGTAACCGACATATTTGTAGAGCGGCCAGATAGAGGCGATGGCTATGACGGAGATCAGAACCAGAACCCAGCGATGCGCCATTGACCACCTGAGCATCCACATGTACGAGCGATCAATCGGGCGATAGAAACGACCACCCTTCGACGAATGCACCTTCGCCGCACGCTCAGTACGACCGATCTCATGCGGCGTCTCCACATCATCTTTGCCGCCATCGCCATCCGCGCCCAGAGGTACGCCTTCGGGCGTGATCGTTTCCTTGGGCGGTTTGATCCAGCGCGCCGCGAGCATCGGCGTGAGGGTGAACGATACGATAAGACTGACCGCAATCGCAGCCGCCGCGGTGAGACCGAACGAGGACATAAAGCGACCGACGATGCCTGACATAAATCCGACGGGGATAAAGACGGCGAGCAAGGAAAGCGTCGTCGCCATGACGGCGAGACCGATCTCGCGCGTGCCCTCAATCGCCGCCTGAAAGGGGTGCATCCCCTTCTCTTCGACAAAGCGATAGATGTTCTCTAAAACTACAATGGCGTCGTCAATCACGATGCCGACCATCAATGTCAGAGCGAGCATCGTCATCTGGTTGAGCGAGTAGCCGAGCGCGGCTATCACGGCGAAGGCAGCGATGATCGAAGTCGGGATGGCGAGCGCGGCGATAACGGTCGAGCGGAAATTCCACAGGAAGAGAAATACGATCAGAGCGGCGAGCAGCCCGCCGACGATCAAGTGTTCTTCGATGGCATGCAAAGAGGTTTCGATAAATTCCGACTGGTCGCGCGTGACGGCGATCTTTATGTCCGGCGGCAAAAGCGGCTGAATCTCCGCCATACGCTGCTTGACGCCTTTAATGACGGCGATGGTGTTCGCGCCCGACTGCTTGCGTATGCCCAAGGAAACGCTTGGCACGCCGTTTAGAGAGGCCGCAGACTGCGGATCAACGCCGCTATCCTCGACGCGGCCCACGTCGCTTATCTTTACCGGGTAGCCATTCTTCGTCGTGATGACGATGGCATTGAAATCCTCTACACGTGTAACGCGCGAGAGCGTGCGCAGTGTTACAGTGCGCGCGCCTTCATCAAGACGGCCGCCGGGCAGCTCAAGATTCTGCGCGCGCAAAGCGTTCGAGACTTCCGTCACCGAGAGATTGAAAGCGCGCAGGCGGTCGGGCTCGATATAGATTTTTATCTCGCGCTGGCGACCGCCGAAGACCACCACTTCGCCGACTCCGTCCGCAGATTCGATGCGTTCCTGAATCTGATTCTGAACAAGCGTCGTCAGCTCAATCGAAGAGCGAGGCGCGCTGATGGCGTAAACGAGGACGGGCTGCGAATCGGGGTCGGATTTACGGACGATGGGCGGATCGGCTGTCTCCGGCAGACGATTGATGATCGTGCTGACTTTGTCGCGCACCTCCTGCGTGGCGAGGTCAGGGTCTTTTTCGAGATTGAAATTGATCGTGACGTTGGAGCGTCCCTGTGAGGAGGTGGAGCGCATCTCGTCAATTCCGGGCACGGTATTGACGACGCCCTCTATGATGTCCGTGATCTCGGTTTCGATCTCCTGCGGCGCTGCGCCCTGGTTGGTTGTCTGGATGGAGACGGTCGGGATGTCTATCTTCGGGAAACGATCAACGCCGAGCGTGAAAAACGAGAAACCGCCGATCACCGTCAGGATTAAGATAATAACGGTGGCGAAAACCGGACGCCGTACGCAAATTTCAGCAAGCTTTTGCATATCTCAATATTGCTACTGTTGTACCCGCGCGCCCTCGAACAACTGCTCCAGGTTACTGGTCGCCACAACTTCGTCGGCTTGGACGCCTGAAAGAATTTGCATCATGTCGCCCTCCTCTGCGCCGATCTGCACGACGCGCAGTTTCGCCGTGTCGCCCTGAATCACGAAGACGCGGAAGGATTGCGTGTTTTGATCTGAAAGAACCGCGGAGCGCGGCACGAAGACGGCACGGTTGCCGCCCGGACGCACGACGCGAGCGGTAGCGAACATGCCCGCGCGAAGCGCATTGTCGCCGTTCTCGACAGCGGCCTCGACGATCGCCGCGCGCGAGACAGGGTCAATCGCCGGATTGACGGCCGTCACACTTCCCGCGAACTTTTTATTCCGGTACGCGTCCACTTCGAGCGATACGCCCATACCGGGAGTGATAAAAGGCGCTTCTGCTTCCGCCACCTGTAACTGCAATTTTAATGGATTGGTGCGCAGCACCGTCGCCACGATTGAGGCCGGAGAGACATACTCGCCGATGGCCACGGGGCGATTGCTGACGTAGCCTGCATAGGGCGCGCGAATCACCGCATCGGCCACAGCCTTCTGCGCGATGGCGACTTGAGAGCGAGCCGTCTCGACAGCGGCTTCGGCGCTCTGAATAGCTTGATTGCTCTGGCGCGCGGTGTTGATCGCCACTTCTAGCTGCTGGCGAGCGCTATTAACACGCGCACGCGCCGTATCCCTCTGCGTGCGATATTGCTCGTAAACGGCCACGGCCACGTCGCCCGTCTCGACCAGCTCGCGATAACGCCTTTCGTTAGCTTCGGCCAGACGAAACTCTGCCTGCGCCTGCTCAAGATTAGCGTTCGCAGCGCGCACTTCTGGAATCGTGACGGCGTCGAAATTGCCTCCCGGCCTGATGCCCAGACGGGCTTCCGCCTGACGAACTCCGGCCACTGCCTGTTGCACGCCGCTTTGCGCCTGCCTGAGACGAAGGCGCGCATCCCTGTCATTCAAGCGCGCCAGAACGTCGCCCTGCCGGACGAATGCGCCGACGCCCACCGGAGTCGCCGTTACCTGACCGGAGGTTGGCGACGCAACATCTGATGTCTCATTAGCGATGAGGCTACCCGTCGCTTGAATAAATGACGGCACTTCTCGCGCAACAGCCTTAGCGGTGGCGATGACAACGACGGGCGCTGCCGTCTCTGTTGTCGTCGTCGTCGTAGTCGTTGCCACTGCGGTATTGCCGTCTCTCGCGTTGGCTCTCGATTCGGATCGCCCACAGGCAGTACCCAGTAGCGCGACAACAAACACGAGGCAAACAAGCGTCGTGGATCGAGACTCACGGGAGAGTGTTGAAGATGCCATAAATAGCCTTGGTTTCCTAACCCCTTATTTAGTTGAAAACGCCAGACCACGCTCCCCGGTTACAGATTTCTTCGGTCGCCGAGTTGAACGCCACGGGTCTGGAATGATTCCAGTCTAAATATATATGTCACCTTGCTGCGCTGCATCGCAAGGAAGTTGCAATTAGATGTATTAGGGTGTCGAATATGTCATAAGTGAGGTGAAATCATCGATGGCTCAATGGATGGAAGAAAGAGCGGGACGGCTTCGTGAGTTTTTTGAACTTGGCGCGAGCCGGGAAGTGGCAACAGTTGATGCCGCCCGGTTCGACTTAAAACCAGAGATTGCCCAGGGGCTGGAGCATTTCAATATCGAATGGCACATTATTCCACCAGCCGACATTGTGCCGTTGGATGACTCCTATCTGGCGCGGCTCTACCCCTTAGCTCCGCGAGATTTCGTGAGGCCGCATGAGCACGGCCCCAGTTATCGCGACCGCCTGGTCAAAGGCCACGAGCAGCATCAGGGGCATATCATCGGGGTGGAGACGACGCAGAAGCCGCGTTATCTTCCGGAGAACCGGCAATTCTACGGAAGCCTCTACGGCCATGACGCTTTGGCCGACCCGTTTGCGCCATACATGGGACGCGCGGGGATGATGAGCGGAACGCGCTATGCTCACAACTATCTGAGCTTGCGCTCCTTTCTCAACGTCATTAACGAAGACTGGCGCGCACGCCAGATCATGCCCGCAGGTTATCGCGTGACGGTCTGCCCGCCCGCCGTCTTTAACCTGATCGGCACAATCTTTCATCCGCGTTGGAGCGAAACGGAAACGCTTGAGCTTGGCTTTTATCGTGACGAGCAGGGCAACGCCGCCTGCTACGCCGTCGGCTCTAACTCTCCGGGAGACTTTTCATATATCAGCGAAGTCGAGGGCGAATCGGATTGGTCTCTGATGGGATTCCGCCTCGCACTTGTGCCCGAATAAGTGAACACCTATAAGGAAAGAGAGCACTCTTTCGCGCGTCGCTCTTAAAAAATTGTAACCGTACTCCGGGATCGCTCGTCTTACATTGTGACTGGCCGGATTGAGGCGTCATTCTCCCTTATGTATTCGATACGGCTCACACAAAAATTCTTTATTCTGGAGAGGAAACAGATGAAATTAAACGGTTCAAAGAAACTTATGGGCGGACTGGCACTGGCCGGGGCCTTTGCGCTGACGGGCGTCGTCGGCGTCGCGCAGCAGCAGTCAAATCAAGGACAGGACGGTAGGGAGCGCGGCGGGCGTGAATGGCGACATAAAGGCGGCAAGGAAGGGCGCGAAGGCGGTTTCGCCGGTCGCTTCTTCGAGAGACTCAACCTGACGGATGCGCAAAAAGAGCAGATGCAGCAGATCGCCGCTCGTCATCGCGAGAGCACCAAGGCGCTTCGCCAGCAGATGAGGCAGGCACGCCAGGGCGCTGGTGACAATGGAATCTTTAACGGCGGCACGTTTAATGAGAGCGCCGTGCGAGCTAATGCACAGGCGCGTGCCAATGCTCATGTCGAGATGGAAGTGATGCGTGCGCGTATTATGTCGGAGATGTACGCGGTGCTAACGCCGGAACAGAAGACGCAGATTGCGACCGAGCGACAGCAGCGGGAACAGAAGCGCCAGGAACGGCGCGCTCGTCGCGGTGCGAACACAGACCAAAATCAGTAAAGCGGATTGTCGAAGACACGCGCTCGCTTGTAGAAGATAGCGCGTGCCTTCGGCAGCAGACAGATATTAGAAAGGCAGCCCTTTTGTCTGAAGGGCTGCCGCTTTATTTTGTCCATGTGAATGAGAAGTTGTTTGAGTTAAGCGCTTCAGGGGAAGACAAGAGGCGTGTCAGCAGTTAATAATTGATGGACGAGATGGCAGAAGCTTCCGACTCAGCAGATCTTCCCACGGCGGCGCAACCGAGCGCCGACCCGTCTGACACAGAGCTTGTGATTCGTGCCGCTGCCGGAGAGGAAGAGGCGTTCGAGGAACTCTTCAACCGTCATCGTCGGCGCGTCTCTTTAATCGCCAGCCGTTTTTTTCGTCAACCCCAGCAGATCGAAGAGATCGTTCAAGAGAGCTTTACGAAAGCCTATTTCGCGCTTAAAGACTTTACCAATCAGCAGGAAGCCTCTTTTGCCGCGTGGATTGCGCGCATCAGTTTCAACGCCTGTTACGACGAGCTGCGGCGGATCAAGCGACGGCCTGAGAGCGCTTTAAGCAATATCTCCGAAGACGAGGCCGCGTGGTTGAAAGATCAACCGCGCGCAGAAGGGGCCGGGGGCGATATAGAGGGGGCAGCCGTCTCGCGCGACCTGGCGGACAAACTGCTCGCTCGTCTCAGTCCCGAAGACCGTATGGTGCTTGTCATGCTGGACGTGGAGGGCCTCTCCGTTAACGAGATCGCGCAATCAACCAGGTGGTCAACCTCAAAGGTCAAAGTGCGTGCGCACCGCGCGCGCGCCTCTCTTCGCCGCGTGCTGGAGAGATTTCTGTAACCGCAGCGGGACGGAACACGTTTTTATTTATGAGGCCGGGGTTAGAGGCCACGCGGCCTAAGGAGCAGGTGAAAGACAATGGTCAGCAAAAAGAAGGATCGCGGATTGGATGAACGGCTCGACCGCATGGGTCGCGAGATCGTTCGCGCCTCTGCGGCCAATGAACAGGAAGCAGAACGGGTCGCCTCGTCACCCTTTCTCTATACGCGCGTGCGCTCGCGCATCAATGCTGAGCGTCGGCGACGTGAAGAAGGAGAGGGCTGGCTGGCGATGCTCGGTATCGCCTGGCGCGCTGTGCCGGCGATGGCCCTGACCGCCATCTTCGCTTTCGCCCTCTTCTGGTCTTCGGCGAATCCGGGCACGCCGACCACCATTGCTCTCAGCGATGATGCTCTTTTCGGCGCACCCGACGCGGAGATCGAGCGCGTGGTTTTTGCGGACAGACAGCCGCTCTCCAGCGACGAGGTGCTTGCGACTATCATCAACGAAGAGCCGGAGGTGACGAGATGACGCCGCGCGGAAAGACTCTGCTCAAAGTATGGTTGTTGGTTGTGGGCGTGTTTGCGCTGGGCTGCCTGACCGGCGCATCGCTTGACAGCGTATATCGCTTGAGGGCAGGCACAGGCGAGCGTCAGGAGGGGCGTGGTCGGCGCGACAAGAAAGAGGTCTTTGAACATATGAAGCGCGACCTCAACTTGAACGAGCAACAGGGGAGCGAGATTCGCGCCATACTCGATCAAACACGCAACGAGTACCGCGCGCTGCGCACCGAAGTGCGCCCGCGCTATGACGCCCTCAGACAGAACTCGCGCGCACGCATACGCGCCCTGCTTACGCCGGAGCAGCAGCAGCGTTTCGACGCCAGAGTCGCCGAACGCGACGCCAAACGCAACCCCGATGGAAGGGATGAGCATTGAGTTTTTTTTGAGAGGAACGGATCGGTCGAAACCGACGGGCTTGATTTGAATTCAATTAGTTGAAGGGAGATCACCGGGCATGAAAAGCTCAAACGACGCGATCAAGATACTCGCCAGACGTTTTGTGAGTCTCTCCCCAAACGTCCGCATGAAAGTTGGCGAAAAGCTGCTGCGATGGCGTGAAGAGAATCGAGAATCGAAAGGAATAGAAAAGTCCCGTTTCTCCTGCGCGCCTGAGAAAAGTTTTCTGGAACAGTTCTGGGACGAGGTCGAAGCGGCGCATGGCGATGGTTCATATCCTGTGAACCCGTTCTCAGGCGGGCTGGTGCGACCGGTGTTTTACCCGATTGCAGCTTAATCAAAGGGCAACACCCGCGTATGTTTAGAATTTACTCTCCTGTAGATTAACTCTCCCCATACATTGCCGGACTTTTAGCGGACGTGAAGATGAAAAACTCTTCTTCAGTCTGCGTGTGAGTAGTATTGAGCATTTATTTGCGATTACGTTTAATCAGAGGGAATAACGATATGTCTTTATTAAATAGATCGGTGAAAAGAATCATAGCGTGCGCGCTCGCTTTAATTCTAAGTTTGGTCAGCATGAATGTGTTGGTGCTAGCGCAAAGCGGGGGCGGCAGCTCGGTGCGCGGCCAGGTTAAGGATGAACTGGGCGGAGCAATCGTCGGTGCGGCCATTACGGCAGTTGATGCAAGCGGCGTCAAAAAGACAGCGACGACTAATGAGGACGGCACGTATGTCCTCATTAATCTTCCCGTCGGCACGTACACCGTGCGCGCCGTGGCGGAGGGCTTCGCCCCTTTTGAAAATCAGACTGTGGAGGTTACAACCGGGCAGCGCGCGACGCTCGACATTACTCTGGGAATCACGATTGAAGCGGAAGAGGTCACGGTCGCAGGTGAACCGGCTGTCAGCGCCGAACCGGAGAATAACGCGGGCGCGATTGTGATACGTGGGGAAGACCTTGAGAGTCTGCCCGAAGACCCTGACGAGCTGGCCGAAGCGCTGCAAGCTCTGGCAGGGCCATCAGCCGGGCCGAACGGCGGGCAAATCTTTATTGACGGCTTTACGGGCGGGCGACTGCCTCCGCGTGAATCAATCCGCGAAGTACGCATCAACTCGAATCCCTTCTCAGCCGAGTATGACCGCCTGGGCTTCGGGCGCATAGAGATTTTGACGAGGCCGGGCACGGACAAATTTCGCGGGCAGGCCTCCTTCAATTTCGCGGACGAAAGCCTGAACGCGCGCAATCCGTTTGCGCCCAGCCGCGCGCCCTATCAAACGCGCTCCTACGGCGCGAACCTGAGCGGGCCGATTATCTCCAAGAGGGCATCTTTCTTTCTGGATTTCGACCGGCGCGCCGTAAGCGACAGTGATGTCATCAATGCGATCATCCTCGATCCCGGATTTAATCCGACGCCGTACAGCCTCTCCGTGCTGACGCCGCAGACGCGCACGTCCTTTAGCCCGCGTTTTGATTTCGCGATCAATCAGAATCATACGCTCGTCGGGCGTTATAGTTTTACGCGCACCGAGCGCGAAAATTCCGGCATCGGAGATTTCTCTCTGCTTTCGCGCGCCTTCGACACGTCGAACACGGAACACACTTTTCAATTGACCGAAACGGCGATCATTAATCAGAGGATAGTTAACGAGACCCGTTTACAATACATACGCCGTCGCTCGCAGCAGGAGGGTGACAACACCTTGCCGACCATCAACGTGCAGGAGGCTTTTACAGGCGGCGGCTCGCAGGTCGGCCTCGCCTTCAACAACGAAGATCGCCTTGAGTTACAAAATAACACCTCCTTCTCAATAGGCAATCACGCGCTGAAATTCGGCGCGCGACTGCGCCGTATCAGTATCTTTGACAGCTCTCCCAACAACTTCGGAGGAACGTTCACCTTTGCCGGCGGCACGGGGCCGCAACTGGACGCGAACAATCAAATAGTACAGGGGACGAACGGTGGGCCGAATCTCGTTCCGCTTACCAGCATTGAACGCTATCGCCGCACGCTGCTCTTTCAGGGGCAGGGTCTCGCGTCAAGCGAGATACGCGCTCTCGGCGGCGGCCCTTCGCAGTTCACCATCGCGGGCGGCGAGCCTGCGGCGAGCGTTCGACAGCGGGACTTCGGCGCGTTCGTGCAGGACGACTGGCGCGTGCGGCCCGATCTGACGCTCTCGCTCGGACTGCGTTATGAACGGCAGACGAATATCAGCAGCAACTTTAACTTTGCGCCGCGCTTAGCATTCGCGTGGGCTCCGGGCGGAGCCGGTCAGCGGCAGCCAAAGACTGTGATTCGCGGCGGCTTCGGTATCTTCTATGATCGCATCGGCGAGAACCTGGTGCTGCAAGCCAATCGTTTCGACGGAGATAACCAGCAGCAGTTCCTGGTCACAGACCCGGCTGTTTTAGGGCTCGCGCAGTTCACCCTTGACGGTGTCATGAATGTGCCAACGGCGGAGACGCTCGCGTCCTTCGCCACGCCGCAGACCACAAGACGCCTTGCCTCAGACCTGCAAGCGCCTTACACGATCCAAAGCTCTTTGAGCTTTGAGCGGCAGTTGCCATATAACTTTACCTTCTCGGCGACTTTCATCAACTCGCGCACGCTGCACCTGCTGCGCTCGCGTAATCTGAACGCGCCGCTGCCGGGAACATTTGTCGCGGGCGTCGCCACAAGCGGCATCAGACCTTTTGGAGATGTCGGCAATATCTACCAGTACGAATCGAGCGGCCGTCTCAACCAGACTCAGTTGATCCTAAGCGCCAACAACCGGCTGAATCGAAACTTTTCGCTCTTTGCGAGATACGTCCTTGGGAAAGCCGAGAGTGATACGGACGGAGCGGGAACATTCTCTGCCAACCCTTATGACCTGAGCGGCGAATACGGTCGCTCGTCGCTTGATGTGCGTCACAACTTTGTCCTGGGCGGCTCGATCAATGCGCCCTGGGGCATACGATTGAACCCGTTCATCATCGCGTCGTCGGGTCGTCCCTTTAACATCACTACTGGGCGCGACACAAATGGCGACACACTATTCACGGAACGCCCGGCGTTCGCGACCGATCTCTTAAAACCGGGCGTCGTCACTGAGTACGGCGCGTTTGACCCCAACCCCGTGCCGGGTCAATCGCTGATTCCGCGCAACTACGGCACCGGCCCATCGCTCTTTACGGTCAACCTGGGTATCAGCAAGACGTTTAGCTTCGGCAGTCGCAGTAGTAGTAGTAGTGCTGATGCCGTAGCCGATTCCGCGCCGGAAGGCAGAGGCGGCAGGCGCGGCGCAGGAAGAAGTGGCGGTGGCGGCGGCGGCGGTCGTCGTGGTGGATTCGGCGGCGGCGGATTTGGAGGCGGAGGCCGAGGTGGCGGCGGAGGTGGTGGTGGCGGCTCATCCGAGAATCGCTACAGTCTGACGTTCTCCGTGCAGATACAAAATCTGCTCAACCATACGAACGAAGGATTACCCGTGGGCAATCTCAGCTCGTCTTTGTTCGGGCAATCGCGCTCGTCTGCCGGGGGGTTCGGCTTCGGCGGAGGTCGTTGTCCTGATAACCGTTGCGTCTCGGCGCAGGTTCGCTTCAGCTTTTGATGATCTTCAAGCTCAAGCGACCGGAAGCGTCGGGCTCGCATCCCCGTCAATCACAGCCGTAAACAGAAGGGCGTAACCGCTTATAAGCGGTTACGCCCTTCATCACGTGGTTGATGTTCTTACCTTACGCGCGTGCCTTCAGGAGAGCAACGCCCAGAAGCAGCGCGAGCGATACTCCGACTATCAGCCATCCTTTGGCCGAGTTTGCTTGTTCGTTAAGTGTCTCTGCTGTCATCCTTCCCCTTTCCGGAGCGCAAAAGCTTTAGCGCTCCTCGATACATCTTGTTCAAAATGCTAACCCGCGCGGCTCATCCGATAAGCTCAGGCAGGTTCGTTTGGCTCATAGCGATTTTTAACCAGGCGGTGTAAGCGTCAGGATTCTTCTGCAAATCCTTTCTCAATTCGCCGAGACTGATCCATCTCCAATCTTCTACCTCTTGCTCGTTCGGCACGAGCTCGCCATCGAACTGACCCTTAAAGATGTGATCGTACTCGTGTTCAATTAAAGTATTCTCAAACTGCGCCCTGTAAATAAAACTGTAGACCTCCTGTATTTCACAATCGAAGTTCATCTCTTCTCTGAGCCTGCGCCGGGCGGCTTCCGCTATTGCTTCGCCCGGACGCGGATGCCCGCAAGCGGTGTTCGACCACAATCCGCCGGAGTGATACTTCGTTTGCGCCCTCTTCTGTAGCAGCAGTTTTTCATCAGAGTCGAAGACGAAAACAGAGAAAGCCCGGTGCAACTTTCCTTGCGCATGTGCCCGCATCTTCTCCTCGATGCCGATCTCATTATTATTTTCGTCAACGAGTATGACCCTCTCCATCGCCGCTCCTTTCCCGCTTCGGCCTCAGCTACAGCAAAACTCCCGCCAGTGATTAAAGGCCGGCGGGAGTTTTTTTTGTGGGAGCCCGGGCGCATTCTCCGGTTGTAGGACACATTGATGTTCCTAAGCCTGTTGCTTCGCCTGTAGCGACGCCCCTGCTGCTCCGTCCTCCTGCCGCTGCTGCTCGGCATTCCTTTGCTCGATTGGAACATAGTCTCGCTCGTCGTAGCCCAGATAAACCT
The DNA here is from genome assembly GCA_046714695.1 of Pyrinomonadaceae bacterium. Classification (GTDB taxonomy): domain Bacteria; phylum Acidobacteriota; class Blastocatellia; order Pyrinomonadales; family Pyrinomonadaceae; genus DASQYE01. The sequence goes on from JBKKAL010000246.1 coordinate 18,792, forward strand.
GACGCGGTCGCGCGATCTTCTGATCCGTGTCTTCGAGCAGCTCGACCCATTGGGCGAGCCAGCCGGAAGTGCGCGGGATGGCGAACAGCACGGGAAACATATCTACGGGAAAACCCATCGCTCGATAGATGATCCCGGAATAGAAGTCCACGTTCGGGTAGAGCTTGCGCTTGACGAAATACTCGTCTTCGAGCGCGATGCGTTCCAGTTCGAGAGCGATGTTTAGAAGCGGGTCTTTGCCCGTCACTTCAAACACCTCCTCGGCAACCTGCTTGATAATCTTGGCGCGCGGATCGTAGTTCTTATATACGCGATGCCCGAATCCCATCAGGCGAAATTCACCGCTCTTGGCGCGCTTGACGTACTCCGGCACTTTCTCGATTGAGCCGATCTCTTTAAGCATGCGCAGCACGGCTTCATTCGCTCCGCCATGCAGCGGGCCGTAGAGTGCGGCTGCGGCTCCGGCAATCGCCGAGTAAGGGTCTGTGTGAGCGCTCCCGATGCTGCGCATCGCGTTGGTGCTGCAATTCTGCTCATGATCGGCGTGCAGGATAAAGAGGATATTCAGCGCCCGCTCAAGCACAGGGTTCGGCTCGTAGGTAACCTCCGTGGTCTTGAACATCATGTTGAGGAAATTCCCCTCGTAGCTCAGGTCGTTATTCGGATAGGCGTAGGGCAATCCCTGGCGATGACGATAGGAGAAGGCGGCAATGGTGGCGACCTTGGCGATCAGTCGGTAAATCTGTTTCTGGCGGCAATCCGTCTCGAAGATATCTTTGGCCTCAGGGTAAAAGGTCGAGAGAGCGCCGATGGTTCCGACCAGCATGCCCATCGGGTGCGCGTCATGATGAAACCCATCCATGACCTTCTTGATACTTTCATGGATAAACGTGTGATGTGTTATCTGCCACTTCCATTTCTCCAGTTGCGCCTCGGCCGGCAGTTCTCCGTAGAGCAGCAGGTAGGCCACTTCCAGGTAGGTGCTGCGCTCTGCCAATTGCTCGATGGGGTATCCGCGATAACGAAGTATCCCAAGATCGCCGTCAATAAAGGTGATGCGGCTCTTGCACGAAGCCGTGTTCATGAAGGCCGGATCGTAAGTCATCATCCCGAAGTCTTCGTCCAAGACTTTGATCTGCCGCAAATCCATGGCCCGAATCGTATCGTTCTCGATAGGAATCTCGTATTGTTTTCCGGTGCGATTATCGATAATCGTCAAGGTATTCGCGCTCATATTTTCTCCCATAGTCTCGGCCCGGATGCGCACGGGCGTCAAACCGCGCGACCGCTGCGCTGATAGATAATTTTACTGCTCAAACGGTATTGAAGAAAGGTACGCCATCAGCAGGCGAAGAGCAAGGCGCAGGGCCGCCAAGAATGAAAGCGTGACTACTCAACTTGAGCAATCATTCTTTCATCATTTATCCTCGGCGGTCTTCCGCCTTCATCCTTGCATTTCATCATGCTATGCTGGTTGAAAATTCTCCTTATGATTGTGTGAACACCAGTGGCTCTAACGGCGCTACTTATTCCAGGATTGCTCAAAAGACTCGGACGCGCTCCCGTGGGGCGCGACGAGGATCCGATTCGCGAGGAGTTGTATAGCGTCGAGCGCCTTGAGCAGCAGGCCGCCGCATTGGCCGCCGAATACAAGGTCTCTCCGGGCCGCAGGCGCGGGCGAAGGCTTTTGCCCGCGCTCGAAGATAACGGGCGACAGCTCATCATTGCTTATCGCTCATTGACCGAGGCGATACGCCTTGAGCGCACGATCTCGCCCGCCGCCGAGTGGTTCGTTGATAATTTCCACATCGTCGAAGAACAGCTACGCGAAATTCGCGAAGACCTCCCCAAAGGCTATTACTACGAGCTGCCCAAGCTTGAAACCGGTGATCTGGCCGGTTATCCGCGCATCTACGCCATCGCGCTCTCGCTCATCGCGCACACCGATAGCCGCCTCGACACCGAGACGCTGAAAAGATTCATACGCGCCTACCAGCAGGTCACGCCGCTCACCATCGGCGAGTTGTGGGCCGTCGCCATTACCTTGCGCCTCGCGCTGGTTGAGAATTTGCGCCGCATCGCAACTCGTATCGTCGCGGCGCGCGAAGCCAGAGAAGAGGCCGACGCGCTCGCCGACAAGCTGCTGGAGATGGCCGGACAGAAACCGGAAGGCTTGATCTCTCTGCTAACGGGGCGGCTGGGCAAACGCGAAGACCTGGATCGCGCCTTCGTCGTTCAGCTCACGCAGCGCCTGCGCGATCAGGACCCGGCTTTGATGATCGTCTTCGATTGGCTCGAACAGCAATTGAAGAAACGCAAGCTCAACACCGAACAGATCGTTCACCTTGAGCACCAGCGGCAGGCCGCCGCGCAGGTTACGGTCGGCAATATCATCACCAGCATGCGCCTGCTCTCCACACTCGACTGGCGCGATTTCTTCGAGAGCGTCAGTTTGGTTGATCCGGCGCTTGGTCTTGACCCGGCGGGCGTCTATGAGCGCATGACGTTTGCCACGCGCGACCGTTATCGTCACGTTATCGAGCGTATCAGCAAGCGTACGGGCGCGACCGAGTTGGAGGTTGCGCGCGAGGCCGTGCGCCTGGCCGGTGAGGCGCACGAAGCGAATGCGCCGGAGGACATAGGGCGCGCGCACGTCGGCTACTATCTTATTCATGACGGCCTCCTGGCGCTGGAAAAAACCTTTAATTACAGATTGCGTGTGCGCGAACGTGTGCGACGCGCGCTTTTGTCTCACCCGACATTCTTTTACCTCGGCACGCTGACGCTTCTCACCGCTTTCGTTATCGCTGCTCTACTCTTCTTCGCTTACGTTGCGGGAGCGAGTCCACTTTTACTCATCGCGTTCGCTTTGCTCTCGCTCATTCCGGCGAGCGACCTCAGCTTAAGCGTGCTCAACTGGGACATCACTTACCTGTTGCCCCCGCGACTGCTGCCGAGCATGGAGACCAAACATGGTATTCCTGAAGACGCATGCACGATGGTTGTGGTGCCGACTCTCTTTACCAATATCGAGACAGTCCAGGAGCTTTTGGAGCGGCTAGAGGTTCACTACCTCGCCAACGAGGACGAGCATCTCTACTTCGCCCTGCTTGGAGACTTTAGTGATGCGCCGAGTGAAGAGATGCCGGACGATGCGCTCCTTCTTGAAACAGCGCTGGCAGAGATCGAGGAATTGAACGCGCGCTACGGCGGCGGAGCGAGCAGCAGCAGCGGCGGCGAGCGCAACGCGCGCTTTCATCTGTTTCATCGTCGTCGCCAGTGGAACGAGAGCGAGGGGAAATGGCTCGGCTGGGAGCGCAAGCGCGGTAAGATAGAGGAGTTTAATCGCATCTTGCGCGGCGCGCGCGACACGAGTTTTATAGTAGCCACCGCCGCAGCTTCTCTGCTCGCGAAAGTTCGCTACGTCATCACGCTCGACTCGGATACGCAACTGCCGCGCGAAGCGGCGCGGCGTCTCGTCGGCCACATCACGCACCCGCTCAATCGCCCTTTTTATGATCATCAAGCGGGGCGCGTCACACGCGGCTACGGAATCCTTCAGCCGCGCGTCAGCGTCTCTCTGGAGAGCGCCGCGCGCTCGCGCTTTGCGCGCATCTTCTCCGGCAATACCGGGATTGATCCGTACACGACCGCCGCTTCCGACGTTTATCAAGACCTCTTCGGCGAGGGCAGCTTTACCGGCAAAGGTCTTTATGATGTGGACGCCTTCACTCGCGCGCTCAATGGGCGTGTGCCGGAAAACTCTCTCTTGAGCCATGATCTTTTCGAGAGCGTCTATGCGCGCGCCGCGCTTGTAACCGATATAGAATTGCTGGACGATTATCCTGCGCACTACGATACTTTCGCGCAGCGACAGCACCGCTGGACGCGCGGCGACTGGCAGATAGCGCGCTGGCTTATGCCCCGCGTGCCCGACGCTAACGGTCGCCGCGTACCGAATAAATTGCCGCTCATTTCGCGCTGGAAGATTTTCGACAACCTGCGGCGCAGTCTCGTCGCGCCGGGCATTGTCCTGTGGCTCGCATTCAGTTGGACGATGATGCCGGGATCGGGGGCGCTGTGGTCGCTCTTTATCTTACTGGCGCTCGCGTTTCCCGTGTACGCGCACATGACGACGACCCTCCTGCTGCGCCCGCCGCGCGGCATTCCCTGGACGAGCCATTTCTGGAGCGTGTGGGGCGACGTGCGCACGAACACAGCGCAGGTTGCGCTCCTCATCACCTTTATCGCGCATCAATCCTACCTGATGCTGGACGCCATCGCGCGCACGCTGTATCGCAAACTCATCTCGCACCGCCGCCTGCTGGAATGGACGACCGCTGCGCAGGCAGAGCGTGGGAGCACGCACGATCTTGCGTCCATCTTTCGCTTCATGTGGCCGACCGAACTGATTGTGGCCGCGATCAGCGCCCTTACTTTTATGCTTCGCCCTGGTATGTTGCTCTGGGCTTCGCCGCTCCTTCTGGTGTGGGCCGTCTCGCCGCTCGTCGCCTACTGGATCAGCCGTCGCGGTGTGAGGGAACGAAAAGAGCTGACGGCGATGGACGAGCAGGTGGCGCATCTGTTTGCGCGCCGCACCTGGCGATTCTTCGAGACCTTCGTCACTCAGGAAGATCAATGGCTGCCGCCAGACAATTTTCAGGAAGACCCGCAGCCCGTTATCGCGCACCGCACTTCGCCGACCAACATCGGCCTGCTTCTGCTTTCGACCGTCGCGGCGCACGACTTCGGCTACGTCGGCACACTTGAATTCGTCGAACGACTTGAGCTGACTTTCCAGACGCTCGGCAAGCTGCCCCGTTTTCGCGGCCACTTCTTTAACTGGTACGACACGCGCACTCTGGAAGCGCTCCCGCCGCAGTATATCTCGACCGTGGACAGCGGAAATCTGGCGGGTCATCTTCTGGCACTCAAGCAATCATGCCTGGATGTGTACGACTGCCCATTGTTCGACGGGCGCACGCTCCGGGGCTTATCCGACACGATTGCGATGATGCAATACGAGGCGGCAAGACTCGGCGCTTCCAGCCAGCGCACGGAAGTTGTCACCATCAAGCAACTGCGCGAAGAGATCGAAGCCTGTACGCAAGCGGTGGCGGCCGCTCCTCCTGCGCCGGAGACGCTGAGCCAGTGGTCTGCGCTGTTTGCCGCATTACTGCGGCACACGGAAGAGATTGACGACATCGTCGGCGCGCTGGCACACGAGCACGGCCAGGAGATTTTTACAGAGCTGCGTTTCTGGATCAGCTCGACCGCGCGCCAGGCCAAAGGCTACCAGCGCGACATGCGCTTTCTGGTTCCGGGCGGCCTCAGCGCACAGCTTGAGTTATTCGTTAAAGATTTCCCCGGCGAAGCTCTGGCGCAGTTACAGGCGAATGCGCGCGTGATAGAGGGGACGACGAGCGTCTCACAGATCGCGCAACAATATGAGGCGGCGCTCGTCAATCTGGCGGCGCTTGATGGTGAGGTCGAAGCACAGCGGCAAAGCAGCAGCAGCGGTAGCGGCGACATCACGCACTATATAACTGCTCTCGACGAGCTGAAAAAGAGCATTGAAGACGGCGCGAACGCCGCCGGAAATCTGCTCGCGCGCTTGAGCAGGCTGGCGCATGCGTGCGAGCAGATGTTCGAGGAGATGGATTTCAAGTTCCTGCTCGACGAGGAGCGAAAAGTTTTCAGTATAGGCTACAACGTCTCGGCGGGACGCCCCGATAATTCTTATTACGATCTGCTCGCTTCGGAATCCCGTCTGGCCAGTTTCATCGCCATCGCGAAAGGCGATGCGCCGCAGGAGCACTGGTTTCACCTGGGTCGCCAGTTAACGCCCGTGGATTCGAGCCGCGCGCTGATCTCCTGGACGGCGACGATGTTTGAATACCTGATGCCGATGCTCGTCATGCGCAGCTACGACAATACGCTGCTCGATCAAACACACAGGGCCGCGGTCGAGCGGCAGATAGAGTACGGCGAAGAGCGCGGCGTCCCCTGGGGCATCTCCGAGGCCGCTTACAATGCGCGCGACCTGCATCTCAACTACCAGTACGGGCCATTCGGCGTGCCGGGATTAGGACTCAAGCGCGGTTTGAGCGAAGACCTCGTGGTCGCGCCTTACGCGACGATGCTGGCCGCGATGGTCGCGCCCCGCCGCGCGCTTGATAATCTGCGACGCCTCGCGCGCGAAGGCGCGCTCGGCCAATACGGATTCTACGAGGCGATTGACTATACGGGTGAGCGTCTTCCACAGGATCAAAAGCGCGCCATCATTCGCGCCTTTATGGCCCACCACGAGGGCATGAGTCTTATCGCGCTCGACAACCTGCTCAATCGTGATGTGATGCAGCATCGCTTCCACGCCGAGCCGCTCGTGCAGGCCACGGAGTTGCTCTTGCAGGAGCGCATACCGCGCAATGTGGCGGCGGCGCATCCGCGTGCCGAAGAGGTCTTGTCGGGTCGTGTGGTTCGTACATTGACCGGGCTTGTGACGCGCCTCTACGACTCACCCGATCTCCCGACTCCGCGCACGCAACTCCTTTCTAACGGCACATATTCCGTGATGGTCACATCAGCAGGCGCAGGTTATTCGAGGTGCGGCCCCCTGGCCGTGACGCGCTGGCGCGAGGATGTGACGCGCGACCACTGGGGCTCATTCTGTTATCTGCGCGATGTTCGTAGCGGGGCCGTGTGGTCTGCCGGTTATCAACCGACGGGGCACGCGCCCCGCACCTACGAGGTATCCTTCTCCGAGGACAAGGTTGATCTGTGGCGTACGGACGCCGGAATCGTCACTCATACGGAGATCATCGTCTCGCCGGAAGACAACGCCGAGGTAAGACGTATCTCTCTGACCAACAAATCAACGCGCGTGCGTGAGATCGAGCTGACGAGTTATGCGGAGATTGTGATTACGCCGCAAGCGGCGGACGCCGCGCATCCGGCCTTCAGCAATCTTTTTATCGAGACGGAATTTATCGCCGCCGAGAATGCTCTCATCGCCCGTCGCCGCCAGCGTTCCAGCAAGGACGAACCCGTCTATGCCTTGCATGTCATCTTCGCTGAGGGAGAGCGCGTCGGCGCAGTGCAGTATGAGACAGACCGCAGCCGGTTTCTGGGGCGCGGGCACAGCACGGCCGACCCTGTCGCCGTGATGGAGGAGCGACCGCTTTCAAATACTGTGGGCGCGGTGCTCGATCCGGTCTTCTCTTTACGCCAGCGCGTGCGTCTGCCGCCGGGCGAGACGGCGCGCATCTCTTTCACGACAGCCGTGGCCCGCTCGCGTGAAGAAGCATTGATGCTTGCCGACAAATATCATGACCCCTCGATCTTCGAGCGCGAGGCTCGCCTCGCCTGGACTCAATCCCAGGTCGAGATGCGTCACCATAACGTCGCCCCGGAAGAGGCTCATCTCTTTCAAAGGCTTGCGGGCCGCGTGCTTTACGCAGACCCAAGTTTGCGGCCGCGCCCGCACGTGCTGGCGATGAACACCCGTTCACAGTCGAGCCTGTGGCCTTACGGCATCAGCGGCGATCTGCCCATCGTTATCGTACGCATCAATCGCTCGGAAGACTTGAACACGGTCAGGCAACTCCTGCGCGGCCATGAATACCTGCGACTGAAGGGCCTCTCGATTGATCTGGTCATCCTCAATGATCATCCGCCGAGCTATGCGCAGCAGCTACAGGAAGAACTGCTCGCGCTGGTGCGTGCGAGCGGCTCGGCAGCGTTGCAGGACAAGCCTGGCGGTGTATATCTTCGTCGCTCAGAGCATCTGCCGGAAGCTGACAAAATCCTTCTGCACGCGGTGGCGCGGGTCGTCATCGTGCCTGAGCGCGGCGAGTTGTCAGAGCAGCTTGTGCGGCGTATGCCGGAAGACCAGCTTCCGCCTGTCTTTACTCCGCGCGCGCCTTCGCGCGCATATCCTGAGCCGTCGGTCGCCACACCCGACCTCACGTTCTTTAACGGTCTCGGCGGTTTCAGTCATGGCGGGCGCGAGTATGTGACTGTTCTGCGCGACGCTCAGTGGACGCCCGCTCCCTGGGCTAACATCATCGCCAACGAGCGCGATTTCGGTTTTCAGGTGACGGAGACGGGCGGGGGCTATACATGGTCTGTCAATAGTCGCGAGAATCGTTTGACGCCTTGGTCCAACGATGCCGTGTCTGATCCCGTGGGCGAGGCTGTTTACCTGCGCGATGAAGAAACGGGCGCGATCTGGACGACAACGCCGCTGCCCGTGCGCGA
>JBKKAL010000247.1:0-5557 GCA_046714695.1 Pyrinomonadaceae bacterium
CGACCTGCGGGATGGTCAAGGAAGCCTGTGGGAGTTTGCCGAATGAAGCGGGCTTTGGTTCCTCGCGACCACCGCCACCGCCGCCTGCTGGTTTCTCCTGTTTGGGTTTGGAGCCTCCACCGTTGCCTTTGTTGGTCCCCGCTGCTCCTTTGTCTCGCTCTTCCTCTGGGGCGGGAATGTTTGTGACGTTGCCAATATATTCGAGATCATCGCGGCGACTATCAGCCAACTGCTGCTCGCGCGAGGCGTGCCAGCGATCCATTGCGACGAGCCCGATAGAGAGGCTCAGGACGAAGATGAAGGCGGTCAGCGCAGCGACGGCGACGTTGGGCGCGTTCAACGTACGCCAGAGCATCAGTCCAAAGCCGGTCGTTGAGCGTTTGATAAATCCTGCAGGATCGCGCCTGAATTCCGGCCAGGTGAGTCTTGATTCCTTGGCGGCCTCGCGTAAGACTTCGCGCAGGCGATGTGTGACGCCGCGATCTTCGATGATCGTCAGGTGATAGATGCCGCTGCTGTAAGCGATCAAGGGAGCGAGCCCGGCGATCCCAGCAGCACCTTTGCCGAATGCCTCGGCACCTTGACCTGCTGCTGGGTCAGGCGGGGGCGAAGCGACGATGGATGCCGCAAGCTCATTGAGCGGCGTGCCGTCTACGGGGCAGAAACTAAATTTGTCGGCGAATTCTTCACGGCATACTGCGCACTGTTTCATGATAATCACCTCTCTATCGGGCGAAGCAGGAGTTGATGGGGAGAAAATTCGTTTCCAGAGCGGGGCGCGCTTTGTCTGTTCCTCAAAAGCAGCGATCATGCGCGCGTCCAGAGCGCCCGGAATCAAGGGTGCTTGCCACTGCTCAAGCAATGCTTTCAATTCGCTCTCTTCTGAGGACTGCATGGCCAGACCATCGCCCGCGCCCTTCGTTTCCTGAGCATTGCCTGCGTCATCAATGTGGTGTGAATGAGTGTCGTTTTTCTCGCTCATCTTAAGACCTCCGGGGCGGCAACTGCTTCTCGGTCGCTGCTCAAATAAGGCGCAAGCAATTGCTTCAGATTCTGTCGCGCGCGATGCAGCCGCGATTTGACGACGCCCGTGTCGCTTCCCGTTATGGCGGCGATCTCCGCCATGGATAACTCTTCATATTCAAAGAGGACGAGCGCCTCGCGTTGCAGCGGCGGCAGACTCGCCACGGCCTTGCGCACTTCCGCGGATAACTCTTTATTCAAAAGCTGCCTGAGCGGCTGTTCCACATCCGGCCCGCGCGGCTCATCCGTCAGTTCTTCGAGCGGCATCTCAGCGCCCGTGGGCCGCAGATGCTTGAAGGCCAGGTTTCTCGCCGCCGCATACAGGTATGTGCGAAGCTCGGCGCGTGACGGATCGAAACGCTGAGGCGATTTGATTAGACTCAAAAAGCAGTCGTGCGTTACATCCTCTGCCGCCGCGACAGAACCCGTAAAGCGATAGGCAAAGCGAAATACTGCATCGCGGTGTCGCTGGTACAGCACTAGAAAAGCCGCTTTATCGCCGCGACTGGCACTCTTCAGCAGTCTTTCGTCTGTCATCTGATCGAGAAACCTTGTGCGAATTGTTCAGAATTGATCAACTCTTAATCTGTTATTACCCGGAATCCTGGAAAAGTTACGGTCGTCCCCTCGTAAAAAAATTCGAGCCTGAAGATTTTTTCAGCTTTTTATCCGTCTTGCCGCGCTGTCGAGCGAGCGGGCGGCACGCTTCCCGTTGGTAATATCTGGTCTTAGCAGGAGGGCACAGCGAGGGACGCGCGCGCTCAACACCCGTGGCGCTGAGATGCAGCGCATAGTAATCCGGTGGCCTTCCCGCCAGAGGGCCGGATAAACCATAAACACCTGTTAGCCCCGCTGGGCTCATTTCCCGTCTCGAAGATTTTTCAACCCTCATCGGCCCAACTGTGAGAGGATATTTTTCATGATTGATGCTGCTTCCGCAGGAGGATTGCCGCATACGTTGAAGGCACACGCCGGGCATGAGGTGCGCGATACGCAGGAGGTGGACTGCTGTGTGGTCGGAGGGGGGCCGGGCGGCGCGGTGCTATCGCTCTTGCTGGCGCGAAGCGGTATTCGCGTCATGCTGCTCGAAGCGCACGATGATTTCGACCGGGACTTTCGCGGCGATACGCTTCATCCATCCGTCCTGGAGATCATGGATGAACTCGGCCTGGCCGAACGATTGCTACAGCTTCGTCATAGCAAGATACAGACATTTTCCTTTATGACGCCCGATGGGCCCATCACCATGGCCGACTTCCGGCGGCTCAAGACGCGCTTCCCTTACATCATGATGGTTCCGCAGGTACAGTTTCTTGAATTGGTGACGAATGATGCGAGCGCCTTTCCGAACTTTCAATTACGAATGGGCGCGAGCGCGCAGGAGTTGATAGAGGAGCGGGGAGTAGTGCGCGGCCTGCGCTACCGCAGTGATGATGGATGGCACGAGGTGCGCGCCCGTCTCGTGGTGGGCGCGGACGGTCGCTCTTCGCGCGTGCGGCGCATGGCGGGCTTTGTGCCGATCAAGACCTCGCCGCCGATGGACATTCTATGGTTTCGTTTGCCCCGCCTCGAAAGTGATAGAGAGGGCGCGATGGCGCGCTTCGGTCGAGGTCATATCGTAGTCATGCTTGACCGCCTTAACGAATGGCAGATGGGCTATGTCATTCTCAAGGGAAGTCTTCAGGAGATACGCGATGAGGGGTTGGAGGCGCTCAGGCGCTCGATCACCGAATTAGCGCCCGAGCTTAAGGAGCGCGTCCATCATTTGCAGGACTGGAAACAGGCGGCTGTACTCTCCGTTGAATCTAGCCGCGTGCCGCGATGGTACAAGCCCGGATTGCTCTTGATCGGCGACGCTGCGCATGTCATGTCGCCGGTCGGCGGCGTCGGCATCAACTATGCGATTCAGGACGGCGTCGCCGCCGCTAATCTTCTTGTGGGCCCACTCAAGCGTGGGCTTGTGCAGGTGAGCGATCTTCAGGCCGTGCAGCGCCGCCGCGAATTACCCACACGTATTATCCAGAGAGTACAGACACTGATTCAGCAAAACATCATCGCTGGCGCGCTTGACCCGACGAGGCCTTTCCGCTTGCCGCTCATCGTGCGGCTCTTTCTACGTCTTCCCGTCTTACGCAACATTCCCTCGCGCCTGATCGCCTACGGCTTCTGGCCTGTCCACCTGAAGAAAGTCCGAGCGGAATAGCGCGCCATCTGAACGTGTTCGTTTTTTTGAAGTTACCAAAAGACTACCGGCCGTCTCGTTGATATTTCTCTATTAGGGCCGCGATCATTTATCGGCCTTTTCGTCGTAAAGGTAGAGGCCGAGGCCGAACTTGGCCGTGGCGCGCTTGAGAGCCTGCGCTTCGGCGTTGCTCGACGAGTCGCCGTATTTAGACACGTCCTCGTCTTCCTGCCCCGTCGCCTCTCTGTAAACCGTTCCCTCCGCGCAAGGTATGCTGATACGTGCGACGATAATCAACTTGCCGCCGATGCCTGTGACGTGGCGTATTTCGTAAGACCAGCCTGGCGCATAGAGGTCCAGGAATTTGACCGCCGTATGCCAGGGCAGAAAGCGAATCTTTTGTCCTCCCACCGTCTTGGTGCGAATCAATCGCGCCGGGATCGGCTTTGAGAGGTCGCTAATGATTTCCGTAATGCTACGCTCTTGGCTCATCGTTTGATCCCTTCGCCGGGGGTTGGGTTTCAACATCTACTGAAAAGTATTACACGAGAGCGCAAAAAGGGCGAAGGAGGTTTGTGCGGGCGGCTTTTACAAAAAGTTCACCCGGTTGACACTCATTGTGATGTACGGTAATTTAAATCAACGTTCGTTAAGCGATGAGGATAAAGACATTTGATGCGGCTTTGCGCGCGCTCACAATAACTCTTTGGAGTTCGGCTCGCGACGCTTCTCCGGCATCCAAATCTTCCTGAGTCCCGTTCGTCTAGTGGCCTAGGACACCGCCCTTTCACGGCGGCGACACGGGTTCGACTCCCGTACGGGACGCCACTTACTTTTCAATTGTTTACAGTCATAACCGCACCGAGAGCTTTCGGGGCGGTAACGTCTTGGTAACGTATTGCCCTAATTTAGTGCTCACTGTTGCCGGCTTCTGGTTATAGTTTACTTCCCACTGATTTCTTGATAGCAAAGTAAAAGCGGCGCGTCCTCCCTCTATTACCATTACAGTATAGCTTTTAATTAAGATCATATATTCGCCAATATTCGCCAATAAATCCGCATTTCCGCCATCTTGACAGCAGACCTGAACTAAATAGAATAGATGGCAACAAGAGCGTCGAGGCTGAATGCCTCCGCTTGAGGGGCCGCTGACGTGGTGAGGACGTTGGCGGCTTCGCCTTTTCATTGACAACTACGTTTCACAGAGCATACCTTACCTCCGCTATTCTCCATTCTAAACTCTTGACTATGAGGTAACGAAGCAATGAGAAAGAAACTTCTCTGGTTTCCGACCACGATACTGTTGGTCATTCTTGCTTTTGGTACGCTCGCAGCCTTCCTTCCGGTTTCAGCCGCCCTACGCACAGAAGCCTCTTTGACAATTGCGAATCCAGCGCGAAAATGTATTATCACGCCGCGTAATCAGAACAGCCATGTGAATGTTCGCTCCCGTCCGAATCTGAGTGCCCGCATTGTCGGCAAGTTACACGACGGTGTGTATGTCAATGTGACCAAGCGTTCCGGCGGGTGGGTATACATTAATGGTAGCGACCAGGGCCGTATTAAGGGCTGGATTGCTCAAATATATATAAGTTGCTAATTGAGCAGAGAGTGGGCGGATGAGATAGTGACGAAGCACGGCGGTAAGCCAAGCCCGGCGAAGGCCGTGCGCTTGAAAGTAAACCCACATATCAGCATCGAATAGTACCGATCATAGGCGGTCTAACAACTCATTCAACAGGAGCGGAATCATCGTGGCTTTCATTCGTAAGACTTGAAGGCTTGGTTAGATTCTTCCTGCCGCGTTAATTCGGGCGTTAGCCGTCTGTGTGTAGCGTGATACTAAAGCAGATTATTTACTCAAACCAGCCTGAGCGATCCTTAGATGGTGTGGGCAGATTTTATTGCTTCTTCGGGCGGCAATAATGGTGGTCACAATGGCTATGATATTGATGCTTTGCACAATCATGAACAGATAATCCCGGCGAAGTATGCAGTAGATGAAAAGGACTGTGCTTGCAATAAGCCAGATCATCCAAGTTAACATGCTTATTCCCCAAGCGCATCTTTCCACCAACAAATGATGTATCTGTGGGTAATAAGCTATAATGACGAGTGCTGTTCCCGCCCAACCTATGATTTCCATCTTTACACGCAGCAGATAGACTTCTTGAGGAAGGTCCTAAGTGATGGCCCCTCCCTCAAGAGGCGATGAGAAAATCACACCGCACGTTTCAGTTCATCCGCCGCCTTGAGCGCTTCACGCCGGACATGATCCGCCAGCGCCGGATGAATAATGCTCCTGATCTGCCCCATCTCGATGCCTTTCTCGGCAGCGATCTTGAAGTCAAT
>JBKKAL010000248.1:0-52972 GCA_046714695.1 Pyrinomonadaceae bacterium
ATCTCCACCTGCTAAAACCCTGTGTCTTTCATTAATTCTTATTTCGCTCTCGCGTCCTTCAATGCTCAACTTGATCTTTGAGTAAGTAGCCCTATAATAATTCCTCTCACTGTGGCGGGGTAGCTCAGCCGGTTAGAGCACGTGATTCATAACCACGAGGTCGGGAGTTCAAGTCTCCCCCCCGCTACCAACTTTATCCCTTTAATCTTTAGCTACGTACAAAGAGCAAGAAAACTTTCTCGGTGCAACTCTTTATCCATTTGCCGAGATTTTGCCGAAAAATGTTTGTGGCTCAAGAGAAAAATGATTTCAGAAGTGACCAGAAGTTCAGTCACATGATTGACTGTTCTGGATATGACTGTCACGAACCTTGTCGGGTTGGCACAAAGCTCTGGTTATTGTTCAACGTGAGACATTCGACAGTTGGCAGCGCAAAGGATTTAAGCTTTGCTGGACGAAGCCTTCACAGCGCAAAGCATCCGGTCAGCCCTCTATAGTTTGCAGATTGGTACTATTCGGCGTGAATGTCTGGTTGAGCGTCAGGCCAGTTGTTAACACACCACCGCAGATAAAGAGCGCCCAGAGAACAGCATTATGCTTCTCTGGGCGCTCGGCGGTTAACTGTCTTCTCCCTGCGCTCAAGTGAAAATCGCCTTGTTGCTGTGCGCCCCTAATCGCCTGAATAAAGATGAGATAACCCAAATGGGGTAAAGGTGAAATATGAAAGCTGAGCATAACTCAAGTTTTTCTCAACCACCTTCGATTAAGGTGCTGGCATAACGAGATTCCGCCGGTAACCCCAGCTATTATTCGATATATGAGTTTTGAAATGGCTGACCAGGTGAAAATAACGCTGACAGGCGCGGTAGCTCACCGCAAATAAAGCGTTCGCAAACCCAGCCAAGAGTCGTTTGACTTTAGCGGCATTTTTCAAAGAAGTGAACCATCAGTTGGCATCGGCATCCGGCGGCCCTGCCAAAAACCCACCTATCGCCGTCAAAGGAGAGCTTCTAATGTCCAGAGAATTACACACAGTCGCTACGACTACAGTAAAAAAATTGCCTCCAAATACTATCAAGCTTCGTTTCGGTTTACGCCTACGCATGATATTCGCGCTGGCCTTGGTCGCTGGCATCATCGCTGTACTAAGTATGGCGACCTTCACTGGTTCCGCTGCTAACCCGTCGAGCGGAACACTGACGCCAGCGAGCGGGACGCTGACTTACACGTCAGGGCCTTTCCTGGTCTCCAACCCTTCCGGGACCGGCGGAGCCGTGATTTGCTCACCCGCGCAAGCCTTTCCCTGCGATGAGTACGCACTAACGGTCAGCGGGACCAATGGTGCTACGCACAACATCGTGATTACCACTTCTTGGGCGAACACTGCTGAAGATTTCGACATTTACCTCCGGCAGGGGACTACGGAGGTTAAGAACTCAGCCTCGTCGTCCGACCCTGAGGTCATGACCGTTGACGCTACTCCAGGGACGTACACGATCAGGATCGTTCCCTTCGCTGTTGCGGGCGGCACGACCACGACCACGGTTGCACTGGTTGCGAAACCGGTCACGCCGCCACCGCCACCACCCGGTCCGGGAACTCCGCGCTATCAACAATTCGCCGCGACAGGAAACTTGGGCAACAGCGCGGGTGAACCATCCATTGGAACCGGTAAACCCATCACCGGACATCCGGAAGGCCGCTCGATGTACATAGCCGGCCTAGAAACCCTGCGCGTCACCTGGGATGATTGTTCGTCCCCGGCGAGGCCGTTGTGGGAAGACGTGAGCGCTCTAAACACGACGGTGACCAGCCTTGATCCTATTCTTTTTACAGACTTCGTAACCGGTCGCACGTTCGCGTCGCAGTTGGCTGCCAAGTGCAGCAACATGTCATTCACCGACAATGACGGCGGCGTCGATGGACTGGCCCCCGGCGACTGGACACCAAGCCAGGGCTGCGGCATCAATTCGGGCGTTGACCACCAAACGGTCGGCGGCGGCCCATTTGAACCTGCCCTGCCCAACGCCACAGGCCTCTATGCGAATGCCGTCTATTACGCTTCGCAGGACGTGGCGGTGGCGCAGGCGGCCATCAGCCGCGACGGCGGCTTGACGTTTGGCCCGGCTGTTCCTATGTACAACCTGACGGAGTGCGGCGGGTTGCACGGGCACATCAAGGTCGCGCCCGATGGAACCGTTTACATGCCGAACAAAGGCTGCGGCGGCAATCAGGGTGTCGTCGTCTCGACGAACGAAGGCATTACATGGACAGTCCGCAAGGTGCCGGGCACTTCTCCCGGCGACACCGACCCCTCGTTGGGCATTGATGCTAACGGGAAACTCTATTTTGCCTACGCCAACGGCGACGGTCATGCAATGGTCGCGGTCTCGAGCAATAAAGGCGTGACTTGGTCAACCCCGATTGATGTCGGCGCTCCGTTCAATATTAAGAACACTGTGTTCCCGGCGGCAGTCGCTGGAGACGCCGGCCGCGCGGCAGTGATGTATCTCGCCACCGACACGGGTGGCAACTATGAGGCTACCGGTGTCTTCACCGGCGTCTGGCACATCTATGTCGCCCACACCTTTGATGGCGGAGCGACCTGGACCACGGTCAGGGCGACGCCCGATAACGATCCCGTCCAGCGCGGCTCGATCTGCACCAGCGGGACAACCTGCTCAGGCGGGGATCGCAATCTCCTGGACTTCAACGATATAACGCTTGACCATCAGGGACGTACACTGGTTGCTTTTGCCGATGGTTGCATTGGCTGTACCTCTCCGACGGGAGCCGATTCGCGCTCCGACAAGGCGACGATTGCTCGGCAGTCGGGCGGCAAGCGTTTGATTGCCGCATTTGATCCCAACCCGGCAGAGCCGGCAGTCCCGGCAGCACCTCGCCTGGATAGTGTGACCCAGAATAGCTCCGGTGTGGTCCATGTCGATTGGTCAGAACCGGATAACGGCGGCTCACCGCTCACCGGCTATAACGTTTACCGCCGCACAAGCGCCGGAACGTATGGCGCACCCCTGGCGACAGTAACCATGGGCTGTCCCTCCTGTAAGACCGAGTACGACGACACCACAGCTGTCGCTGGTACGGCCTATTTCTACAAGGTGACAGCGCTTAATTTGATCGGCGAAAGCACGAACTGTGGCGAACTCCCCGTGGGTGCGGCCACTGTCGGAAACGACCCCTGTATTATCCCGGGAGTTGAAATCCTGACGGATCAATCGGGAGACATCATCACCCCCATAGGTGAAACCACCAACGGTGGGTGGGATCTACGGAGTCTCTCGATTGCTGAGCCGTATGCCTTCGCACCAGACAAATTGGTCTTCACCGTCAAGGTGGAGGACCTTACGGTGGTTCCTCCTAATACCCGCTGGCCGATTCAGTTCCGCGTGCCAGGCGATCCTAATACTTTGGGGCGCTGGGTGGACATGAGCACCATACCTCCAGCAAGCCCTGCGGCTCCCGTTTTCCGCTACGGAACATTTGCTATTGCCCAGCCTGCCGGGACGTATGGCGCTCCCTCCACGGTTGGGGGCAATGCCGATGCGGCCAGCACGTACAGTGCTGACGGCACAATCAGGATTGTGGTTCCGCGGAGCAACATCGGTAATCCGGCGGTGGGTCAAAATCTAACGGGATTCTTAATGAGGGTGCGTTTCGGCACCGACTTGGCTGCCGTTACACCAGATAACATGCCTGACAGCCTCGCGCCGTCTGGCAGCTACACTGTGGTCGGCAACGATCCTTTCTGCCGACCCAACTCGACCCCGATAGCGGTCTTGACGGGGAGCCCGACTTCGGGCAATGCGCCGCTGCTCGTCAACTTCGACGGCTCCGGCTCATATGATCTGGATACAGATCCGCCGGCAGACACCATTGCCTCTTACACGTTCAACTTCGGCGACGGGTCGCCGGAGGAGACGCGGACTGTTGCGATGTTCGGGGCGGCAGCGGCGATGACTTCGCACACCTACAACGGTCCCGCGGGCGAGTACCCGGCGACACTGCGGGTCACAGACTCGCGCGGCAAGGTGAGTACCAACCTGGCGCGGGTCGTGATAACCGTCAATCAGGCACCTACTGGGCCGTTCAACTACGCGCGGGGGTCGAATGGTGGCGTTGTCACTGCTTCGAGCTCTCATTCCAGCGGCAACTTTCCGGCGCTCGCTGCCATTAATGGTGATCGCAATGGAGCAAGTTGGGGAACTTCGACCGGCGGCTGGAACGACAACACGCGCGGCGCTTACCCTGATTGGCTGGAGGTGGCTTTCAGCGGTGCGCCCAAGACCATAGACGAGATCCGCGTCTATACGTTGCAGAATAACTGGAAGGGTAATCCCGGCGAACCGACAGCAAATACGTCGTGTACGAACGAGGGCATCCTCGATTTCAAGGTGGAAACGTTGGCGTTGGATGGCATCACATGGGTGACCCAGGGCACCGCCACCGGCAACACCAAGGCAATGCGTATTTTCACGTTCCCGGAGGTCACGACTAGCAAGGTCAGAGTGGTCGTAACCGCTTCGCGAACCAATTTCAGCCGCATCATCGAATTTGAAGCATTCGGTGCCAGCGGTCAGTGATTTGTTTTAAAAATGAGAGCTTCAATCCCAGCCATTAATTTGGCTGGGATTGAAGCTCATCTTTTTATTCGAGGCCAAGATCGAATTGAGATCGATGGTTCATTTTCATCAGCAAGGTTGTTTGGCAGCACGCCGCTATTCGTTCATCACGCTAAGTCCGCGATTTGAGGTGCTCTAAGATTGCAATTGAATTGCATTTCATCCTTGGAAGGCAGAAGGCTCGCTAACCTCAAGTTTTTCTCAACCACCTTTGATTAAGGTGGCGGCATAACGAGATTTCGCCGGAACCCCAGCTATTCTTCGGTATTTGAGTTTTGAAATGGATAAACAGATGAAAAGAACGCTGACAAGCCCAGCCGTTCATCGCAAACAATGCGTCCGCAAACCACCCTGCCAAGAGTCGTTTGACTTTAGCGGCATTTTTCAAAAGGAGCGCACCATGATCACCAATAGAAAGTCCTTTCGTCGTTCAATAAACGCGAATTGCTCAAAAGTCATTATTGCGTTGATCGCAATAACCTTCCTTGCTCCCATCGGTACATTCGGCCAGCTCAATCTCTGGGATCGGGAGCAGGGTCTGCCGGATCTCGACGCTCGCGTGGGATCAATCTCGCCGACAGCAGACCAACTTTCCAGGGTTAAAAGTCTGGGCGCAAGAGCCGAGTGGAATAAGTTCGGCACAATCCACACTATGACGAAGTATGGCGGTTTTCTGGCGACTGGACTGTCGGGCGATCCTGTTTCCGCCGCGAGAGAATGGATTCGCTCCAACCGCGTGTTATTTCGGCTTTCCGATCAAGGCGTGACCGATCTAGAACTGGTCAGCGACGGGACGATGCCCCACAGTGCGGCCCACGCTGTTCTGTTCCGCCAGCGTTTCGGCGGTTTACCCGCCACGCAGGACGGTTTAATCAACGTGGCGATTGTCAATGGCAAGGTGTACCACGTGTGGTCAAGCTCAGCCGGCGATCAAGCGCCTCCGGGTACGGCCACTCTGACGCCGGTGCAGGCTTGGATCGCCGCCGCCGCCAGCATCAACCGATTTGTCCCGGTTGGCGAAATCCTTAGCGCGGTGGTGGACAAGAACAACAACTGGACCGTGCTGAAGGTCGTCGGCTTCCCGCAAGACCAGCAGGTTCGTCTGACGGCTTTGCCGACGCCCATACACGGCGTGCGCTCGGCCTACGAGGCCAATGTCGTTTATGTGCAGGGACACATTGCCGATGCTTACACAGTTTTTGTTGACGCGCAGACAGGCGAAATCCTCCACCGCGTCAATCGCACCAACTGGGCGGCGCCGGCGCCGGAAACAACAGTGTTTCAGGGAACCTATTCCGACGCACCACTACCACTCGCCTGCGGCCCTAAACATTCTTTCGTCGTTGGCTCCGGAAAGCTGCGAATTGTTGTCACTGCTGCTGCGGCTATCGAAACCAATGACATCGTTCTGAAGCTGTATGAGGTTGTCGGAGGGGTGGATGTTCTACGGGCTTCTGCTGACACCGCGACCAGCCCGGAGGCCATCACCTATGAGCCGGCGGGTGGTATTGTGCCTGCGACCTACAAGGTCGAGATTTGCCCATACACTCCGCCGTCAGCGCCTCCAGTTCCTCCTTACAACTACGTCGGCACTTTCACGACTGATGATGCCCCGGTGCCGGGCACGGAGGTTCCCGCGCCGCAGTGGAAATACTTCTTTGCCAACCCGCTGCTGAACTTCGCCAGTACGGATGTGCGAAAGATTGGTTGTTGGAGCCTGGACGGCACAGCTATTCCCGGCTGCGACCGTGACGAGCGGAACACCTCTTCTCGCGCCCCGTGGGACTACGATTTCAAGGCCAACACTTTCACCAATACGACGCGCGGCAACAACGCGCAAACGTCTGAGTCATGGGGCAGTCCATTGACGCCCTCGACTCCCTATTCGCCGGTGCCCACTTCGCCGCGTCAATACAATTTCCCGTGGTTCAATGAGTGGAAGACTGCCACCATCAACGGGACGCCCAATCCCGCCACAACGGGCAAGGGGTGCTTCCCAGTGCTGGATCACACCAGCGGGAACGATGCCGACATTGATGCGGCCGTCACCCATCTGTTCGCGACCCACAACCGCATGCACGATTGGTCTTACTTCCTCGGCTTTACCGAAGTCAACTCAAACTTGCAGTTGAACAACTTCGGCAATACCCAGCCGACGAGAGAGAATGATCCCGAAGTCGGCAACGCTCAGGCCGGGGCAGTTTCCGGCGGCTCGCCTTCGTATCTGGGACGCGACAACGCCAACCAGATCACGTTACAGGACGGCGTGCCCGGCATTACTAACCAGTATCTCTTCCAGCCCATCGCGGCAGCGTTTTACTCCCCGTGCGTTGACGGCGACATGGACGTCGGCATCGTCGCACACGAGTACACCCACGCCATCTCAAACCGCATGGTGGGCGGCCCCGATACGGGACTCACCGGCGCTCAGGCTGGTGCCATGGGTGAAAGTTGGAGCGACCTTGACGCGGCTGAATACTTGTTCGAATTCGGGTATGTTCCCACCAGCGACGAAGACCCGACGGCTGTCGGAATCTACGCGACGGGGAACAAGAAAATCGCGATTCGCAATTTCTCGCTGGCTACCAGCCCGCTCAATTACAGCAATATCGGTTACGACATTTCGGGACCACAAGTCCACGCCGACGGAGAAATTTGGGGTGCCACCAACTGGGAAGTCAGGCAAGCGTTGGTTGACAAATACAACGCGCAGTATCCCTACACGGACATGGCGCTCCAGCAAGCCTGCGCCGAAGGCAAGAAGAACCCCGCTGACTGTCCCGGCAACCGTCGTTGGATTCAGTTGGTGTTCGACGCCTTCCTGCTTCAGCCCGGCGCGACGAGCATGTTAGACGCTCGTGATGCCATGCTGGCGGCGGACGTGGCAAGGTTTGGGGGAGCCAATCAGGTGGAAATCTGGCGCGCATTCTCGAAACGCGGGATGGGTGGCGATGCCTATACCAATGGCACCGGCGACGGCGCTCCGATCCCAAACTTTGATTCACCGGTTGAGACCAACGACGCCACCATCACCTTCAATGCGACAGCGCAGGATGAAGGTAACGCGGCCATCACGAACGCCAAGATCATTGTTGGCCGATTCCAAACGCGCTCGCGCGCGATTGCCGATACCAATCCGGCGACTGTGGTTGACAATACCAGCACCACGACCCGCCGGATGACGCTGAACCGTTCGGACACGGCGAAATTCGTTCCGGGCACTTACGAGTTGATCGTCCAGGCGCCGGGATACGGAATCCAGCGCTTTACACGTACCTTCACGGCCAATCAGACAGCTACCATTTCGTTTTCGCTGCCGACCAACCGTGCGTCGATATCAAAGGGCGCGACCGCCACTTCCAGTGGCACCGCTCCAAACAATATCATTGACGATACCGAAGACACCGGCTCTCCGCTTGGCACGACCGCCCCGGTCGCCGGCAAGCACATCACGGTTGACCTTCAAGGCAGCGCTCCGGTGACGGTGTCAAGCGTCAACGTCAGCACTGCCGCCGGGCCAACTAATGGAGGACGTTTCACAGGCGTACGGAAGTTTGAGATCCGAACCTGTAATGGGACGTGCGCTGACCCCGTCGCGGACTTTACAAACGTGGCATTCACCAGCGCTGACGATGCGTTCCCTGCCGATATTCCGCGTCCGGCTCAGCCGCAGATGAACCTGAGAAGCTTTACGCTTACCACGCCCACGCTGGCGACGCACGTTCAGCTTCGTGTGTTGACCAACCAGTGCACGGGACAGACGAAGTATCACGGCGATCAGGATGACGATCCCAACAATAACTCCGACTGTCTCGCCAGCCCCGCTGCCAATACCGTGCGGGCGACGGAGCTTGAAGTCTTCGCCTCCTGCAACCGGAATAATGTGGCGGCATCTGCTGTCGGGGCCACTGCCTCTGCATCGAGTGAGCATGGCAGCGGACTGTTTCCTGCGGCCTCGGCCATCAACGGCGACCGCACCGGACAGACTTGGGGTATGAGCACGGGCGGCTGGAACGACAACACCCGGACTGCTTATCCTGACTCGCTACAGGTTAATTTCAGTGGGGCTAAGACCATCAATGAAATCCGCGTCTATACTCTGCCGGATACATACAAGAGCGGCGCGGAGCCGACATTAGCGACAACGGCAATCAGTGAGGGCATCCTCGATTTCACCGTTGAATACTATAACGGCTCAGCGTGGGTGCAAGTGCCGGGCGGCATGGTCACAGGCAACACTAAGGCAATTAACGTCTTCACGTTCCCGGACATAGTGGCCAGCCAGATCAGAGTGGTGGTCACCAATTCGCGGAACTTCTATAGTCGCATCGTAGAAGTCGAAGCCTTTAGTTGCCAGTAAGGATAGAGCCATCAAGAGTTCCATCACCAGGTTGTTGCATGACGCCGGGTGATGGAACTCGCGGCATTACGGCATCCTCGACTTCGACGTGCAGTACTTTGATGGCTCGCAGTGGATCACAGTGCCGTGCGGTATTGTGACAGGCAACGACAAGGCGATGCGAGGGTTCACGTTCCCGGCGGTGACGACCGGCAAGATTAGAGTGGTCGTCAATTAAGGGCGGAGCAATTGGAGTCGCATTGTTGAGCTGGAAGCATTCGGCGCGGGAGGTCAGTAATCAAGCCCAATGCGTAAGTTGCACGGCCCGGCCCGGCTGTCTCACATGACAGCCGGGCCGGGTCTTGAACACATTCAGGGCAGCAAGATTATTTGATCGCTCTAGGCTGAGTTGACGGATGTTCAAAACTCGGCGACCATTTGGGTGTGTTTGGCCTGAATTACGAGCTTAATCAACGTTCGCTGCCGTAGCTTTGAAGTCGTAGCTCGCGGCAGCGATCCCCAATACCTAACGTCTAACTTAATTCGTCTGCCCGGATAGTCTTCGTTAAATGGATAGCTCCATAGCTCAAGAAGACACATTCAAACTTGCCGGGGCGAGCACGAGCCGTAGTGTGCACGGGCGCATCGCACGTCTGATTGGCAAGACGATCTTTATAGCTCTGCTCGTGTTGATCGCGCTGGTCGCCGTGCCGTACGGGACGGTTGAGCCGTGGTGGCGAGCTCTCTTTGAGTGTGCAGTCTTCGGTCTCGCCGCATTGTGGATCATCGAGGGATGGCTCAGTGGCTCGTGGCATTTTTCTGCCTACCGCATCCTCTTGCCGTTGGTGGCGCTCGCTGCTTTCGGTTTGTTGCAAACAATACCAACGGGAAGCGGTGGCGATATGTCGTTGAGGGCTGGTAGAGGAGTGTGGCAGGCTTTAAGCGCCGACCCGCATGGGACGCAACGGTGGGCTGTTAAAATGTTTGCCTTAATTCTTGTCGGAGCCATGCTGCTGCGTTACACAGCAAGCGAATACCGCTTGCGCTCGCTGATCCATCTCATCATCGGAATCGCGGTGGCGAGCGCGATGTTTGGTCTGCTGCGGCAAATGACGCAGCATGAAGAGGGCTTCGTCTTGCAGTACCTCAAGCCGGGTTTTGGCTATGGGCAATTCATCAACAGCAATCACTTCGCCTTCCTGCTGGAGATGGCGATCGGTCTGCTATTGGGTTTTGCCATCGGTGGGGGTGTGCGGCGCGACCGACTGCTCCTATATCTCTCAGTAGCGTTAATGTTGGGGATGACGCTCGTGTCGTCGAAATCACGCGGCGGTATCTTGAGTATGCTTTGCCAATTGATCATCGCCGCGCTTCTTTTTTCCACGATGCGACCGGCCCTAGGATTTTTCGCGCCAGTCAGTGGCGCAATCGAATGGACGCAGCGTGCTGGTAGATCATTGATGATTCGCACTCTGCTCATCGTCTGTTTAATCAGCACAGCGGGCATCGGGATTGTGTGGGTGGGTGGTGATCCGCTCCTGGGTCGGCTGGAAGCCATTCAGGGAGAAGTCAGCGCGCAGGGTGATAGCTGGCGCTGGGCCGTGCGGAGGAGAGACATCTGGCCCGCCACCTGGCAGTTGATCAAAGACCATCCAGTGACTGGCGTCGGGATGGGTGCTTACTGGATAGCTGTCACCCGGTATCATGATGCTTCGGGCGAGTTTACGCCGCAGGAGGCGCACAATGATTATCTGGAGTTATGGGCCAGCGGCGGCCTGATCGGCGTGGTGCTCGGCGCGTGGTTTGGCTACGAACTCATCAGGGGTGTGCGTGAGCGTCTGCGCTCGTCCGGGACATTCCGTCGCGCCGCATGTCTCGGCGCACTCGTCGGCATCTCCGGCATCGCCATTCACAGCTTCTTTGACTTTGGCTTGCACATAACCATCAATGCCCTGGTCTTCATCGCACTCCTGGTCATCGCCGTGGCAGGTGTTCATACAGAGGAACAAGGGGAGAGTGTGGCTCAACGGTAGCGATCATCAACTTATCGCCCGTGCCGGATGCGGGCGAAACATTGACCGGTAAACCATTCGGCAGTAAACTCATGGCACAGCTTTGACAAAGCATTCCTAAAAGCAAGTGTTTAGCGCACACCACAAATTGGCCGCGCATACAAAGGAGTCCCTGCATGATTCCCAGACAGCAGAACGTTGTTAAAATAGTTGCTCTCTTTCTCGCTTTTTCTATCTCGCAGTTTTGTGTTCATTTGAGTCTGGCAGCAGCCGGTCTTGAATCACAGAGCGCTGCGTCGAGCACTTCACAGGTGGCCGGGAAGTTAGAGACGCACGGCAAAAGGCACATCAAGATTGATAACATCGAGACTGAGACGGGGGCGACGATTGTTGACGGAGCGACGCTGGAGACATCTGATTGTGTGAGCGCGACAGTGCATCTGGAGATGCTGGGTCTGGGTGAAGTGGAGTTGGCGACCAATACTATCGCGACAGTTAGCTACAGTAAAACTGAGAATAAGGTGAAGGTCATCTTGAAACGCGGTTGCGTAAGGATAAGTGTTTATCAAAACATTGAGGCGACGATAGAGACGCCTGATGGAAACTCAACTCCGGTGCTGCCGGATAATTTAGACCGCAAGCGTGCAGAAGTCTGTTTCCCAACGAACGAGGAAAGAAATTTCAGACCATATTGTGCGACGGTGGTGGGAACGGTCTTCTGGCCTTATGTCGTGGGGGTGCTTGGCGGCGGGGGGTTACTCGCTGCTCTAGTTCTTGCCTCGCCTTCCTCACCCTGCGAACGTGGGATTAATCCGAGTGACAGCACGCCCACGGGCCCCCAGTGTCAGTAAGCACAAGATTTTGATTGTGTCTCTCCTGTGCCCCGTGCGCCTTTGCCCTTAGAGAGCGTGGTGTTAAGCGAGGTTTCCCGCAACGGTATCTGGCGGCAAATTTGCCGGCCCGTAAATACTTTGACCTTGATCGCTCAAGAATCCACCATTTCAAAGTCGCAGCAGGCTGGCGCAATCGGCGTCGAGCTTCGCCGCAAAGCGAGCTTGGCCCTTGCTCTCTTCGGCCTCTTGGCTTGCTTCTGGGGAATGTGGAAATCCGGGCGTGAGGGACTCGCATTCGTGTTCTCCAGTTATGGGTCTATGACCAATCAGCTTGACGCGGCTGATAAGGCTGTGCGATTGAGTCCGGCGCTTCCTGACGCACACTACATCCGAGCCGGTTTGCTCGCTGACAAAGGAGAGTTGGCTGAAGCGATCAAAGAGTATGAGCAGGCGGTTGCTCTGAGACCGCATGATTATGTATTGTGGTTTGAGCTTGGACGCGCTCGCGATCTGGCGAATGATGTCAAAGGGGCTCTCGCGGCCTTCGATCAGTCCGTGCGCCTGGCTCCCTTCTATGCCAGACCACGCTGGCAACTGGGTAACATGCTTTACAGGCAAGGACGGCGGGATGAAGCCATCGCAGAGTTGCGACGTGCTGCGATCAGCAATCCAAAGCTGCTGCCCGTCGCAATTAACC
Source organism: Pyrinomonadaceae bacterium (assembly GCA_046714695.1). GTDB lineage: Bacteria > Acidobacteriota > Blastocatellia > Pyrinomonadales > Pyrinomonadaceae > DASQYE01. The sequence continues at coordinate 12,522 of JBKKAL010000248.1, forward strand.
TGGCCTGGGTTGCATTCGATGGCGACGCGCAGGCTGTAGAGCGAGCCATTCAGCCGCAGGCATCTAACATGCATTTAGCGCTGGCCCGTTATTTTGCTCAACGCGGAAAAACGAGTGAAGCCGTCGCGCAGTTTCGTGCGGCGGGTGACGTATCAGACGATGACCGTCGCACTCTGCTCAGAGAACTGCTCGCGGCCAAACACTTCGCCGCAGCTTACGCGGTGTGGTCGAGTATGCGGCGGCCAAAAGGCGACGACAACCCTCAAGGAATTGCGGCTATCACCAACGGCGGATTCGAGGAGAGCATTACTCTGGATGACGTGAGCTTCGGGTGGCAATTGCCGCGCGGCATGAAGGCCATGCAGGCTTCCCAGGATACGGGTCAGCGGCACTCCGGCGTGCAGAGTCTACGCCTGGTCTGGAACGGCGACTCTGATCCGAACTCTTCAGTCATTTCTCAAATCGTGTTGGTTGAACCGAACGCGCGCTACCATCTCCGCTTTGCGGCGCGCACGGAAGAGTTAGCCACAGTCGGTCTGCCTCTCTTGATGGTCACTGACGCGGGTAGCAACGATGGGCGGTTGCTTGGGCCAACGGTGGTTTTGCCGCGAGGAACAAGCGAGTGGCAGGACTACACGATTGAGTTCACCACGGGGAATGCTACGAGTGCCGTCCTGATTGGTCTTCGGCGTCAAAGCTGCGGCCCTCCATGCCCTATCTTTGGACGAGTCTGGTTAGACGACGTCTCGATGCAGAAAATGTGAGTGGGGAAGGGAACTGAGTAATTATTTTCAAGATTACCCATCGGCATCGGGGCAACGTTAAAACGGGAGGGGCACAAGTCACCTTGACAGAAGTTCATCAATACATCTTCAATAGGGGCCTGCCCTGAATCACGATAATCCTTGCGTTGTCAACAACTTGCCGGAAATTCGATTTGGGAGCTTGATCTATGCTGTGTGATCTTTAGCGCTCACCTGGATAAGGGCTGGCACCTCGCGGTCGTCGCCTCAAGAATTTCTCAACCACCCCGGCATATTTTCAGGCTAGGAATCAAAGAGGTTTTGAGCGTTTAACTACCCAAGGGACTATTTGTTTAGTGGGAGAGTTTTCGGGTCATTTGAGGCGGCCGCGCTACAATTAATTTCCTGGACGGAACCCTACCTGTAAAGATTACAGTCGCCATAGGATCAATTTCAGAATAAGGTCTCGGTAAATACCAAAAGGGGTTTCGCGTTTTCAACAGTCGCCTGGTGCGAGATTGAAAAGAAGATGCTGCCTCGCGTGAGAGGCTTCCCTACGGGGTCGGGCGTGGGTTTTATTATTCGATTCGTGAAATAATGAAATAGGCACGCATAAGGCAGAAGTGTATCTTCAAGTCGGCGACTGTCGCTCGCTTTGAGCGATCAAAGAGTAGCAAAGAGAAATCGAACAGAGGTAATCAGTCGAGACTCACTATTGCCGGCGAGTTTAGATTGGGATGACGTAAATGATTTCTCCATTGGGTTCTCAGCACAGGAGGATGATAGGCATGATGAGGGTTTGTCTCGCGCTCGCGCTGCTCATCGGATTACAGCAGGTCGTTACTGCGCAACAGTCGTCTTCCAACACGTCCCTCTCGACTCCGCCTGCCGGAACGGCGATTTCCGCTGCGGCAACTCTCTCTTCCGTGAATCATGCAGATGATCGTTACCGAATTGGGGCGGGCGATGTGCTCGATATACGTGTATTCAATAAACCGCAATTTTCGCGTGACGGAGTGCGCGTGGACAGTCGCGGTATGATTCGCATGCCCTTGATTGAAGGCGAGATTCAAGCCGCGTGTCGCACTGAAGATGAACTGGCCCGAGAGATTACGACGCGCTATCTGGAATTTTTGAGACAACCGCAGGTAGATGTTTTTATCAAACAATACGAGTCACAGCCGGTCGCGGTACTGGGCGCGGTTCGCACGCCGAGCCGTTTTCAACTTCATCGGCGCGCTCGCCTACTGGAATTGCTATCCTTCGTCGGTGGGGCAACTGAGAATGCCGGAGGCAGCGTGCAGATCGTGCATACGGGAACCCCCTCCGCATGCGAAGCTTCTGTGCAAGCTGATTCTGATGAAGCCTCGGTGAACGTCTTGGACAATTTCAGGTTGGTTGACACGCTGCGGGGCGACGAAAAAGCGAATCCGTATGTTCGTCCGGGCGACGTCATCAGTGTCACCGAAGCCGAGCAGGCATTTGTCGTCGGCAACGTCCTGAAGCCGTCGGCGATACCGCTCAAAGGACGGATCACGGTCTCGCGCGCCATCGCGATGTCTGGCGGCACGATGCCTGATACGAGGAGCGACCGTGTACGCATCGTCAGGCAGCCTCCGGGAAGTATGACCAAGACAGAAATTTTTGTTAACTTGAAGGCAATAGACAAACAGAGGGAAGACGATGTAGCGCTTGAAGCAGGTGACATTGTGGATGTGCCGAGTCACGGTGGTAAGAAACTACTACGTTCTCTGTTTGGCGCTGTCGTTCCCAGTATCGGCCAGTTGCCGGTACGTGTCATTCCCTAGCCGACGCTTTCACTCAAAGGTGAGCTTTGAGTGTGCCAAAATAATAGCCTCTTTGACTTTTGCAACCGCGCCTTAATTTCTGGTGATGTGATGGAAGAACCTGTAGATTTAATTAAAGAGAAGCAAGCCAGGCCGTCGGAAGCTCTGATGTCCCCATCGTTGCGCTATGTTCATGCTTACGATCTGGAAAGCACTGCGGATCAGGGTGGGTACTCGCGCCTGCATGATTACTGGCGCTCGGCGCGTAAGCACCTCTGGTTGATTTGCGGCATCATGGTGCTGGTGACCACGCTGGCGGCCTTTTACATGGCTCGTCAGCCGGATATTTATGAGGCGCAAGCGCATATTCAGGTAGATTTGGAGATCTTCAACCCGTCGCTCGGCTCGATCAAAAGCAACTCGTTCGTCCTCAACGCCCCGTCTCAAGACCCGACTTACTTCAACACTCAAATGCAAATCCTCTCCAGCGCGGGTTTGCTGGGGCGGGTCGTCAAAACGCTGGATTTGGAGCATAACCAGGATTTTTTGCGCCCACAGTCAGTCCGCAATCGCTCTACGTGGGAAACCTTCAAGGGTATGATTGGCTTAAGGAGTAAACAGTCTGAAGAGACCAACGCTCGCAACGCGGATCGCCAACTGCCGCAGAGCAATTCGCTTCAGCCTGCCACGTCGCGCGAAGATTTAGTGGAGGTCAACAGGCTCGCTCCATTCGTGGAAAACTTGCAGGGCAGGCTGTCCGTCAAGCAACTCAACGAGACGCGCCTGATCGAAATTCGCTTCAAACACAGTGACCCTCATGTGACCGCGATGACTCTCAACGCCATCGCCGACGCCTTCGTGCTCTCGAATCTGGAGCGCAGGACGGAGACGAGCGACAAAGCGGGCGACTTCTTGCAGAAGCGCATTATGGAATTACAGACAGATATCCGTAGCGGTGAAGAGAGACTGATCAACTATGCAAAGAATCACCAGATTCTCTCGCTCGATGCGAGCCAGAACACCGTAGTTGATCGCTTGACGGGACTCAACAAACAACTCTTAGAAGCGGAAAATGACCGCAAGCTGGCCGAATCCGCCTATCGTGCGAGCCTCGCTCCGGGCGCGGCTGAAGCGCAGGCCGAGGGCGCGTCCAAACTGGCGGGTGATGCGGAGGCCAAGCTCACGGAACTGCGACAGAAGCGAGCCCAACTTCTGGTCGAGTACACCGAAAAATATCCTGAGATCAAGGAGATAGATCAGCAAATCGCGGTGCTTGAAAAACAGATTAAAGATTCACGCAGCCGCGCGACAGCCGTGGTGACAACCAATCTTGAGACACGCTATCGGCAGGCTGTACAGCGTGAGCAGTCTTTGCGCGCAGCCTTCGAGCAACAACGTAGCGAAACGCTGACGCAGAACGAAGCGGCAGTCAACTACCGCATCATCCAGCAGGAAGTTGAAACCAACAAGAGCCTGCTCGAAGGCTTGTTGCAGCGCGCTAAAGAGAACGATGTGCTCGTCGCCGGAACACCCAACAATATTCACATCGTTGATTATGCGTCAACCCCCAAAGGGCCTGTTGGGCCAAAGCGCCTGCAAAGTGTCGCCCTGGCGCTGCTCCTTTCACTGGTCTTTGGAATTGCCCTCGCACGCTATCTGGAATATCTGGACGACACCATCTCCACGTTCGAGGACGTTGAGAAGTTGTTGCATCTGCCTGCGCTTGCGGTTATTCCCGCTATCAGTAATCGCGCACGTCGTCTGGTGCCGACAGGAGTTACCTTGCAGAAGCGGAACGGAGGCAGCAACGCCTATGCGGAGTTACTGCTTAATGCTGATGCGCGCTCGCCGTTGGCTGAAGCTTACCGGCACCTTCGCACCTCGGTGCTGCTTTCGTCGGCGGGAGGCGCGCCGCAGAGTTTGCTTGTGACATCAAGTCATCCATCTGAGGGCAAGACGACGACGGCTGTCAACACGGCGCTGATTTTGGAGCAAACCGGCTCCAACGTGCTGATCATTGATGGGGACATGCGCCGCCCACGTCTGCATAAAATCCTTGAGCTTGAAAATCAAGATGGCCTGAGCACGATTCTGTCGCGCAAGATGGACGAACCTGAAATGCTGGCGATGATCAAGCATCATGAGCCGAGCGGACTTTACGTGCTTAGCTCAGGCCCGATTCCCCCCAATCCAGCGGAACTGATTGGCTCTGAAGAGATGCGTCGCCTCATGACTGTCCTGAAATCTAATTTCGCGCACATTGTCATTGATTCACCGCCAATCGCTTCCTTTACCGATAGCGTCCTCCTCTCGGCATTAGTTGATGGTGTGATGCTGGTGGTGCATGGTGGATATTCTTCGCGCACAATCGTGTGGCGCTCAAAACAGGTGCTTCTGGATGTCGGAGCTAAAATTTTTGGCGTCGTTTTGAATAACGTCAACTTGCAGCCGAGCGACTACTACTACAAATATTATCACAACGACAACTACTACAAAGCCGAAGAAGATATGGAGGAAAGCGTTTCCTGAAAACATAGATGCTTGACCAGAGACCGTGATTGAAATCCAGGGTCTGTCGTCTGCCGTCTATTATCAATTAGCAAAAAGATGATTAATCTTAATGGGCACATTCTGAATGAAATAGGTTGCGAGCCTGAAAATCTCTTGGAGGCGCGAGAGATGTGCCGGGCGGCCATGGCCGATGGTGTGCAGACGATTGTCGCGACGGCGCGTTGGGACAAACAGTCTTTCGAGCCACCACTTTCGGTCGCCGCGTGCGAGTCCAAGCTGGAGTTGCTGCGGCGTGAGATGCAGGGCGCGCTCGCATTCAAGCTTGGCTTCACAATGATTTTCCGCCCGGATCTGGCTACGCTCCTGGAGCGCTATGGCTCATCCCTCACGCTCGGCGGTGGTCGCCACCTGCTGGTCTCGCTCCCGGCGCTTCACGTGCCTGCGGAGGCGGAAGAAGTGTGGGCCGCAATAGCGCGCGGAGGATTTTCAGTGATCGTCACTCGCCCCGAATGTAATCTGGCGTTGCGCCAGGACGGAGCGCGCCTGGACAATTGGGTGGCGCGCGGAGTTACGCTGCAAATAGACGCGGCGAGCATAATCGGAGTGTACGGACGAGCGGTGCGACGTTTCGCCATGCAACTCGTGCAGCAGTATCAAAGTAGCACGGTCGTCGTCTCTCATGCGCGGCGTATGCGGCCATATAGCGCATCTCTGAAGTTGGCTCAAGAAGAGCTTGTCAGGAAGATAGGCGCACGCCAAGCGCACTTACTCGTGAGCGAAAGGCCCGCATCAATCGTGGGCGCGGCAATGCACACGACGGGTAACGGTCAAGCGCGTACCCTGCGCTTGCCGCTAATCTCCCCACTGAGCGGGCTGCGTTCACCGAAGAATTTACCAAATGTGTCTTGACAAAATGGACCGGCAGCAGACGGATGTCTCAGGCGAAGCCCGATCCACTCAATCACCGCGCGGAAATATCCTCTCCATTCATTCAAAGTGATTTTCCAGCAGAATGAAAGTCTTATACCTGAACCCATCCGGGCAATTGGGCGGAGCTGAGAAGAGTCTTCTCGATATGCTCGCCACCTTGCGCGAGGCGCAACCCGATTGGGACTTGCGTTTGATCGTCTCCGCTGATGGCCCGCTCGTTACCAGAGCTAACGCGCTGGGCGTGCCTGCGACCGTCTTGGCTTTTCCGCCGTCCCTTGCGCGAATTGGAGACGCCGGAGCGGGTGGGCCAGCGGGTCGTCAGTTGAGCCGGTTCACGTTCATGCGCCAATTGCTTGCGGCTATCCCGGCAACGCTCACCTATGTCAGGCGCTTGCGGCGCGTCGTCGGCGAGATACAGCCTGACTTGATTCACACTAATGGTTTCAAGATGCATATCCTCGGCGTCTGGGCACGACCGCGCCGCCTTCCCGTCATCTGGCACATTCATGATTATGTGAGCGCGCGCGCCCTGATGGCTAAGCTGATGCGGTTACACGCCGGGCGATGCGCCTCGGCTATCGCTAATTCTCGGAGTGTGGCGGAGGATGCCGCGGCGGTTTGCGGAAATCGCCTTACGGTGCAGACTATTTATAATGGTCTCGACCTGGAAAAGTTCTCACCCGTCGGGCCAAAGCTCGACCTGGACGCGCTGGCGGGCTTGCCACCTGCGACTGCTGGGACCATCAAGGTCGGCATGTTAGCCACGCTCTCGCGCTGGAAGGGACACGAAACCTTCCTCCGTGCGATGACCATGATTCCGGCCAGCTTTCCCATTCGCGGCTATGTTGCGGGCGGCGCTCTGTACCAGACCAATGGTAGTCAGCATTCGCTGGAAGAACTCAAAGATTTGATTGCCAGCCTGGGTCTCGCGCATCGCATCGGTCTCACAGGTTTCATTGATGAACCCGCCGCAGCAATGCGCGCGCTGGATATTGTCGTGCATGCCAGCACACAGCCTGAGCCGTTCGGCCTCGTGATCGCCGAAGGGATGGCTTGCGGTCGCGCGGTGATCGTCAGCGAAGCCGGCGGCGCTGCCGAACTGATCGAAAGACACGCTAACGCTCTGAGCCACTCACCCGGCGACGCCGCCAGCCTCGCCGAACACATCAAGGAACTCGCAACTAACGGAGACTTGCGAACGAGATTAGGAGCAGCGGGTCGCGCCACTGCTGTGCGCCGCTTCGACCGCGCACGGCTGGCAACAGAACTCATACCCATCTACCAACGTGTCTCGCATGAAATGAACTTCCGCGACTCTTAAGTTTTATTCAACAAAGTTGTGTTTTTGAATTTTCCGCCATCCACTCCCATCAGCAAGGATGCTGTGCGGCGCGAGCCTGCTGCTGTTGAATCCGGGGCCGACAGTTGGCGCATGTTGTCGGGTCATTCCCTGATTAGTGAGACGAACAGGCTGCGCGTCCTTCATGTTCATAGCGGAAATCTATATGGCGGTGTCGAGACGACGCTCATTACACAGGCACGTCATCGCGAACTCTGCCCGGCGATGAAGCTGTCTCTCGCGCTCTGTTTTGCCGGGCGATTCAGCGAAGAATTAGCTGCGGCGGGCGCTTGCGTTCACTGGTTGGGCCATGTGCGAGTCCGCCAGCCGCTCTCAATCCGGCGCGCGAGGCAGAGTTTCAGAGACCTTTTGCGCCAGCAGTCTTACGATGTAGTCGTCACACATTCATCCTGGTCGCAAGCGATCTTTGGCCCGGTGGCGCGCTCCGTTGCTGTGCCTCTCGTCTTCTATCTGCACAACGAAACGAATGGGCGATACTGGTTGGAGCGTTGGGCCAGAAGAACACTGCCCGATGCGGCGCTGTGCAACAGTCAATTCACTGCCGCAACGCTGCCCATGATGTACCCGCACGTGCGCGCCGAAGTTGTTTACTGTCCGGTGGCTCCACCGGAACACAACTCTTCTGAGACGGATGCGAGCGCGGCGCGCGCAGAGTTACAGACACCGGAAGATGCCACGGTCATCATTCAGGTCAGCCGCATGGAAGCCTGGAAGGGTCACACCTTGCACTTGGAAGCGTTGAGCCTGCTTAAAGACCTGCCCGGTTGGGTGTGCTGGCAAGTGGGCGGCGCGCAACGGCCAGGCGAGATGCAGTATGTGGCGGAGTTGAAGAAAGCGGCGGCCCGGCTGGGCATCGCAGAGCGTGTGCGCTTTCCGGGCCAGCGCACGGATGTGGCGAGGCTGTTGGCGGCGGCGGATATTTACTGCCAGCCCAACACCGGCCCTGAGCCATTCGGCATCACCTTTATCGAAGCGCTTTATGCTCGACTGCCAATCGTCACGACAGCCATCGGTGGAGCATGTGAGATCGTGGACGACTCCTGCGGCCTGTTCGTGCCACCGGGCGATACGCGTGCGCTGGCATCATCCTTGCGGCGTTTGATCCAGGATCGCTCCTTGCGCGTGAGATTAGGGACGGCTGGCCCATCACGCGCACACAAGCTTTGCGATCCGGCAGCACAAATGAATCGGCTCAACGCGGCGCTGGCTTGTGTCGTTCGCGGGCGGCGTGTAGACGGATGAGCACAGTCACTTATCCAATCAAGTGTGAAGCGGAGAGGCGCGCGCGTCAGAGCTTAGGCATCAGCGAGGCGGCCATTTACGGCATGGTCGTCAGAGCTTTGGAGGGACGCCACGGAAGCGGCGGAGTGCTGGTTGATGTCGGCTGTGGGACGGGGCAACTCTGGCCACACTTAGGCGACCGCTTCGCCCGCTACATTGGAGTTGACGCGGCGCGCTATGAAGATTTTCCTGTTGGAGCCGAGTTTCACCAGGTTGACTTAGATACCGGCACAACCCCTTTGCCGGATGGTTGCGCTGATGTCGTGGTGTCCGTGGAGACCATAGAGCATCTGGAGAACCCGCGCGCTTTTATGCGCGAATTGGCGCGCATGGTGAAGCCATGTGGATGGGTGATTGTCACAACACCGAACCAACTAAGTCTGCTGAGCCTGCTCACGCTTGCCGTCAAACAACGGTTCTCGGCGTTTCAGGATGTGCATTACCCGGCACATCTGACGGCATTGTTGGAGGTGGACTTGAGGCGCATCGCCGCCGAGTGCGGATTGAACGAGATGTCTCTGGCTTATAGTTTACAGGGGCGTGTGGTGCTGACGCCGTGGCACTATCCTCAGTTTCTAGCACGCCTCTTCCCGCGCGCTCTTTCCGACAACTTGCTTTTAATCGGGAGGAAACAGGCTCAGAGTGTCTGATGAACCGAAGTTATGCGGAAGAGAAAGCCCTTGATCGAAGGCTATTCGACAATCCGCGCGAGCGGCTCATTGAAAGAGTTCGATCAAGCGATTCCTCTTCTGCGTAAGATGAGACGGTTTTTATGTGTTGCTCCAGGTCGGAACACTCTAACGTCTATCAGTAACAGTTAGGTTCGGGCGTCAAATGGTTTCTACATCTTTATTTCTCTGCCTGCTATCGCTCGCTTTCTGCTACTGGGCTGGTCGGCGCTCGCTCGTGGACGGTTTGGTCGCGGTGCTTGGAGTGGGGTACGTCTATGGTATTACGCGCGCCAATCTGCCGGAAACCTTTTCGCACTTCATCTTCGATGCCGGAGTCGTCGGCTTATACGCGGCGCGGTTGTTTCGGCGATTAACTCCCGCTCAGGAATATAGAGTTGCCCCTCTGAGACCGTGGCTGGAGTTTTTGATCGCGTGGCCTCTGTTGCTCTTCCTGATTCCGGTCCAGGACTTTTTAATTCAATTCGTGGGCTTGCGCGGGAGCATCTTTTTGCTGCCCTTCGTTCTGCTCGGCGCGCGTTTGGAGCCGGAGGAGCGTTACCGGCTGGCGCTCTGGATCGCGGGGCTGAATGGCCTGGCGTTTGCATTCGCCGGTGCCGAATTTCTTCTAGGTCTCGAACGGTTTTTCCCTCGCAATCGGGTCACGGAGATAATTTACCTGAGCAAGGACTTGGTCGGTCATACGGCCTATCGTATCCCGGCCACTTTCGTCAACGCGCATGCTTACGGCGGAACAATGGTTATAGGCTTGCCGTTGCTGCTCGGCGCTCTCGTGCAGAAGCATAGAGCCAACTGGCAATTCCAACTACTACTGCTTGGTCTGACAACCGCGATTCTCGGAGTCTTGATGTCTGCGGCTCGTATGCCTTTTTTGATAACCGGTGTCTTAATCATGGTGACGACCTTCTCTCTGCGCTCAAGATTCGGATATGGGCTGAGTTGGTTTCTACTGTTGTGTGGTATCGGCTGGCTGACGTCAGGCGAACAGCGGCTCCAGCGATTCATGGAGCTGCGGAACACTGAGGCCGTGGCCGAACGCGTTTCATGGAGCGTCAATATGAACTTTTTTGAAATCGCGGCCATGTATCCCTTGGGCAACGGACTCGGCGGAGGCGGAACCAGCATTCCGTACTTTTTGCGGGGGCGCATTATCAATCCCGTGGGGATGGAGAATGAATATGCCCGGATCATGCTGGAACAGGGAATCCTGGGTTTAGTCATCTGGATAGTATTTATCTTGTGGCTACTCACGCGCTTGAGTGAGGGCCGCAAAGATTCGTGGCAACTCGGAAGACGATTGGCGCTGGTGGCGTGTGCGGCCTTCTTTGCGACCGGCCTCCTGGGAGTGGGCCTATTTACCTCCGTGCCGCAAACCTGTCTCTTTCTCTTGCTTATCGGGTGGGTCGGAGCGCGTCAACCCAGAACGGAGCCAGCACGTGCTGCTGCTCTCCATCAAGTCAAAGCTGAAGCTCAAACTCCAGCGCAACAATATGGTTGAGCGATGAAAGATTGACTCATTTACTCGTTGATTCAACGAGTAAATGAAACAACGAATCAATCTCTATGAGTCGTACCAATCGCTTTTTAAGTGGCATCGGCTTCGGCTATGCCGGTCAAGTCCTGACGACGCTGGTCGGGTTATGGCTCACGCCGTTTCTGCTGCATCGCATCGGGCAGCATGATTACGGGCTGTGGCTGGTCGGCACGCAGATGATGTTTTACCTGGGGTTGCTGGACTTCGGCGTCGTCGCGCTGCTGCCGCGAGAGACAGCTTTCGCGACCGGTCGTGCGCGCAGCGTTGAAGAAGCAACGGATTTACCCATTATCGTCGGGCAGACCGTTCGGATGGTCATCTGGCAGATGCCGCTGGTCGCGCTGGCGGCGGCCATCGCCTGGTTCTTAATGCCGTCCGAGTGGGAAGGCTTACGTCATCCAATCGGTGTCGTCCTGCTGGCGTTCGTCCTGACGTTTCCTTTGCGCCTCTTCAGCGCGGTGCTGCATGGGCTGCAAGATTTAGCCTTTCTCGGACGACTCAGCATCGGCTCATACCTGTTGAGCACGGCTTTGATGATCGCGCTGGTCTTCGCCGGTTGGGGCCTGTACGCGCTGGCGGCGGGCTGGATAGTGCTACAACTGATAGGTGCCGGGGCTGGGCTCCTTCGCTTGCGCACACATTTCCCCACTGTCCTGTCTCAACCTTTGCCGAAATTGCTGTGGAGCACGGCGCGCAGCCGTCTCAACCAGGGCTTCTGGGTCAGTCTCGCTCAGATTGCTCAAGTGCTCTTGAACGGCACGGACATTCTGATTATCGGAAAACTTTTCGGCCCGGCGGCGGTCGTGCCCTTCGTCTGCACCGGAAAATTGATCACCGTTTTGTCGAATCAACCGCAGATGTTGATGGCTGCGGCAGGCCCGGCGTTGAGCCAGATGAAAATGGGCGAGTCGCGCGAGCGATTGTCGCAGGTCTGTATCGCACTGGGCCAGGCGATGCTGATGTTGAGCGGAGCGGTGGTGTGCGTGGTGCTGTCGGTTAATCAAGGCTTCGTCGGGCGTTGGGTGGGCGCGGGCCAGTACGGTGGGTTCTGGCTGACGGTGCTGATTCTCTTGAGCATGCTGCTGCGCCACTGGAATACGACCATCGCCTATACCCTCTTCTGTTTCGGCTATGAGCGACGATTGTGCGTGACGGCTTTGCTTGATGGATTGGTGAGCGTCGGGGCGGTGGTGTTGTTTGTCTGGTTGTACGGATTAATCGGCGCGCCGCTTGGCATGATTGTCGGAGTCTGCCTGGTGAGCTTACCCTTGAACCTTTCGGCGCTGGCGCGTGAGAGCGAGATGTCTCTGTGGGGATTAGTCAGGCCGTTCGCGCCCTGGTTCGCGCGTTTCGTCGTCCTCATGCTCGGAGCGGGCGCGCTGGCGAGAGTTTGGACGCCCACGTCATTTTTACTCCTGGCTCTGACGGCGACAGCCAGCGCGCTAGTTTACACAGCGGTGATGTTCCCTCTGACCCTGCGGCTTCCTTTGGGGCTCTATGTTCGACCCCGGTGGTTTCCGATCAGGACCAGAGTTTTTCGGGTGCTGCGCCTGAGTAATACCACGTGATAAGCCTGAGAGACGAAAATGCTTAGAAGAGTCCTGCGGAAAGTCCGTCCCCGGTTTTTGTCTGCCTCGAAGCCGGGATCGCGCTTCATGTCGGAGAACCCGCGTTACGCTGCTCACAAAATAGGCTGTTGGACTTATGGCAGACCCGAAGTGTATGCCGAGAACGAAGCGACACTGACCATCGGTTCTTTCTGTTCGTTTGCGAGCGGAGTCAAAATCGTGTTGGGTGGCGAACACCACATGGATTGGGTAACTACATATCCATTTAATAAATTATTCCCCGACGCCGGTAATTATTCAGGCCACCCACATTCAAAAGGGGATGTGACGATTGGAAACGATATATGGATAGGCCAGGAGGCGATCATCTTCTCCGGTGTCCAGATTGGCAACGGGGCTGTGATTGCAGCACGTAGTGTTGTCAGAAGAAATGTCGCGCCCTATTCGATTGTCGGTGGTAATCCGGCGCGTCACCTCGCATATCGCTTCGATCCAGAGACGATCAGCGCGCTGCAACATATCGCCTGGTGGGATTGGCCTCTGGCGAAGATCAAGAAAGCATGGCCGCTTTTGATGTCTTCCGAGATCAAAGCATTTATCGCCAGGTATGTTAACGAAGTCTGAGCCGGACAGCAGTTTTCTGATGAAGCGTATTCCTGAATGACCGACCTGACCCCATTGGTATCGGTGATCTTGTTGAGCTATAACCGCCCCGGCTATTTGCAGGAGGCGCTTGTCTCGCTGCTCGACCAATCATACAAGAACCTTGAGATTATCGTCGTTGATAATCCGAGCCCCTCAAGCGCGGAAGTGTCCCGCGTCGTAAGCCGGTATCAAAACGTGAAGCTGATTCAGAACACTGTCAATCTGGGATATACCGGAGGCATGAACACAGGGATCGAGCTTGCATCCGGCCACTATCTCTTTCTGACGGAAGACGACATCGTGCTCGAAAGAGACTGCACCCGTCGGCTCGTCGAGTATATGGATGGGCATTCTTCTGCCGAGCTGGTTGCGCCGATCATCTATAACAAAAGAGAGCGGACGATTCGCTGCGCCGGAGGAGAGTTTGAGCTCGGCGGTGTTTATCGCAAGAAGGTTTACGGCGCGGGTGAGAGCGATACAGGGCAATTCCAGCAACCGTTCGACGTAAGCTACATAGATGGCGCGACAATGTTCGCGCGCAGGGATTTTTGGAATTATTTTAAGGGGTTTCGTGAAGAGTATTTCATGTACGTAGAGGTGGTCGAGCTTTGCGCGCGAGTCAGGAAGTCAGGCAGGAAAATGGTCGTCGTGCCGCAGGCTAAGGTTTACCACTTCGAGCCGACAGAGAAACCTGATTCCCCGGAGATAGAGTTTCACAAGATCAAAAACTTCTTTTCCCTGTACCTGCTTCATGCTCCGGCGCGTCACCTGCCTGAGTTTGTGTGCCGGTATGCGGTCATCAATACAGTGCGCACGGTGCTCGGCAGAAAGGGAAACCATCCCCGAACATTTCTCAAGGCGCTAGTGTGGGTCGCGAGAAACACCCCCTCCCTGTTAAGGGAGAGGTATAGACAGAATAGCTATTCAAATTGATTATGACAGCGAAAATTTGCCGGAATAAGTGGCCGGATTTTCCTTCGGAGAATTTCTCGCCGTCACGGTTCGACTCAGAAGCATGATTAGACAATCGCTGAGAAAGGCAGCATATGCTGTTGCCCCGCGCTATCTGCTCAACAGATACCTGCATCATAAGATGATCCGGCAGGCGGGCCGCCTCAGCCAACTCGGAAATTCGAGCGATGATCATGGCGCGCAGGTCGAGGCGCTCTGGCGCTCCCATTTTTTTCGTCCCTTGCAGAAGCGGTCGGAAATCCTACGCTTGATTGAAATCCTCAAGTCTCTTCGGCCTTCAAGCATCTGTGAGATTGGCGCTGCCGGGGGTGGGACCACTTTTCTGCTGGCACACGCCGCCGCTAATAATGCGACGGTGATCTCGCTTGACCTTGCGTTTACCGAGACGCGTCAGGCTGCCGTCAAGCAATTCGCAATGAAGGAACAGGAGATCATCTGCCTGCAAAAGGATTCCCACAGCCCGGATACCGTGCGCGCCGTCATCGACTGTCTGGCGGGTCGTAGCCTGGATGTGCTCTACCTTGATGGAGACCATAGTTACGAAGGGATCAAGTCTGACTTCCAAATGTACAACCCCCTCGTCAGGCCCGGAGGCATGATCGTTTTCCACGACATTGTTCCTGATTACAAGACTCGTCATGGAATCGAGACCTCCAGCTACGTCGGGGGCGTGCCCCAATTCTGGGAAGAGATCAAAGCCTCTCAGGCGAAGGTGGAAGAGATTGTCGAAGATTACGCGCAGGATGGATTTGGCATCGGCATCCTGCATTGGCGCGGGGCAACTCTCTAAAAAGCAAGATGGCGATGGAGCCGTGTGATGTTTGAAGTCAAAGCGCAAGCTACATTGCCGCTCGGTCTACGCCATCGCGAGTCGCTGAATCTTGGCTGCGGGCTCAAGCATGTGCAGGAAGCCGTCAATCTGGACATCACGCCAGAGACGCATCCTGATGTTGTTCACGACCTCAATCAAATACCATGGCCTTTCCCCGGCGATCATTTCCGCGAAGTGCTGGCCTACGATGTCATCGAGCATCTGGAGGATTTTATCGCGGTGATGGAAGAGATTCATCGCATCTGCCGTGACAAAGCGATAGTGCGCATCACGGTTCCGCATTTCTCCTGCGCGAATGCTTACACTGACCCGACGCATCGCCGCATCTTCGGATACTTCAGTATGGATTACGTGACTGGAGAGAACGAGATCGGATTCTACACACGCGCGCGATTCAAGAGGCTTTCCAGTCGGATGATGTTTTACCCGTCGCTGCTCAACAAACTGGTCTGGCGCTTGGCGAACCGCTACCCGTCGGTATACGAGCGGCGATGGGCGTGGATATTTCCGGCCTGGTATCTATCCTTCGAGTTGGAAGTGCAAAAGGAGAAATGAGCGCTAGCCCGAAACAGAACTCATCGTTCGCGCCTCGCGTGCTGCACATCGTTCCGGCGCTTTTTGGTGCTGACGACGGCATCGTTGGAGGGGCGGAGCGTTACGCGCTGGAACTGGCGCGGCACATGTCCGCAGAGACGCCGACGACTCTGATCAGCTTCGGCGAGCGGGAGCGGCAAGAGACGTTGGGCCAATTGAAGATTCGTGTGATCGGCAATCCATGGTACGTGCGTGAGCAGCGCACCAACCCGCTGGCGCTCGCGCTCGTCTCCGAGTTGCGCAAGGCCGATGTCGTTCATTGTCATCAGCAACACGTCCTCGCCAGCAGTCTTGCCGCGCTCGTCTGCAAGCTCTCGGGCCGCCGCGTTTTTGTCAGCGACCTGGGCGGCGGCGGTTGGGATGTGTCGGCCTACGTTTCGACGGATCGCTGGTATCACGGGCACCTGCATATCAGCGAGTACAGCAGGAAGATTTACGGGCAGGCGGACAAGCCTTGGGCGCACGTCATCCTAGGCGGTGTGGATACGGAAAAGTTTTCACCAGATGAAACGGTTGAGCGAGACGGGACGGTGCTGTTCGTCGGACGCTTCCTGCCGCACAAGGGCGTCAACGATCTGTTGAGCGCCGTTGCCCCTGACATGCCGCTGGAACTCATCGGGCAGGCCTATGATGCGCGGTTCCTGCAAGACTTGAAAACGCTGGCCGCAGGCAAGCGAGTAACTTTCCGTCACGATTGCGACGATGCGGCGCTCGTGCAGGCTTACCGCAAAGCCTTATGCGTGGTGCTGCCGAGTGTGTACAAGACCATGTACGGGGAGGTGTCGAACGTGCCGGAGTTATTGGGCCAGACGCTGTTAGAAGGAATGGCATGCGGGACGCCGGCGATCTGCACCGACGTTGCCAGCATGCCGGAAGTGGTGCTGGACGGCGTGACGGGGTTCGTCGTTCCGGCGAACGATACTGCGGCGCTGGGCCGGAAACTGCGTTGGCTGAGCGAGCATCCACAGGAGGCTAAACGGATGGGGCAGGCCGCGCGGCGGCATGTGTTGGAGAAATTCACCTGGCCGATGGTCGTGCGCCGGTGTTTGGAAGTTTACGCCGCATGAATTTATTGCAAACAGCGGCTCGCCGTACCGCCGGGTTTGTCGGGCGAGAATCCTGGTTGATCCGCCACATGCGCCCGGCCTATGAATCGCTTCTGGATTGGTCTGGTCGAGGCGAGGGTATTGCGTGGGAGATTAACGGAGTAACTTATCGCGTTGATCCGCGTTACCGTCACTGGCTCTGGCAGAACTACGAAGCTCCGGTTGCAGCATTCCTCAGAGAGCGCCTTAAGCCGGGTGCACTGTGTCTTGATGTGGGCGCTAATGTGGGCGCCTATGTTCTGCAATTAGCACACTGGTCAGGCCCGACAGGTCAGATTGTGGCCTTCGAGCCTAATCCGAATGCTCGCGCGATTCTGCACAGGCATATTCAAATGAATGGATTGGAGCAACGAGTGAAGGTCGTCCCGGCTGCTGTTGGTGAGACCGGGGGCGAGGACATCCTCTACGCGGCTGATGCCGATGGTATGAGTCGCCTCGGCGAACCTAACAGAGCTTTTGTCGGACAAGCCAGTGAGATTACTGTTCCCGTCGTGACACTGGATGAATATTGCCGATCCGAGCGCCTGAAGCCAGACTGGTTGCTGATTGATATTGAGGGATTCGAGATTGCGGCGCTGTCCGGCGCTCAAGAGTTGGTTCGAGAATGCAGAGGAGCGTTGGGAATTATTGTTGAAATGCACCCCGACGTATGGGGTTCGGCAAATACTACGCGTGCCAGAGCCGAGGCATTGCTTGCCGATATGGAACTGCGCGCTATACCTCTCACGGGCCAGACCGATCCATTAAGGGATTACGGTCTGGTCTATTTGGCTTACCAGTAGAGTGCAGACATTTCGCTTGATTTAATTGAAGATTAGTGAAGTCAACCGATTGGCATCTCATCACCAGCGAGTATCCACCGCAGGCGGGCGGCGTTAGCGATTACACGCATCTGGTGGCGACGGGGTTGGCCGCTGCCGGTGATGAAGTTCATGTCTGGTGTCCATCTGTGGAGAGCGAGCAGCCGGACGCAGTGGGTCTGGAAGCGACGAATCCGGCGGGCGTATCCGTGCATCGAGAGTTAGGCCGCTTCACGCCTGCCGACCTGCGCCGGACGGGAAGACGGCTGGATCAGTTTCGCGCGCCGCGCCGCTTGCTGGTTCAGTGGGTTCCACACGGCTATGGTTATCAATCAATGAACCTGCCGTTTTGTATGTGGCTCTGGAGTCGTGCGGTTCGTCATCGCGATGTGGTTGAAGTGATGGTGCACGAGCCATATCTGGCCTTCGGTGAAGGCTCTTGGAAGCAGAGCGGCGTGGCCGTCGTTCATCGCTTGATGACGATGGTCTTGCTGAACGCCGCGCGGCGCGTCTGGATGTCAATCCCCGCCTGGGAGGCGTACTGGCGGCCATATACTCTGCGCCATCGGCTACCGTTCCAGTGGCTGCCGGTCGCCAGTAACATCGCGGTCGTTAACGATCCGGCTGGCGTCAGAGCCGTCCGCGCTCTTTTTGCGCCTGCCGAAAGGCAGATCGTGGGCCATTTCGGAACTTACGACAGGCACATCGCCGAATTGTTAATGACAGCAGTGCCCGCGTTGCTGCGAGATTGTACTGATTGCGTGATGTTGCTTTTGGGTCGCGGGAGTGAGTTGATGCGTGACGAGTTGATTCGCAGGCAGCCTGAATTGACAGGGCGTATGCACGCCACAGGCATGCTCGATACCCGCTCTCTCTCCCTGCACATCAGCGCGTGCGATATGTTGATTCAGCCTTACGTTGACGGCGTGAGCAGCCGACGCACGAGCGTGATGGTCGGTCTCTCTCACGGTGTTCCCATCGTGACGACGAGCGGAAGGCTGACGGAATCTTTGTGGGCCGGGAGCGAAGCCGTAGCCCTCGCTCCCGCCGCAGATATGGCGGCGCTGGTGGACGCAACACGGCAATTACTATCGGATGAAGCGAGTCGCCGTCGCATGAGCGTCGCCGCCAGAGCACTTTACGATGAGCGTTTTGACGTGAAGCGAACTATCACGGCGCTACGCGAAGCTCTCGCCTGATTTTGAAGCCGGTGAATTAACTTTTACGAGGATATAATGCGGGTCGCTGTCGTCACCTGGAGCAGACAAAAGGTTGGAGGAACTGAAGCTTACCTTGAAAGCATCATTCCTGAAATGATCAACGCCGGTCATCAGGTGGCTTTCTGGCATGAATCTAACGTGTCGGGGACGAACGATCAGATCGCGCTGCCGGAAAGCGTACCGTCCTGGTGTGTCTCCGAACTGGGTGCGCGGAAAGCTCTGGCCGCGTTGCGCGCGTGGCGACCCGATGTCATTTACGCGCACAGCTTGATGCAGCCGAAACTGGAAGCCGAAATGCTGAAGGTCGCGCCCGCTGTCTTTTTTGCTCATGCTTACTACGGCACGTGCATCAGCGGCGGCAAAACTTTCAAGCGCCCGACGGCGACGCCCTGTCATCGCCGTTTTGGCTGGCAATGCATGGCGCACTATTATCCCCGCCGCTGTGGTGGGTTAAGCCCCGTGACGATGTTGACAGAATACCGGCGACAAGCGAAACGGCTGAAACACTTATCAATCTACAAAGCCATCGTGACCCATTCGACTTATATGCGGGCTGAATATCTCAAGCACGGCTTTGCTCCTGAGCGAGTGCATTGTCTCTCATATTATGCGCAGGACGTAGAGTCCGACGAAGAACATGCATTTCCCCGAAATTCTTCCGTAGCTTTTCCCGGAATGGATGCGATTACTGCCAGCTCCGAAACTGAAGCCGGAAAACCTTCTTACTGGCGGTTGCTCTTTCTCGGTCGCATGGATTTTTTGAAAGGCGGGCGCGTCCTGATTGATGCGCTGCCGCAAGTGAGTGCATCGCTGGACCAGCCTGTGCGTATGACTTTTGCCGGAGAAGGCCCTGAGAGAAAAGCTTGGGAGCGTCATGCGGCGCGGGTGCAAGCGCGAACCCCAGCGTTGGAGATAGAGTTCGTCGGATGGGTGAAAGGTCAGCAGCGCGAAATGCTTTGGAATGATTCTCACTTATTGATTTTGCCCAGTGTGTGGCCGGAACCCTTCGGTCTAGTTGGGCCGGAGGCAGGCTTGCGTAGCGTGCCGACCGTTGCCTTTGCTGTCGGTGGGGTGACTGATTGGTTAAGGGATGGAGTGAATGGGTATCTCGCCCCCGGTAATCCGCCCACTTCTGAAAATCTGGCTGAAGCCATCGTGAAGTGCTTCCGTGACGGGGTTGTCTATGCCAAGCTACAGCGCGGCGCATTAGAAGTGGCACGGCAATTCAAGATGGAAAGACACCTCGCCTCCCTGCTGAACGTGCTTGAGAAAGTCGCGCAGGCTTAACTAGCCGAAGCGTTGTCTCAAAAGGTGATGATTTACGAAGCATTGAACCAACCGGTCTTGGCGCACGTGCCTAAGACGACAAAGCGACTGTTGGACCTCGGCTGCGGTTCAGGAGCGTTGGGCAGGAAAATCAAAGAGGAGCTGCATTGTCAGGTCGTTGGCGTAACTTGTTCTGAAGCCGAAGCTGAGATGGCTGCCCGTTGTCTGGACGAAGTGTTGATCTGCGATCTCAATAGTTTTGAGCCGCTTGAGATGGGCCAATTCGATTGCATTGTTTGTAGCCATGTGCTGGAGCATCTCTACCGGCCTGACGAAGTGCTCAAG
This sequence comes from Pyrinomonadaceae bacterium, assembly GCA_046714695.1. GTDB lineage: Bacteria > Acidobacteriota > Blastocatellia > Pyrinomonadales > Pyrinomonadaceae > DASQYE01. The sequence goes on from JBKKAL010000248.1 coordinate 32,705, forward strand.
CGGCTGCGGCACGGATTATCTCCCGACGGGACGTTGATTGTGGCATTGCCGAATGTTCTGCACTGGCGACAGCGCCTCGAATTTTTGCGCGGAAACTTCAAGTACACAGAAGGCGGGCCGATGGATCGCACCCATTATCGCTTCTTCGATTGGGCTTCGGCACAAGAATTTTTGACCGGGAGCGGCTATTCAGTCGTGGACGCCGGGGCAGACGGCGGTTTCCCTTTATCCAGATTTTTATCCCGTGCCGGCAAAGGACTTGATCGCGCGGCTCTCAAAACATTTCCGGGATTGTTTGGCTTTCAATTTATTTTCGTTTGCCGCCCAAACGGTTCTTAGTTAAATCTCATGTCCGCTAAGATAGATTTGAAAACTACTGCGTTAGTTAGCATTGCCATTCCTACTTTCAACCGATTGGATTACTTGAAAGAGGCTGCGGCGTCAGCTCTCGCGCAGACTTACGAGCACGTAGAGGTGCTGATTGGCGACGACGGGCTGACGGAAAGAATTCAGGCATGGGGGCAAGACCTTGCCCGCCGGAATGCCAGGGTGCGTTACCGGCGCAATCCACGCAATCTGGGGTTGGCGGGTAACTGGAACGCGCTGGCTGATGCGGCGCGAGGCGAGTTTCTGGTCATCATCGGTGATGATGATCGTTTGCTGCCGGAATTTGTGGAGAAGTTGCTTGAGGTGATTCAACCTTCTGCGCTGGTGGCTTTCTCCAATCATTATTTGATCGATAGTCAGGGCGTCAGGCTTGAGGCGTTGAGTCGGCAATGCACTCAGCGCTATCGCCGCGATCAACTGCCTGCCGGAGATGTCGGTGACGCCGCCGCGTGCGTCTGGCAAAACTCTGTCCCTATTTCTGCGGCTTTGATGCGAACCAAGTATATTCAAAGATTGCGTTTCAAAGAGGATTTGAATACTCCTGAGATAGAGTTGTTTGCTCGTCTGGCGCAAGAGGGCGGGCGCTTTGCCTTCACGCCTGAATACTTATCGGAGTATCGCACTCACCCGCAGTCTGCTACGACATCTGGATTACGCGGTGAAAGGCTGGTCAAGTATCTGGCGGAGATTCCAGTCAGCGCCGAAGTCGAACCATACAAGCGGGAGTTGATGGCCGGGCTGTTGGTTAATGCCGTGAGTCGTTGCTTGCAGCAGAATGAAAGGGAGCTGGCCCAACAGTTTTTGCAGCATGAGTATTATCCTCGACCGCATTTACCAGGAGCGCGCCGTCAAAATGGAGACGCGACACTTCCGAAGGTGAATTTAGCTGCCGACCAACACGACCGCTCAGGATTATTAAAAGGTGTTTTCACAGGTTACGCGCAAGGGTTATGTGCAAGTTTGCCAGCCTCTCTTGGCTGCCGCGCCTATCGTGTCATGCAACGCATTAAGCGCGCACGTTATCACGGGAAGCCACGCCTCACATGAATATTGCTCTGGTAGTTCACGACCTGCACGAGCACGGTGGGCATAGCCTGTACACCAGAAGACTGGCCGACGAACTCTCGCGCCGCCACGAGGTCGTCGTCTTTGCAAATTATTGCGAGCGGCCTTCTGATGCGCGTTGGCGCTTTCAAAGGGTGCGCGCCTGGCGCATCAATTCGTTGTCGTGCGTTCAAACTTTTCCACTTGGGATGCGATCACATCTTGCCGCATTAGAGAAATTTCAGATTCAACACGCACAGGGCTTTTGCGGGGGGCAACCAAATGTTGTCACCGCGCACAGGTGTATGGCGGCATATATCAACTCGCTCAGCTCGCTCTCGCTGCGTCACAGGGCTTCGCTCAGGATGATGCTGGCGGCGGAATCGCGCTTTTATCGAAATTATGATGGAGCCGTGATCGCAGTCTCGCGTCAGATCGCAGGGGAGCTGCAAGAGTTTTATGGCATTCGCGGCCTGATCCGAGTCATGCCACACGGCGTTGATGCCCAAAGATTCAACAGCGCGAATCGCTGTTTATATCGAGATCAACTGCGGAGCGAGCTTGGAATTGAGCCTGATGCGACCGTTGCGTTTTATGCAGGCGATATGACGAAGGCTCATTCGCATTTGAGGGAACTGAGCCGCGCCGCTCCAGATATTCAGATTCTGATTGCCACTGCGTCAAACTCGTACCATTGGAAGGCGCCGAATGTGCGCATACTGCCGCTCACAACTGTCATCGAACGTTACTATGCAGCGGCGGACGCGTTTGTTTTCCCAACCGCGAATGATCCGTTTGGCATGGTCGTGCTGGAAGCGATGGCATCTGGCTTGCCCGTCTTTTCTTCCGACAAAGCGGGTGCAGCAGAGTTAATCACACACGGGCGGGACGGCTTCGTCACGCCGCTTGATGAATGGGTCGAGGCGACCGTCGCCCGGCTACGAGATCGCGCGTTGTTGCAGGCAGTCGGTTGCGCCGCCGAGCAGACAGCACGCCAGCACGACTGGTCATCGGTGGTCGCCGCTGTCGAGCAGCTTTACACGGAGGTCGCCGCCGCGTGAGCGGTGAAAGACCCGAAGGAGAAGATGACGACCGTCGCCTTTATCGTCAATGGCACAGAAGAGAGCGCGATGGGCCAACGCGCGAGAGAGTTGGCGTCACGCCTGCGCGGGCGTTACGACATTCATCTGGCTTATCGTCGGGGTAACAAAATGGCGGCGCTGCTCAGGTTTTTGAGATTCATGCTGCGCTTGAAGCCGAGAGCCGTCTATGTTTTTGACATGGCATATTCGGGCGTCTGCGGTGCCTGGTTGTACAAATTGATGACCGGTAATCAACTGATCGTCGAAACCGGCGATGCGATTTATGAGTTGGCGCGCTCGACCGGAAATCGAAGCCGCCTCGGACTATGGCTGACTCGATGGCTTGAGAGATTTTCGTTAAAGGTGTCTGACCGTGTGGTGGTCAGAGGAAGTTTTCACCAGCAGTGGCTCGCCACACGGGGCTTCGCTTCAGAGGTCATTCAGGATGGAGTGGATACGGAGGAATTCACTCCGCTAAAGGTCAATGAACTGCGCGGGCAATACAAGTTAGATGATGCGTTGACTGTCGGGCTGGTCGGGTCGTCCATCTGGAGCGAGAAGCTGGGCATGTGCTACGGGTGGGAGCTGGTTGAAGTCATACGCCTCTTAAAACACGCACCCGTCAAAGGCATCATCATCGGCGATGGCACAGGCATTCCGCGACTCAAAGCGCGTTGCCGCGAATACGGGATTGAGAACAAGATGCTCTTTCTGGGCCACTTGCCATACGCAGAACTGCCGCGCTACCTGAATCTGATTGACGTATGCCTGTCAACTCAAACAAATGATCTCGCCGGGCAAGTGAGAACCACGGGCAAGCTGCCTCTCTATCTGGCCGCCGGGCGATACATTCTCGCCAGCGAGGTTGGCGAAGCGGCGCTCGTCCTTGATCGAGAAATGCTGGTCAAGTACGAGGGCGTCAAAGATGAGGAGTACCCGCAGAAGCTGGCGGAAAGAATCCAGGTCATCTTGTCCGACCCGCAGAGACTCCAGCGCGCCGCCAGTAATGTCGGGCGGGCCAAAGAATTTTTTGAGTACTCAAGGCTGGCGCAGCGGTTGGGCAATGTGGTTGAGACAGTCATCAATAGCGCGCCGTTAAAAAGGAAAAGATGAGTAGCACAGTTATGGCAGTACAGCCGGACATCGAGCAGGCCATCGCCGCGATGTGCCATGAGTATCGTGACAATGATTGGATGCTCAATGAGCATTGGCCCTTAAATGAGCCGCACGTCCGGTTGATGATCTCAGATGTGATGGCGCACTGTCCGCCGAGACCGGATGCGCGCTTGCTGGATGTGGGCTGTTTTAATGGCTACATGTGCGTCATCTTCAATCAGCTTGGCTATCACGTGACAGGAACGGATGTCTGTGAGCTTGAGCACCGGGACACGATCTTCCAAAATCTGGGCATCGAGTTCGTCTTCTCGAATTTCAACGAACTGCGCCCATTCGATCACCTCGCGACTGAATCTTTCGACGTGGTGATTATCGCGCAGGTTATCGAGCATATTTTAAATTATCCGCTCGGTTTGATCCGTAGCCTTGCGGACCTCCTGCTTCCAGGCGGGCTGATGATTCTGACAACTCCTAATCCAGTCACGGTGATGGGTGCAATTCGCCTGCTGAGGGGCCGTTCTTTGCTCTGGGGGACTTCAGACTTTATTGACGAGCCGAAAATAGACGGAGGTGAAATCATTTCAAACGGCGGTATTCATTATCGTGAATATACCAACGCGGAACTCCGCCACATGATGGCTGGCGCTGGATTGCGGGTGGAGAAGTCGCTCTACCTTGGCCTGGGCAACAGCCAGAGCCAGTCGGCCTTAAAAAAAATTGTGAAGAACAATCCGCTTACACAAAAGTTGATGTCAAAGAGATTGTTCGGCTCGAATCATTATCTTGTTGCGCGTAAGCGTTAGTTTATCTCCAAGCCGATGTTAATTAACGTCGAGGAATCATCTCGCTTCCCTGAAATCCGGCCTGATGTCGGAGACAAGGTGAATCTGCCGCACCTTGCCGTCATTTGCGATTACCGGGAAGAGAATTGGCCGAGCATGGATTTAGTTGCGGAGATGATGATCAGCTCTCTGGAGAAAGAGTATGCCGACGCCATCGTTGCCAGGCGCATCTGTCCGCCGATGCGCCGCCGCCTGACACACAAACAAACGACGGCGGGCAAACTCTTTATTGTTGATCGGTTTTTGAATCGGTTTTGGGACTACCCACGACTGACGCGGCGCATTCAGGGCCAGTTCGACCTCTTTCATATCGTTGATCATAGCTACGCACAATTGCTGCATCAACTTCCACCTGAGCGGACGATCATCACCTGTCATGATTTGAATACTTTTCAATCGGTCTTAGAGCCGCCGGATGAACACCGATCAATAGCTTTCAAGCTGATGACGCAGCGTATTCTCAAAGGCTTTCGTAAAGCCTCTGTGGTGATTACAGTCAGCCAGTCAACTCGCAAACAATTGTTAGCGCACAAATTGGTTTCACCGGAACGCATTGTCGTGATCCCCAACTGTTATCATCCGGTTTATTCGCACGAACCAAGTCGGGTAGCTGATGAAGCGGCGACGCGCTGGCTCGGAAACAGAGGTGAGGACATGCTCGACATCTTACATGTCGGCAGTAATGTTCCACGTAAGAGGCTTGATGTCCTCCTGCAAGTGCTGGCGCTCCTGCGACCGGAATTTCCTCTTCTGCGATTGATACGCGTTGGCGGGCCTTTTACAGAAGATCAGGCGGATTTCGTCACCCGTCATAAATTAGCTGAAGCGATTGTTGTTCTGCCTTACCTTGAAAGAGAAGTCTTAGCCGCTGTTTACCGGCGCGCAACTCTAGTCCTGCAACCCTCGGAAAAGGAAGGATTCGGACTTCCTGTCATCGAAGCAATGGCCTGTGGGACGCCTGTCGTCGCGAGCGATATCGCGGCCCTGCGTGAAGCGGGAGGTGAAGCATGCGTGTACTGCCCTGTGGGTGATGTGCAGGCATGGGTCAGCGCCATATCTGAATTGCTGCAAGAGGGAAGCCAGCACCCGGAGCGCCGGGCTGAGCGCAAGAGCAAGGCCCGCGAGCAGGCAAGGCAATTTAGCCAGTCTGCCTATGCCGGCAGAATGATGGCGGTGTATCGGGAAGTTTTGAAGTCGCATGAATAAGTTGAATACGCATTTTCGAGTGAGGAAAGTAGAAGTTACTGACCGCTTATCACTTTTAAGGGAAGAATAATCAAGGAGTTCACACTCTGTGGTAGCCTGTCATCTGAACTGGCGACCGATGCTCTTATCCAATGTTTCAACTACGCGAAAATTTTGAAGCTTGTCTGCCAGCCGGCGAGCTGAAGAAGCTTGAGGGCTTGCGTGTGCTTCACGTCGGCAAGTTCTATCCGCCGCATCCTGGAGGCATGGAGACTCATCTTCAATCGCTGTGTGGAGAGTTGAAGCGATTTGTCGAGGTGGAGGTCGTCGTCGCCGGTGACGAGCGCAAAACTCGCGTCGAAGTCATTGACAGGGTGAAGGTGACGCGCGCCGGGACAGTGGTTAACCTTGGGTCAACGCCTGTCTGCCCGGAGATGGCGCGGATAATACGCGAGACGAATGCCGAGATTGTTCATATACACCATCCCAATCCGGTTGCGATCCTCGCATATCTCGCCAGCGGTCATCGTGGACGACTCGTCCTGACTTATCACAGCGACATCATCCGCCAGAGAGTTTTAAGTCGAGCGTTCGGACCAATGCTGCGCCGTGCGTTAGATCGTGCGGATGCGATCATCGTCACCAGTCCAAACTATATCAACAGTTCGCCGGTGCTCCCGGCATATCGTGAGCGTTGCCGGGTCATACCCTTCGGCATTTCACTGGATCAATTTCAGCGAACCGATGCGGCAAAGGTCGCACAGATTCGTCAGCTTTATGGGCCACGTCTTGTCTTAGGGGTGGGCCGACTCGTTTATTACAAGGGCTTTGAGTATTTAATCCGCGCGATGAGCAGAGTGCAGGGACGATTGGTCATTGTCGGTAATGGCCCACTGCGCCAGAAGCTCCAGCAAGAAGCTCAGGCGCATGGCGTCAGCGAGCGCGTCACCTTTCTGACCGATGTCGAGGACGTGTGTCCATATTATCAGGCGGCGGATGTCTTCGCGCTTCCATCTATCGCCCGTAGTGAAGCCTTCGGCATTGTTCAACTTGAAGCGATGGCCTGTGGGACGCCTGTCGTCAATACGCAACTTGATTCCGGCGTCACGTTTGTTTCGCCGCATGAAGTCTCTGGACTGACCGTCCCGCCCGCCAATGCAGAAGCGCTGGGCCAAGCCATCAACGCATTGCTCGATGATCCACTGCGCCGCGCGCGATACGGCGATGCGGGCCAACGTCGTGTCGAGCGTAAATTCAATCTGGAAGTGATGTTGCGTCGAACTGTGGGGCTTTACCAGGAAGTAATGACAGCGAATGCTCGTAGAGCGAGTTAACCATGAAAACATATCTCTTACTTTTTATTATCTCAGCGTGCGTATCGCTGGTGCTGACGCCCGTTGTCAGTCGTTTCAGCAGACGCTTCGGATGGCTCGATATCCCTGACGATAAGCGGCGCGTACACGAAAAGGCCGTGCCCCGTCTGGGTGGGATAGCTATCTTTGCGACCGTTCTCCTCACGCTGGCCGCTTTAACTCTGATTGATAACCATGTCACGCAAATAGTCAGAGCCAATAACGCGCAAATTCTAAGAGTGCTCGTGCCTGCCGCGCTCGTTTTTCTCTTCGGTCTCTACGACGACTTTCGCGGGACGAACGCAAGCTTCAAATTTATCACGCTTGGATTGGCGGGCTTGATCTTTTACTTAATGGGTGGGCGTGTGGAGATACTCTCAATCCCGCTCCTGGGCAGCGTCGCCCTGCCACCGGTGCTCGGCTGCGCGCTGACAGTTTTGTGGATCATCGGCATTGCCAATGCTTTTAATCTCATTGACGGCGTAGATGGGCTGGCAACTGGCGCAGCGCTCTTTGCGTCTATGGTGCTACTGGCCGTCTCGCTGATGTTGGGTCATCCGCAGGTCACGGTAGTGGTGGTAGTCCTGTGCGGAGCCCTCATAGGTTTTCTGCGCTACAACTTCAACCCGGCTTCGGTCTTCCTTGGTGATTCGGGGTCGCTGTTTATCGGATTTACGCTCGCGGCGCTGGCGGTGCAGGGTGCACAAAAGGCTTCGACCGCAGTTGCGGTGGCGATTCCAGTCGTCGCTTTTGGCCTGCCTGTGCTCGATACGGGTGTTGCGATTGTGCGCCGCTTTCTCAGTAAGCGACCGATCTTCGATGGTGATCGCGAGCATATTCACCATAAGTTGCTGGAGCGAGGCTGGTCGCAGCGTCGCGTCGCGCTGGCGCTTTACGGCCTGTGCGCCTTGTTCGGGCTCCTCGCCTTACTCTTCGTCAACGACACAAGTATGCGGATGACCGGGTTCGTCCTGTTGGTGATTGCGGCGGCGGTCCTGTTCATTGTTGGACGCCTCCGCTATCACGAAGTGGATGAAGTCAGGGCAGGTATGAAACGCAGCTTCGGTGAGCGTCGTCTGCGTATGGCCCAAAACATTCAGGTCCGTCGCGCGAGCCGCATGATGTCGAACGCCACATCCATCAGCGAAATCCTGAAGGCCTTGCAGGAGCTGCTCCAACTCAGCGAGTTCATTTATGCCATCGTGCAGATCAGGCGCGGCAATACAGTCAACCATGAACTGTCACCGGCGCGCGAGCAGAACATCGTAGTGAGGCGCGAGGCCGAGCTTCCTCCTAATGGATGCATTGACTGGACTTGGGAGCGTGGTGATATTGAGGCGGAGGAGATCATCGGCTCAGGCCGTTTCTGGTCGCTTCGCCTACCGCTCTCCACCGAAGGCAGAACGTGGGGCTATCTTAATTTGTATCGTGAATTCGGCAGTGATGTACTGCTCCTTGACATGGATTACCTGTGCAACTATTTCCAGCGCGAAATGGCGGAAGCCGTCGAGAGGGTACTGAGCGATTCGTCTGGACAAGCAAGGATCGTTTGTTGACATAATGACCGATTACGCGAACGCTGCGAGCGTTCGCATGGAATAGCGGCACACCTGGGCTTATCAAGCACGACGCGGCAAAAGCAAATTTGATGCATCGCGCATTCCTGTTAAGCTTCCCGCTTACGCGATTTGACGGATGCAACCCGAATAACTTGCGTCGGCCATCCGCCTCGCTTTGATCGTCGGCGATTTTGGCCTGAGCGCATGCCCTCTGGCGAATCAACGAAATCCTAACTAATAGATGGAGGCACTTTTTTATGCATGTGAGGATGCAAATCTTATTGCTCTGCTCTTTCCTTCTGACCGGCGTCGGCTGCAACTCGAAATCCGTAACCACCCAACAGAATACTCAAAACGGGCAAACATCAACGACGCAACAAACTGTGAACGTCTCAAACACAGCCGTCAGCGAACAAAACTCCAACGCTAACGCGGCAACGACTTCAAATGCCAATGCGGCGACGGCTTCAAATGCCAATGCTGCGGCGGCGACTTCCGACGGGGCAAAGAGCGGCGCGTGCGGCTTGATTTCAAGCAAGGAGATTAAAGAGGTACAGGGCGAAGCCGTGGCAGACGCCACAGGTAGTGAACGCGATTCTGGCGGCCTGCTCTCATCACAGTGCTTCTACCGATTGCCGACCTTCAACAAATCTGTGAGCCTTGAAACTACAAGCCGCTCCCCGAGCAGCACCGCTCCGAACCCGGTAAAGGAGTTCTGGAAGGAGAAGTTTGGTGGTGCCGAAGGGAAAGCCAGCCCTCCGCAACCCGTTAAAGACCTCGGCGATGAAGCCTTCTGGGTCGGAAGCAGAATCAATATCACCCTTTATGTGCTGAAGAATAATACGATAATACGTATAAGCATCGGTGGGCCGGATGAGCAGGCCATTAAAATCCAAAAGAGCAAACAGCTTGCTCAACAGGTGATCAAGCGACTCTGAGCAGGGCCGTTTGAGTGCACGCGTTATCCTTATACATTTCGTCCATCATGAAAAATAACTGCCGATTTAGGGGCGCACACCATACGACATAAGGCTCGATCTACTTCTGCTTGTTCCTTCTCAGTGGCCGCCGTTGCAATCGCGCTGGTAATCTCGCGCGCCATTCGTAAGTGTTCTCGAATTGCCGGTAGTGTCCTGGCGGCAAATTTTTTGAGGTCTGTATCAGTATCGCGAGGGGCTTCATTCTGAAAAAGCTTCTCAGCTTTGATGTGATCTCTCCCGCCTGCTTCTTTGATTTTGCCGCACTTGCAGCTTCCTACCTTTTCTGGAAGATATTTAAGCATAGCTGGGTCTGGCCGGGATTCGATCTCGTTTAATCAACCGGATCTCTTTTTTATTGAAGGGCCGATAAGAGGCGCTCCATCGTAACATGTATCGGCAACAGTATATTGTAGTTGGTGATGATCAAAGCCACAGCGATGATGAATCCACACAGGCTAGCCAGGACGATGAATTTCGACTCTTGTGTCACTGGTGTTTTATCCGAGACATCTCCCTCTGCAAGCTTTGTGAGCCGACGGACGCGCCAACCGATCCCGCCAACCGCATGTTCGCCAATCAAAAATGCGCCTGCCGGCATAGAGGGCTTAGCACCCGCCGGTATAAGACGGGCGACCTTGACTAGTACAGCGGCCAGATCGAGCGCGGCCATTGGTCTGCTGCGCGCCACATATTCATCCGCCGCCGCTTCAGCATTTTCGGCCCACGCATGATCTAGAGAGCGCCCACAAGGAATGATCGTCAGAGCATCACGGCAAGCTCGCAGCACTGCGCGCTTAAAGTTGTCTTGCGCCTTGATGTGACCCACCTCATGCATTAAGGCAGCCGATAATTCTCCCTCGCTCATCAGTTCAAAGAGATGATCGGCAACGAAAAGTCTTGGCCGGATTGTGCCCACAACTGCAATGACAGGAAAAGGATGCTGAAGGCGAAAAGCGGGGAGTGAGATGTCTTCAAGATAAATAGGTTCGGAATGAGGCAGCCAGTCAGAGAGGATGCGCCGCGTTGCGTACCACGCAGCAAAGCATTGCCAGACCGCGAGCATAATGCCGACCATTGAAAAGAAGGCGAGAACGAAGAGTTTTATGCTGATGACCTCGGATGTCCGGCGCGGCTCATATATTATGTAAGAGGGGATAAGCAGCGCCCCGACAAACAGAAGCGCGCTCGCCGGTGGAAAGATACGCAACGCAAAGAGGAATTCGGCACGTGCGACAGCCGACCATCGCCGCGTGTATCGTGCAACAGGGCGCCACAAGATCGTAATCACCATTGAAGCGACCGCATTGATGCTGAACAATGCTGCCAGCGCGATAAAGATTCCAAGCCTCTCGTACATCGTCACTTCTCCCGTCCACGCAATTCCCGCTTCTTCTCTTTAACAAGCTGGTCAAGCGCATCAAGCAATGCGCGATCTCGCTCGCTTATTGTTTCAACAATGCAGGCCAGTATGGGTTCGACTTTGGTTGCGTTTCGACCAAGCAGGTTATCAATCACATCCTTTGCAACTCCCTGCTCTAGTTCTTCATGCGTCACTCGCGCCGCGTACAGGAATGCGCGACCGCTTTTGCGGCGGTCTAGCAAACCTTTTCTGTAGAGCCTATCGAACGTGGTCATGAGGGTCGTATAAGCCAATCGCTCATCGAAGGCCACATGCATATCACGCACGCTGATTTCTTTTCGCCGCCAGACCTCTTCCATCACTGCGCGTTCAAGTTTGCCGAGCGCGGGGACAACTACCTCATGTGGTTTACGAAAGCCGCGTAGCATAAATTCAGGCATTTTCATGTGCGTCAGTATCAAGGGGATTCAGGTTGTTGTCAATCGCCTCGCCGCTCGACCCTTGTTCGTTAGCATCTCACTACAAACAGTGCCAGTGTTGCTATCATGGCGAGCGGAATCTTCTTGCGATTGAGCAGTGTAAGCACCTGGAAATCAGACCGGCGAGCCGCACCCGCGGTAGATCAAGTAGCTCAACGACGGCGCGCATAAGTAACAGTGAAAGATGCTAGACACTAAATTGAGGAATAGCGATTGAATTGCTTTCAGGGAGAGACACGGGGCGATATGTTATGGCATCCACGCACGAAGGGGCGAGTCGCAAAAAAGTCCAGTCGCCTGTCCGAGAACACATTGTTTCGTTCTGTAATTTATAGTAAGTTGTAAGGGCGGTTAGTCAGTTCCATTTTAACTCCTCCTTAATGAGCGGCCTGGGTCTGTCTTTATCTTTTGTGTTGAAACAAAGGATCGAAGAGGCGTTCTGAACGACATTCGGCACCGGACTTAATGATAAAAAGGATATATCGGAAACTATTACCAGTTCGCCTGCGACAGGCAGTAAAGCACTGGGCGGTGAATGGCGGGGGTCTTAGCGTCACTTACGAACTAAGTACCGAGTGGCCCCGGACAGACCGATCTTCATGGCTTTCCTCGTCCGTTACGGCACGTTTCAAAGGGGGATTGGAGACATTCGATTTTAAGCTCGCTCAACAATCGCCGGAGGCTGCATCGCAGTCGCCCGTGGTGAGAGATAATCTCTTTTTACTACATCAGACCGGACTGGTAGAAGCGGATCTTCTGGATTACGGCTGCGGCAATGGGCTTTATCGTTTAGTTCTGGAGCATGACCCAGTGACGGCCTCGTGGCGATATGTGGGCGCAGATATTAATAACGAGATGATTGACTGGTGCCGCGCGACGCACGCAGGCACGCGCTTTGAAGTCATTAAAGAGGATGCGCCTTTGCCTTTCCGCGAAGGTGAATTCGACGTTGTGTTGGTCAGCGGCGTGATTCAATGCGTTCGGGATTACGTTGCCACCCTCTCCGAGTTACGGCGCATTAGCAGTAATTATCTGTTGATCAGCCGTCTTCCCATCTGGAAGCACAACGCGACTCGTATAGTACTTCAGCGGGTTTCACACTCCTGGGGCCATGAAAGCCATTTTATTCATGTCTTCAATCGCGAGACGGTGGAAGAACTCTTCAAGGCCTTGGGTTTTTCGATAACTTATCGCGACTATGGGAGTGAGACGTTCTATGTACCGAATGTGCAGGAGCCTGTAATTCACAACCACTATCTTCTGAGAAGGATTTGAGAGAGTGCACGCACGATGCTGATCGGTGTCTTACCTGATTTAAACTATCTGAGCGGCGGCGTTTACCAGTATGGCCTGACCATGCTTCATGCCCTACACGGCATGAGAAACAAGGGTGAAGACCAATTTCATATCTTTGCCAATCAGGATAGTAATCATCCGACCGTCTCGTCCCTGAAAGAGCTGGGCTGGACGGTCAAGGCCGCGCAACCGCTTCCACTGCCGAAGCGAGTGCTCGCCTCTTTGAGCCAGGCGCTCGGAGAAGAAAGCTTGCGCGGGGCAACAGCGTGGCTGCGCGGGCAGAGGCGGGGCGCTCTCGAATTCGACAAAGGGCGTCTGCCTGATCCTGATCATGTTCGCTTTCGCCCTGAAGCCAGCCAGTGGTTTCGCGACTGTGGGGTGGAGCTTATGCTTTACCCCTCCGCGAGCCCTTTATGCTTCGAGACGCAAATACCATTCGTTGTAGCCATCCATGACCTACAGCACAGGCTTCAGCCAGAGTTCCCGGAAGTTTCCGCGGGCGGCGAATGGGAACGCCGCGAGTACCTGTTTCGCAACGCCGCGCGCTATGCGACGCTGATTTTAACCGACTCGGAAGTGGGTAGAGAGGATATTCTGAACATCTATGGCGAATATGGCATCAGCCCGAACCGCGTGAAAGTACTGCCATATCTCCCGGCCCATTATCTCGCGCCCGCCACCACGGTAAAGGGGCCCGCGCACGTGCAAGCCAGTTATCAACTGCCGGAGAGATACTTGCTCTACCCGGCGCAGTTCTGGCCCCATAAGAATCACGCGCGGCTTGTTCGAGCGCTCAAGTTAGTAAAAGACGAGCATAACCTGAACGTCCCGGTCGTGTTTTGCGGCTCTCGCACGGAACCGATCCGGGAGCAAACCTTCCGCGAGGTGGTCGCGCTCGCTCATCAGCTTCAAATCGAGCGTCAGGTACATTATCTGGGTTATGTTCCAGATGAAGATATGGCCGGTCTTTACATGGCGGCAGTTGCTTTAGTGATGCCGACCTTCTTTGGGCCGACGAATATTCCGGTGCTGGAAGCCTGGGCCTTAAACTGTCCGGTTGTGACCTCGGATCTGCGGGGCATACGCGAGCAGGTGGGGGATGCGGCCATTTTGGTAAACCCGCGCTCGGTGGAAGCCATCGCCGACAGCATCTATCGCCTCTGGACTGATGAGAGACTCCGCTGCGAACTGATCCATCGCGGCCAGCAACGCCTGGCAAGCTATAGTGACGATGATTATAGCTCTCGTCTGAAGGGGATTATTGAAGAAGCAAAGTCTCTACTCGCCGGGGAGAGAGGCAGAGCGCATTCAAAGTCGAATTCTTTTTAGCACGGCACATTTATGGAAAAAGTTGAGAACATCAGATGGAATGGAGAGCTGCTGGCCTGTATTATCAGTGCCCGGGTCAGCTTTGAGCAGACCGGTTTCCTGACGCCCCCGGAATACAATTTCCAGGTCGGTTTTATAGTCCATCCGGCAGACTCTGAGATCGCCCCTCACGATCATTCAGCGGGCGAGCATCGCGTCAACCAGATATTTGAAGTATTGCTTGTGAGAAAAGGGCGATGCGAGGTGGATATCTATAATCGTGATCGAGAGCATGTCGCTACGCGCGAACTGCGTGTGGGAGATTTGATCATCATCATCGAAGGCGGGCATGGTTTCCGTATGCTTGAGGACACGGTTTTCCTTGAGATCAAGCAGGGGCCCTACACGGGCGCGGATCAGAAGAGACTGTACTGAGCAATGATACCCGTCAACGAGCCTTTGCTGAGCGGAAGAGAGCTGGAATACGTCTCGGAATGCGTCCGCACAGGCTGGATTTCTTCAGCAGGAAAGTTCATCAATGAATTTGAAGAGCGATGGGCAGCCTACTGCGGGCGGCGCTATGGAATCGCCGTCAGCAACGGCACGGCAGCGCTCCAACTGTCGGTCGCCCTCCTCGAACTTGAGCCCGGCGATGAAGTCATCATCCCGAGCTTTACCATTATCTCCTGTGCGCTCGCCGTGATCTACAACCGGGGGGTGCCGGTGCTGGTCGATGCCGATCCTTCGACATGGTGTATGGATGTGTCGCGTGTCGAGGAGAAGATTGGCCCACGCACACGCGCCATTATGCCGGTTCATATCTACGGCCATCCCGTAGATATGGATGCTTTGAAGGAGCTGGCTGATCGGTACGGGCTCGTCCTGATCGAGGATGCGGCGGAGGCGCAAGGCTCTGAATATTTGACGGCACGCGATACGGCGCATGCCAATTGGCAAAGATGCGGGAGCTTCGGCGCGCTTTCGACTTTCAGCTTTTATGCCAACAAGCCTCTGACCACGGGAGAGGGCGGTATGATCCTGACCGACGACGCAAGACTGGCGGAGAAAGCGCGCTCGCTGCGCAATCTGGCTTTCCAGCCCGCGCGCCGTTTTTATCACGAAGAGTTCGGCACAAATTTTCGCCTGACAAATTTGCAGGCCGCGCTCGGAGTAGCGCAAGTCGAGCGTGTGGACGAGATCATCGCCCGCAAGCGATTGCTCGGCCATGAGTATACGCAACGTCTGAAAGAGATAGAGCATCTGTCTCTGCCGGTGGAAGAGCCGTGGGCACGCAGCATTTACTGGATGTACGGACTTGTGCTCTCTGAAGAAAGAGAGATGAACGGCGCACAGTTCGCCGCCAGGCTCAGAGAGCACGGCGTCGAGACGCGTCCTTTCTTCTTAGGGATGCACGAACAGCCAGTCTTTCACAGGCACGGTCTTTTTCTCAATGAGAATTATCCGGTCACAGAAAGGCTCGCCCGGCGCGGAGTATACCTTCCTTCCGGTCTTGCCCTGACCGAAGACCAGATGACCAGAGTTTGCGATGCAGTGCATGTGGTGCTCTCATGACCGAGGTCTTCAACCCCAACTACTCCGACACGTATGATCTTATTTATGGCGAGAAAGATTACGAGGGCGAATGCCGTCTCGCCGAACGCCTCTTTCAACTCTACGGCGACCATTCAATTCGCCATATCCTTGATCTGGGATGCGGTACGGGAGGGCACGCTCTCCTCTTGGGACGGCGCGGGTACAGCGTCGTCGGCGTAGATCGCTCGGAGGCCATGCTGGCCCATGCCGAAAAAAAGGCGAGCGCCTTCGGTGATGGCCGGGTGCAGTTTCGACAGGGCGACGTTCGCTCCGTTGATCTTGAGCAGCGATTCGATGCCGTCTTAATGATGTTTGCCGTGCTGGGCTATCAGGCCGGGAACGAAGATGTGCTTTCCGCCCTCAAGACGGCTCGCCGTCATCTCATGATCGGAGGGCTGCTTCTCTTTGACATCTGGTATGGGCCCGCTGTGCTTCACGAGCGACCAGGCGAGCGAGTCAAAGTGATTGCGACCCGGACCGGACAGATTCTGCGCGCCGCCCACGGTGAGATGGATACCAGTCGGCACCTCTGTCATGTGCGCTATCAAGTCTGGCGACTGGAACCAGGGCTCGCCATAGAGCACACGGAGGAAATGCATACAATGCGTTACTTTTTCCCCCTTGAGCTGGAGTTCTTTCTGCAATGTTCCGGATTTACCATGCTCCGCCTGGGGGTCTTTCCGGATTTTGACCGCGACCCTGACGAAACGACCTGGAACATCATGTGCGCGGCAAAAGCGATCTGATCTTTTCATCCACTGCTCCGCTCAATTCCAGATAATTCGATGAGCATGAGATGGAGCGTTGGATTACAACGGAAACCTCAATGAGGAACGAGTCGTTTCAGCCAGCGATAAGGATATGATTTGCTCGCCAGCATTTCCGGCAAATATATATTCTCGAAGATCAGTTTGTCCGCCTCCTTATCGCCGGACATATACGGAGGATGCCGCAGCGGAAACTCCATCTTACCTGTCGGAATATTGGCGAGCGCGCTGTCAGCGGATAGTGTGTGTGTCGCGTTTTCTCCGCATCCCAGATTGGATATGAGATTAGTATCGGCGGTTGCGGCAAGACCATGTTGGGCCCAGATGGCGAAGATCCATTGATAATCCCACGCATCAATGTTTTCTCCACCCTGATAAACCCAATCGAAAACGGCGCGCCAGTACCTGACTGCCCTTGTGTCTCCTAAAATATCTCCCAGCCATGACGTTTCGCGAAGCATGGGCCACAGCTTGATATCCATATCCAGGTGAAGCCAGGCGCGCCGCCATGTCGCCCATCCCCAACCGCCCGCGATGCGGTGAAAAAAGTAGCTGTATGGCACGCGCTTCCGGCCCATGAGGTAGTTGTCCCCGCAAATCGCCATGACACGTTCATCAGTCTGGTATTTGAGGAGCAGCTCATCGCAAAACCGGAAGAACGCCGGGTCGGGCAGACAATCGTCTTCAAGAATGATTGCCTGCTCCACCTGTTCGAACGCCCATTTCATTCCTGTTACGATGCGATGCCTGCATCCCAGATTCTCGTCCGAATAATTTTTAAGAACCTGACAGTCCCAGTCCACGCGATCAATGAGAGCCCTCGACGCCGCGCATTTTTCCGCTTCACCCGGAAGACCCTGGCGCGGGCCATCGGCAATAACCAGCAGTCTGCGCGGCTGTGCTCTTCTAATTCGAGCGAAGACCTGTTCGGCTACGTCCGGACGATTGAAGATAATGAAAACCACGGGAGCGTGCATCGGGAAATAATAACATCATTGACTTGCCGACCCTGTTATATAAGTAACAGTGAAAGATGCTAGACACTAAATTGAGGAATAGCGATTGAATTGCTTTCAGGGAGAGACACGGGCGATGTATTATGGTACCCACGCACGAAGGGGCGAGTCACAAAAGAGTACAGCAGGGCAACTGGACTTTGAAGAATCTATCTTGATTCTAAAGGAGACAAAGACATGAACAGATATATAGCCGAACTCGTGGGCACCTTCGTACTGGTTTTTGCCAGTTGCGGGAGCGCTGTTCTGGCGGGAGATAAGATTGGCTTCCTTGGCGTCTCCCTGGCTTTCGGTCTGTCTCTGCTCGCAATGATTTATGCCATCGGACCTGTCTCGGGCTGCCATATTAACCCTGCCGTGACTGTCGGAATACTCATTACCAAGAAGATGGATGCCAAGTATGCCGCCGGGTATATAGTGGCGCAGATTCTGGGCGCGATTCTGGCTGCGGCTCTTCTGTTGCTCATCGCCAAAGGCGCACCGGGCGGTTATGATCCGTCGGTGGCAGGTTTCGCCGCCAACGGTTATGGAGAACACTCTCCGGGTCGTTACAATCTGCTATCCGCCTTCCTGGTTGAAATAGTGCTGACATTCTTTCTGGTGTTCACCGTGCTGGGAGCCACAGACATCAAAGCGCCTGTCGGCTTTGCCGGTATCGCCATCGGGCTGGTGCTCACCCTTATCCATCTGGTGGGCATTCCCGTGACCAATACCTCTGTCAATCCGGCGCGCAGTATTGGGCCAGCTATCTTTGTCGGTGGATGGGCCTTAAGCCAACTATGGGTGTTTATTATCGCTCCTCTTATCGGTGCGGCGATTGCGTCAGCAGTTTACTTGGCCACGCACAGACCGGCTGCGGTAATTAGCGTCAAAGAAGCTGAGCGGGCGCTGGAGAGCGAGCAGGCTGAGAGGCGATCCTGAGTCGAGGTCGAAGACTGCGGATCAGGTATTCTATTTCTATTCTTTCCCTCTCTGCCTTTGAAGGGAAAGACCCCACTTAGGAGACCGTCCCGTATTCAAAGAAGCAAACCAAATAATAGAAAAATGCATCTTAAACTGTTCGCAGGTAAGACTATTCCCCCATCAAACTTCTAGAAGCGCAATTTAATCTTACTCAATACCATGAAATTTTCGAATCGGCTCCTCGCAGGCGCGATTCTCGCTGCCTTTATTATTGTGCAGCCTGGATTTCCTATCACAGCGTCTGCGTCCACGACGCTGAACTATACGGCTTTAGGCGATTCGCTCGCCTATGGAATTTTGGACTTGAGCATCGGCGGCTATGTGCCGCGCTATGGAGGTTATGTCCAGGCAGACACGGGATCAACCGTTTACCTGAACAACCTCGGGCAGAACGGTTGGAGGAGCAGTCAATTGCTCGATGCTTTACGCACGAACGGAAACTTTCGTAATTCGATCACCGCCTCGCAAGTCGTGACGTGGAATATTGGCGGCAACGATTTTCTGCGTGTGATGGATGACTATAGAGATGGGACATGCGGAGGCCCGGACAATCAGAACTGTCTGAGGGACGTGGTTGCGAACTTTAAAGCAAACTGGAACGCTATCATCGCCGAAATACTCAGTTTGCGAAGCACCAGCAACACGCTAATCCGTACGATGGATATTTATAATCCCTTCGTCAATGCGCAAAAGGCTTCTAACTCATGGGCCAATGATGGCGGTCTCAATGATTTTCAGGTGATCAAGCCTTACCTGGACGACGCCAATAAACACATCCTTGTCACTTCGGCAGCAAATAGCATTCCCTGCGCCAGAGTTTACCAGGCATTCAACGGCCCAAACGGCGACGAAGATGCCGGCGGTAAAGGATACATCTCCGTGTACGATCCATCGGGGGTACATCCAAATGATGCCGGTCACAAGGTGATTGCCGATCTTTTCCGAGCCCTGGGATATATCCCGCTTTTTGGTCAACCGCCAATCTTCCAGCTAGGTCAGAGCGGCTACAACCTCTCGGAAGGAACAGGCAGTATCTCTATCGTCGTTCAGCGAACAGGGGATAAAAATATCCCTGTCACCGTCAACTATTCGACCTCTGATACGGCAGCCTTTTTGCAGGACTGCAATATCATCAACGGCGTTGCCACCTCTCGTTGCGATTACGTCGGAGTAGTCGGCACGCTCCACTTTGCCACAGGCGAAACATCCAGGACCATCTCCATCCCGATCATTGACGATACCTACTCGGAAGGCTCGGAGTCTTTCTTCCTCTCTTTATCTAATCCCACGGGAGGCGCAACACTGGGCACTGTGCGTTCCGCCACCATCACTGTCAGCGATAACGGCAACGATGGTGCAGGCCAGGCCAATCCGATAGACAATGCCACCTTCTTCGTCCGCCAGCACTACATAGATTTCCTCTCTCGCGAGCCTGATCCGGCCTCCGCAGGCTGGCTCACTCAACTCAGTGGATGTGGAGCAGGGGATCAATCCTGCCGCTTATCGGTGTCGCAGGGCATCTATAATTCACCGGAGTTCAAGGATCGAGGATATTTCATCTACAAGTTCTTCTCAGTTGGGTTGGGAAGAAAGCCCTCGTATGACGATTTCAATGTGGATAGAGCGAGGGTGAGTGGATTCCAGACGGATGCGGAGTTGGAGCAATCGAAGGTGGACTTCATCGCTGACTTTATGGCGAGAGCGGAGTTCGCAAACGCTTATAATGGACTGAGCAATGACCAGTATGTGCAGACGCTCTTTAATGTCGCCGGGGTGACGCAGCTCACCCTCCAGGGAGTGGTGCGGGACGTAGCGGCGATGCAGCAGTTGATAAATGGAGGGAGAACGAGAGGACAGATACTAAGGGATATAGTGGAGAGTCCGGAGGTGAGCGCACGCTTCCTCACGGAGTCAACGATAGTGATGCACTACTTCGGGT
>JBKKAL010000249.1:0-12736 GCA_046714695.1 Pyrinomonadaceae bacterium
GGGTTCTTCAAGAATTGTCTGACGGGCTCGAACGTGACCTTCATATCATTCTTCGGATAGGCTTCTCGATGCCAGAGAACCCAGCCGTTCGACTTGGAGTACCATTCATGAATCGGTATCGTTGACATGATCTCGACCTGATGGAACATTGTGCCGTCTGTTTGTTTCTCATCGGCCAGCACCTTCATGGTGAACTCTGACTGGTTATTATCACCGGCAGTTGACTGATACTTCCACCAGTCGCCGACTCTAAGCGGATAATAGTCCGGCGGCGGGGCTTTGGGCTTCTGGCCGGTACCGGGTTTCTGACCCATGGAAGCGACAACTCCAATCAAGATAAAGACCAGCACTGCGCCGATGCGAATCCTATTCATCATCTTCCTCCCATAAACTAATTTCATTAAGATAACCTGACCCTGTATTCAAGCTAGTGGAAACCAGCTACCGGCAAGGCCTGCTGAGAAAGCATGCCCTTTCTATCTTGAAGTCACAGGAGAAGTCAATGATTACTCGGACAGATAAATATTGACTTCGACCTGAAATCCGTATAATAGCATTTCCACAAAGACCATATTTACCGTGTTCTGTATCACAGAAAAGGAAGATAAAGACGTGAAAAGAATCCTGGCTATCGCAGCCATTTTGTTGCTCAGTTCGGTATCCTCAGCCCTGCCGTCAATCACGCCGCTCCATGGAGGTAAAATCTCTAAACCTGAGATGGCCGCCAAGAAACTCTACGGCGCATGGAAGCGCCACAACCGTCGTGCAGCACGTCAGGTCGCATCTTCGGCGGCGGTCAGAAAGATATTCAGGTCTAGATATACAGGGCCGGATTGGGAGTTCAACGGGTGCGAGAAACGCGGTGGCGGCTACGACTGCTTTTATCGCTACGAAGGCGGCGGCGTGAATATGCGCGTCGTTGGAGGGGCAGCGGCGAGCTATCGCGTCCAATCGGTCAGTTTCATCGCCGACTAAAATCAGAGGGTCGGTTCAATCGTATGTATGCAATAATCCTGGCACATACACTAAAGGAGACGATTCGACCATGAAATGCATAACGATTTCTTTGATAGCCTTCCTGGTTTTGACAATGGCTGGTTGTAGCTCGCAGAACACCAATGAGGCCGCTAATAACGCATCTCGAAAGGTCTCGGATGCTGCTAATACCGTCGTGAATAAGACCAGGGAAGTTGCTCAGAACGTGAACAGCTCTGCTGGCCCGACCCTCAACGATGCAGCTATCACAACCAAAATCAAAACGAAGTTACTGTCAGATAGCATTACAGGCACCACTGTTGATACGACAAACGGCGTGGTCACGCTCACGGGCGCAGTAGCCAGTGAGGAACAGAAGGCTAAGGCTGGAAGGTATGCTCAAGAGACAGAGGGGGTAAAAAGCGTCAAAAACGAACTGGTCATAAAGAATTAGGGGTAGCAGGTGAATCGTGTCAAAGAGTTTTCATCGAGCGTCGGAAAAGGTTTTACGCTTTAACTTCTTTTCCATGTGGTCAGCATCTACAGATTCGCGGTGGAACTCCTTTACAAACAACAAACGAGTGCCTGTTTATCACCTGGAGAATGCTTTTTGCGCACCAGATAAAAGCACCGGGATTTAAAATTAATAACAAAACGAAACTGCGCCGCTTCCAACTAGTGAAAGCAGCGCAATCTCTGATCCCGATAAACCGCCGAAGCGGTTCAGGGGATTGGCAACTCCGCATGTACACACAGGAGTTGCCTTTTTATATTCCGAAGCGTGCGCTGGCGGTCAGCGCGCCCCCGGTCAGTACCCAACTCGTTTGCACGAATTGTTACGCTCTCGTGAAGCGAAGTACTGTTTGGTTTTTGTTGTGGTGGCTTTTCCTCCACCGCCGGTTACGTCCCCGGCAACGAGGCTCAAGCTTTTGGCCTGAGCGACTACACTTCCCTCCGGCTGATCATTTCCAAAGGGTGCTACCCGTTTTTATCCGGGCGCTCAAGAAAGCCTCGCGACTTTCTCTAGCAAGCCTTTCGGCTTCAACGCGTGGCGTCAATAGCAACTACAGTCCGCCTGCCGTCGCTCTCAAACGATGCGTCACCGCTTCGTTCACCGATCCTCGCATTGGTCATGATGCCCTTGAGCATCGCAACAGGGTGCGGGTTATACATCCGGCATGATAAGCAAGTCAAGGAGAAAATACTTTAAGTAATAGCTCGTTATCAACAAAATGCCTGTGGAAAAGTTTGTGGAAAACTACTAACAGCTTTATCGCTAAGGAGTAGGCAGAGGGCGACCCAAACGTAATAATTAAAATCGGAATCGAACCGATGAATAAAGGTTTTGCAAAAATTAACTAGCACTACTCACTGAGGATCATAGAAGGCTAAGCAGATACATGGAGAATAATTTAACTTTTTTCATGTTCTTCCTTGTTCTTGTGTTTATGCAGGTAGTTACTACATTTTTTACTACAATGAATACTTTAGGGACAAGGAAAGGGAAACCGTTTAGTGCCAGTAAATTTTTGATGCAGTTATATATAAGATGGCAATGAAGATCAAATTCATGATGATGACGAGCCTGCTTTTGTTAGCGAGCGCTTACACATGTATAGCTTAGATAGGGCCATCGCAGTTGAACGGCCCCGTGGGAAACAAGAATGGGCAAAAAAAAACTCCGCCGACCTTCACAAAGCTTCCCGATCTGGTCGTCATGGGAGTAAAGTTGGTTGACCTTGACGGCGGTAAGGTCACGGTCCAGGTCAAGAATTAGGGAATCGGCCAGGCCGCGAACTCCAGTGTGTCTCTGTTCCTTAATGTCATACCAAATCCGGTGGTGACGAAGACCACAGTTGTGCCGGCTCTCGGTCCGGGCGAGGCCTCAACAATAATCTTTGAGGCTCAGATGCTGCTTTCTCAGGTCGCATATTGCATTAAGGCCGATGGGGAAAATAAAATCAAAGAGAGCAGCAAGAAGAACAACAAGCGCTGCGAAAAGTTCGGCGGCAAACCCTGATAATTGCAGAGGCGCATCCTGCGCCCCGGCGAAGGAGAGTTGAAACAATGAGTAACAGAAATAGATTGCGAATGTTCCTGCCGGCGGCAATGATAATTTGCCTAGTGCTTTTGCCAGGGCACGAACTACAGGGAAGGTCGAAAATTGAGCGCGGCAAAGACAGCATGCCGCAAACGCTTGTCGAAGCAGGGACGATAAATACTGCGGCGGCCCTTCCGGATTTAATCGTCAAAGAGATAAGTATCGTCGGCACAAGCAAGATCAAGATCGTTGTGCAGAACATCGGGGATGGGGCTTCGCAGAGATGCACGCTCAATGTCAAAGTCTTTGCCGGCATTATGAGCAAAGTTCTTTACTCCACTCGAATGGCTGTGCCGGCGATTCTTCCGCATAAAACAAAATCCCTCTTCCTCAATACCAAAGGACGACCCGTCGATGGCAATTCGATCAAGGCGATAGTGGACGCGGCAAACGCGGTGACGGAATCTGATGAAGCGAATAATGAGGAGAATCTAATTACCGCGCCATGAAATTTCGAGGCAGCAAAGGAGATAACGGAATGAAGATCAAGATGGTCATGCTCTCATGCCTGCTGATAGCCATATGCTCTGACGCGGGCCTGGCTCAGGCGGGACGCAAGAAGACAGGGACAGCGCAGCCTAAAGGCCCGGTCGGGTCAAATGACGCGCCGGGTAAGCCGCCACACTCTTTGGCTCGTCCGGATTTGATCGTCAAGCGCATTGTCTACGACGGAAAGGTGGAAGATGCCCGTATCCTCGTTGCAAACATCGGTAAGGCACAGGCGAAAGCTTTCAATCTGGGGCTTGGATGTCTCGCCGTTATCTCGAAAGGCGTCGGTAGCGATGGCAAGGAGTTTAAAGTTAAGAGTACCTCAGTGGGGACGGTCTCTGTCTCTTTGCTTAATGCCGGAGAGAATAGATGGGTAAGTCTCAAAATGGGTAAAATCAGCAACATCGAAAAGTGCACCGCAGAGGCCGACCAGGAGAAGGTTGTGACGGAGTCGAACGAATCGAATAATACGCTTTCGATTAAATAAAAGATTCGTCTGACAAGGAGAAAGGTAAAGACGAGGCCCAACATGTTAGCTGGTCTGCTGGTCATTACAGAAGCCTGTTGATACGCAGAGCAGGATGAACGTAAGCATGGGACGGGAAGCCTTCGCCCATGGTAAAGGAGGTCATATCTTTATGCGTTTGAGGCATACAAAAGCTCTCATCCGGGTTGCCATTTTCCTGATGAGTACGGGCGCGAGCGGCGTGCTCGACGTGACCGCTGTTTCAGGTGAAACCACAGTTGTGAAAGCATTGACTCATTATAGGGGGAATGCATCGGCAACAATCCAAAAGGGGAAGATAACCAATCCGGGCGTCGCCGCTCAGCGTCTCTATAATGCCTGGAAAAAGAGAAGCAAGAAGGCTGCGCTCAAGGTGGCGTCTTCTGCGGCGGTTAGTAAACTGTTCAGCATCAAATGGAGGCCGATGAAATTCAAAGGTTGTACTAACACCGGAGGCTCTTTCGAATGCATCTATCGGGACGCCGGGCTCGATCTGGATTTAGCGATGGTCATCGAGGGCGGAGCGTCGGCCGGTTACCATGTCGAATCCATCAGTTTCTCTTCGGAGGCCGCTTCGCTGCCGGCGACGCGCCCGCTGGTCATGAGCGCACAATGGCTTGAACAATTCAGTGACCTTACAGATGGAGTGTATGAAGCGTTCAAGGCACGGGAGCGCACGCCGCAACTGTAATTTCGCGGCCCAATTAAATTGAAAGGAACAGACGAGATGAAAATAAAGATGATTTTATTAGCAGGCTTATTGTTAACGTTAGGTGCGACTGACCAGTTGCGAGCTGTAAATAACCCGTTGGGAACGTCAGTCAAAGCCGAGCCGGAGACAGGCTACGAGACTCTTCAGCCTGAGCCTCTCGCCGCGCCTAAGCCCCTTCCGGATTTGGTATTTAGCTCAGTCGAATATACAGAGGGCGGTAAGTCCACAATTCCCGGACACCACACCGCGCAGGTGATATTTTGTGTGAAGAATGTCGGCGATGCACCAGCCGGGTCATTCCAGGTGCGGCTTACTGTCTATAAGAGTTCGGCAGAGAGTTCCGGTTTACACGGTAGTCCGAAATATTTCAACTTCGGAGGCGGACTGGCCCCCGGACAAACGAAGTGTAGAGGGAAGGAAACTACGTTTGAAAACAACAAGCCAATTTTCACCGGGAGAGGTCGTCTTCTTTGGATAGACCCGGGCAACGTCGGGGTGGTGAAGGAGTCCAATGAAGGTAATAATAAATCATGGTCCAATTTCCCTCCCAAAGGTGTCAACTAACGCTGGCACAATAGCGAACTGGCGAGAGGCATTCCATAGGAAGGGAATCATCGAAGATGAGAATACTACCTTGCGCACTAGCAGTCCTGTTCTATCAACCCTGCCTCAAATACCTGTCTTTAATTCTCTGCGGCGTTCTATTGATGAACGGTTGCGGCGGATCAGATGATGCTTCATCTAATGAAAACGCTGGCACACAGGCAAAGAACGGACAGGCCGCAAAGAGAAGCAAGATTGCGCCATGCTCTCTCTTAACCAAAGCGGAAGCGGAGAAGGCGCTCGGCGAGGCGGCCAGTGACGGCGACACGAACGAGAAGGATTTGGGCGCGACCGGCGGGATACTCACAGTTTGTTCTTACTCTGCCGCCAAAAGGCCCGCCAAGCATACGAACGTGAGTATCTGGCAAGGCAATCCTGGCTCCTCTACGCAATGGAATGCTCAAAAGATGTGGGGAAACTTAAAGGCGGGCGACAAGTCATTGAGCGATCAAAGACAGGGCGGGAAATATGAGATCGTTTCCGGCATTGGCGACGAGTCGTACGTCTTTAGCTGGCCTGCGGGAACAATCGGCTTCACCGAATTACATGTGCTCAAGGGTGATGTGATCGTTGGCATGCGTGTCCCGGGCCAGGGCGCTGATGCGCTTCAACGTGCCAAAGGAATGGCCTCGAAAGCGCTTGAGCGTATAAGCATCTGATCTCTTGTTCTATTAACAAGGAATACAAACCTTACTAGGTTAAGATAATTTGGAAACGAATAGTGGCTCGCATTCTGATTATCGGCGACGCCGTTGCCCCCACCGGTTTTGCCCGGGTGATTCGCAGCATCTTTGAACCGCTGCGCAATGATTTCGAGCTGCATCAGTTGGCAACGCGTTACGACGGACGCCCTCATGACTATCCGTGGAAGTTGTACCCGGCCGCGAAAGGCAAGAGCGTTTACGGATACGATCAAATTCTTCCGCTCGTCGAAGAGATTAAGCCCGCGATAACTTTTCTGCTTTACGACATCCCGTTTCAGATTCCCTACATGGAGGAGTTGCGCAAGGCTACGCCGCGGCCAAAGGTGGTTGTTTATTCGCCGGTCGAGTCAGGGCCAATCGCGCCTGAGATATTACAGCGGCTTCAAGGAGTTTCGCGCTACGTGCTGTACACACAGTACGGCCGCAGTGAGATCGCAAAGTCACTCGAATCGGTTCGAGCACAAGATTCTCATTTCCAGTTTCCCAAACTTGATGTTATTCCACACGGCGTGGACACCCACCGCTTTTATCCGCTGGACGATGATCGCGGGGAGATTCCGGCGCGCCGGATCAAAGCGCGCCGGGCAATGAAACTCGACGACAAGGAGCATCTAAGAGCGTTCATCGTCCTGAATGCCAATCGAAACATGCCACGGAAACGGATAGACATCACGATGCAGGGATTTGCGCAGTTTGCAAAGGACAAACCTGCGAACGTGAAGCTTTATTTGCACATGGCGGCCGAGGATAGCGGGTGGAATGTTCTAATCCTGGCGAAACGTTATGGGATATATGATCGGCTGATCATGACGCAGGCAGATAATTCGCGCCCCGTTTTTTCAGACGAGCAACTGAACCTGCTCTACAACGCATGCGATGTCGGGATCACAACCACCACGGGCGAGGGCTGGGGCATGATCAGTTTCGAGCACGCGGCAACAGGGGCCGCGCAAATCATCCCGCGACACACGTCGCTCGCTCAACTGTGGGCTGATGCGGCGGAGTTTATAGACCCGGTAATGAAACTTACTTATCCTGGAAACCTGACTGATGCGCACATCGTGACGCCCGAAGGCGTTGCCGCCGCCTTGCAACGACTCTATGATGATCGCGATTATCGCGACTCTTTAGCGGAAGCAGCTTACCGGAATGCAACGCGGCCCGAATTCAATTGGGATTCAATCGCGGCCCAGTGGAAGCGCCTCCTCAACGACGTGATGCGCGGTGATTGACCATGCCGGTCGTCAGCTATTCCTGATAAATCCCGATGGTGACGGCCATACCGGTGCGCGTATCGGGAATCGTGATCTTAAAAGGTGTAATCTCGGGTGGTTGGCTTTCCGGCAAGGCGGCAAACGCCACCAGCACGTTTTCTTGATTATCGTAATAGGGCCAATCACTCGTGCCCCCTGGATCTATCGTGCCGCAATCGGCTGAGCCAGAGGAGGCGATTGTAAGCATAACCTGATTTGGGGTGTTGTTGTATAACTTCATTTAGGTGACTCCGTGTGAGCTGAAAAACCCGATTGAGTTGCGAGGCAGCGCGGGTGCAGTTATTCGGCCACGAGCGCCAGTTCGGTCTGCTCACCTGTTTTGGTGCTCTCCCAAGTAGTCGAGAAATCGCCGCCACCGACGGGCAGGAACTCAACAGTGACGTTTTGTTGGTTGTCATAGGCGGGTAGATCCGCCACACCATCCACGTCAATCTGGCCGCAATCCCCCATCCCACTGGAAGAAATCCAGTAGTTCACGGCGACGGTAGTTTCGTTAACGAGCTTCATTCGTTTGTTCTCCGGTTAGTTAATTTTCTTACGAAAGATGTGTCCACTCACGAGGTTACGCTGGCGCTGAGTATTTCTTTGCAGCGCGCGCATCCTACTAGAAGCGGACTTCCATAGCAAGAAAATTTGCTACAGTGCGGGCCGTACATGGGAATCGCATCTTTCTCTGGCTTCTTGCTGAGCCTTTTTCATTCGGCACAAGATTCGGTTGCTAAGAAATTCGCTCGAAATTAGGCGCGGGCGGGATGGGTGAGGTTTATCTGTATAAGCGAAAGTTTTCATAAACGCCTGGGGTGTAAGTCGGTGTCTTCTAAAGTGCGGGTGAATGATACATAAGAAAGATTTACAGGCTCTCGACAGATTTGAACCAGCCACAGCTTCGGCCACAATCGTAATGGTTAACCTTCTTGTCGGCTGGGAAGTTTTGTTTGGCGCACCAAGTAAGGCTATCATTGATGTGTTCAAGTATAAGTTTGATGGAGCTGAAGAGAACCGTTGATATGCGTAAAATGCAAAGCCTGATCATCATTACCCTCGTCCTGCTGATTGCAGCGATGAATATTTTTGAGGCGCACGGCCAGACCGGAAAACGCAGAACTGCCCGACGGCGAAGCGCAAGGCCGACCGTCGCGCTACCACCGCCTCCTGTCAAAACCTCGCCTGCGGGGGCAGTGGCGACGACGACACCGTCAGGCCTGACCTATCTTATTACGCGCCACGGAAACGGGAGGCGGCCCAAGGCCGGTGAGATAGTTGTCGTCCATTACACAGGCACGCTGAGTAATGGAGTAAAGTTCGATAGCTCGCGCGACCGGAACGACGCAATCGCATTCAAGCTGGGAGCCGGCCGTGTCATCAAGGGATGGGATGAAGGCGTTGCTCATCTGAGAGTTGGCGACCAGGCCGTCCTGGCTATCCCTCCGCAAATAGGCTACGGCTCGAAGGGGGCTGGCAATGGTGTGATTCCTCCCGACGCGACGCTCATCTTTATTATAGAAGTCGTGGACGTTAAGGCAACATCGCTCTCCGAGATGCTTTCGCAGACTTTGAAGGAGAAGAATATCGAAGCAGTGATTTCTCAGTATCGCGAGCTGAAGACGAAAGGGCTCGGGGATATTTACACGAGCGAGTCGGAGTTGAATGCCTGGGGCTACCGTCTGCTCGCAAACAATCAGATCAGGGAAGCAATAGAAGTCTTCAAATTAAATGTGGAGGCGTATCCGAACTCCGCGAATGTCTATGACAGTCTGGCCGAAGGCTATCTCGCACGCGGCGATAAACAACTGGCGATAGAAAATTACAAGAAAGCTCTTGAGCTTGATCCGAAGTTAGAGAGCGCCCGAAAGGCCCTGAATGCGCTTGTGGGACCTTGAGGGGCTATAACTTAGGGCAGTAAAGTTCGGCGAAACCTTTTGACCAGCGGAAGCGTAAAATTGTAATCGCTGAGTTTGAAAATAACGGGTCTGTGATCTATCTGAAGGAGAGACGAGATGCGCAAGCCAATCCTGCCCGCAGTGATTCTGATCGCCCTCTCTTGCACGGTCATTCATGCAGACAACTGGCCCCAGTGGCGCGGGCCGGAGTTCAAGGGCACGAGCCGCGAAAAGAATCTGCCGGTGCAGTGGAGCACGACAGAGAACATAGCTTGGAAACTCGCGCTGCCGGGTTTGGGCGGCTCGACGCCGATCATCTGGGGCGAGCGCGTTTTTCTACACATCGCCGACGGCGATGATCTCTTCCTCTGGTGCGTAGATCGTAAACAGGGTACGGTGCTCTGGAAAAAGCGGCTCGGCGGCGGCAACTTCAAAACGCGCAAGCACAACATGTCTTCGCCTTCGCCCGTGACAGATGGGAAGAGCGTTTATGTGATGACCGGCACAGGCGTTTTGAAGGGCTTCGATTTCGATGGGCGTGAATTATGGTCGCGCGACATCCAGAAGGACTACGGCAAGTTCGGTCTCAACTGGGGCTACGCCTCTTCGCCCATGCTCTACGAAGATGCGCTTTACGTCCAGGTCCTGCACGGGATGAACACGGACGATCCTTCTTATGTGCTCAGAATTAACAAGAGAACTGGCAAGACGGCGTGGCGCGTTGAGCGTCAGACCAAAGCGATCAGTGAATCGCCGGACGCATACACGACGCCTGGCCTTCTGCGCTACGGGAAGACGGTGGAGATAGTCATTACGGGAGGGGACTGTGTGACCGGCCACGACCCGGCGACGGGTAAGGAGCTATGGCGTGCCAATGGACTTAACCCGAATAATGATCCCTACTATCGCATCGTCGCCTCCCCTGTGATCGCCGACGGGATCATCTATGCGCCTTCGCGCGTGCGACCGCTTCTGGCGCTCAGGTCGGGCGGTCGCGGTGACGTTACGAAATCGCACCTGCTTTGGTCCACGCCGAACGGGCCGGATGTGCCGACGCCCGTGACCGACGGCAGGTATTTCTACATCGCCAATGATCGTGGCATCATCTGGTGTTTGGATGCCAAGACGGGGCAGGAGATTTATGGCCAACAACGCATCAAGTCCGGAACCTATAGCGCCTCGCCCGTCCTATCCGACGGCAAGATATACATTACAAACGAGGACGGCTTGACCACCGTTATTAAAGCCGGTCCGAAGTTTGAGATCCTGGCCGAAAACGATCTCAACGACTACTGTCTCAGTTCACCTGCTATCTCTGAAGGCCAGATCTTCATCCGCACCGCCAAGTATCTTCACTGTATTGGTAGGCGGTCGGAGCCGTAGAAGGGCGTTTGACGCTTCCAAAAAGCGCAAGTTTAAGTGAGAGCGGATGGCTGGTAGAAATCTCTCGTCATCATGCCACCCTGATAGCTATGATAGTCTTTGCGCACTCGCGCCATTTAATTCTATTTGTCTTGGCCCGCACGTTAGATTTCCTCTATTAACATCACTTAGCATACAGATCAAGGTAACCACAAACCACGCATCTGTATGTACTGATTGATCTTATTTCTCTTTCCTTTGCTTCTGCTTCATTACCGGAAGAACTCGACTCTGATTCACCTTCAACCCATTTACTCACGCGCGAGGCGCCCAGATCAGTATCCATGATATAGCCCGCCTGCATCTCATTATCACATCTAAGGCATTTTAGTTTTGTTGGTTTATGATCAAGCATGGTGTTCTGTTCCCCGTATATAATTCTTAGTCGTCTCTTCTCAGGTAGCTTTGAAGGCCTGACAACCGATAACCCCGTAAAGTTTATCACCTCCCTACGGCGTAAGGGTATTGTCAGGCTGGAATGTCTGATTGGTGGTGTTAATCGTCGAGGCAGGCCATTGACAGTCGAGCCATACACAGGGTATGACGATAATAATGGTTTAATAGAGCATCGCGCTATCGGCTATTCCAGAGAAGGCATCCGTCTGGTTCGCGCTCCTTACCTTAATATGTCCACTGTGAAAGCTGCCGGCGGTCTTTACTCTACCGTTGAAGACCTTTTTATGTGGAGTCAAGCTCTCGATTCCGAGAAGTTGCTCTCGAAAAAGTCTCTAGAGGCAATGTTCACTATTTACAAAGGGGATTATGGCTACGGTTGGCACATTGATAAGCAATTTAATCGCAGGCGCGCAAATCACGGCGGCGTACAAATCGGCTTCAAGACCAACATTGACCGTTATCTTGACGACCGCGTGAGAATCATCTTGTTGAGTAACTTTGATGATGCTTTTATAAATAGCGCGAGCCGTGACTTAGCCGCGATAGTCTTTGGGGAGAAGTACAATCTGCCGAAGGAGCATCCGTCAATCACTTTAGACCCGAAGGTTTATGATGTTTACGTTGGGCAATATGAACTTGGCGCTGACTTCATTCTTACTATTACAATAAGAAGGCAACAGGCTCATCGGTGAGGCAGATGGACGAAAATTCGAGTTATTTCCAGAAACCGAAACCAAGTTCTTTGTCAGAGAGTACGATGCTCAAATCATGTTCATATTTGGCAAAGATGAGAATGGGCAAGTCGCACATTTAATGTATAACCGGAATCAGAAGGCACCAAAAGTAAAATAATAACGAGTGCATTTTCTTGTCAGCCGCGTCTAACAAGGCATTGGAGCGAACTGCTCGCCAGCTTGCCTCTCATCTACCTTGTATAGTTTCTTTGAGGCGGTCATTAGCGGGCGGGCAGCGGCTCAATTCCAGTGCTATGCCGCTTCGCTGTGTGATGTAAATTTATGCGGAGACTAAAGGAGAAAAGATGAAATTGCTGCTACTCGCAACTGTCGTTACCTACATCGTTACCGGCTCAGTGTTAGGGCAAAACGCGAAACAAAATGATGCCCTTGAACAAACTATCAGAAAGCTTGAGCTTGCAGAAAGTGATGCCGTAGTGCGTAGTGACGTGGCAGCCTTAGAAAAACTGTGGGCGGAAGATTTCACAGTCAACAATCCCAACAACCAAGTATCCAGGGGGAGGAAGGAAGTTGTAGATCGAGTGCGCTCTGGTTTACTCAAATACTCTTCATTCGTTCGAGAGATTGAATCGGTTGGGTTTTATGGAAACACCGTCATCGTGATGGGGCTGGAAACAATCACACCAATCGGCAATGCTCCCGGAGCGGGGCAAACTGTACGCCGTCGTTATACGAACATCTGGATGAAGAGAAAGGGTAACTGGCTTCTGACTGTGCGTCACGCTAACGTTATCTGCCAGAATCGAGATGGTTCATGATGTTAACAAGAACGGGGTATGCGCTATCCATCAACGGGCGGCCTGACATCAAGTTTGAAGTGCAACACTGACTAAGATTCATAGTAACACTCCAGCGGCGTCTTGAAGCCGAGCCGTTTGCGTGGCCGCCCGTTGAGCTTGCGAGCGATTGAACTGCACTGG
>JBKKAL010000250.1:0-3371 GCA_046714695.1 Pyrinomonadaceae bacterium
GCCTTCGCAGGTGGGGCATTCACCCCACCCTTGACCAAAGGGATGCTGCGCCCCTTTGGAAACCCAAGCGCGAAGACTGATTCATCCCCACCGCAAGCAGTGGGGCATTCTCAAAGTTCTTCGTAAAGAGAGATTTAAGAGATGAGTAAGGATTTCAAATGCGAAGCATGCCGCAAGACGGCAGAGCGCCTGCACATGCGCGACGCGGATGGCAAGTGGGTTTGCGCACACTGTATTCCTGAGCGAGAATTGGACGCCTGCCCCGGCTTGCGCGAGCGACTCGGCTTACCATCTAAACGCGCCGCTTCCATTCCCAGACGCAAAGCCGCCTGATGGATGGAGACTTGCGCGCTCGCCCGCGTGTTGAGGAGAAGAGTTTGAGATGAGCAAATAATCTACAAATGGGTAAGGCGATGGGTACTCTTTGATGCGCTACGTGGAAAATCCTCCAAACCCGTGGCTCAAGACCGATACGGAATGGATCGGCGAGCCGCCCGAAGCACGGCTCGAAGTCTTTGAAGAGACGGCGACGCGCTCGATCATCACTCACAACAAAAGCCCTGATGTTGGCTTTGAATACTCGGTCAATTGCTATCGCGGCTGCACGCACGCCTGTAGCTACTGCTTCTCGCGTCCGACACACGAGTACCTGGGGTTCGGGGCGGGCACTGATTTCGAGCGCAAGATCGTCGCCAAAGTGCGCGCGCCGCTGCTTCTCAGAGAAGAGTTGATGAAACCTTCTTGGCGGGGCGACGAGCTGGTCTTCTCCTTCACCTCCGACCCTTATCTCCCGCTCGAAGTTCATTACGGGTTGACGCGCAAGTGCCTTGAGGTATGCCTGGAATTTCGTCAGCCCGTGAGCATCGTCACCAAATCCGCTCTGGTGCGTCGTGACCTGGAGCTTTTGCGCGAGTTGTCACAAACGGCAGAATGTTCCGTCTTCTTCACCATCCCTTTTAGAGATGACGAGACGGCGCGAGCCCTTGAGCCATTTGCTCCGTCACCCGCGGCGCGATTTCGCGCGATGGAGGAATTATCCGAAGCGGGCATCAGGACGGGGATAGGAATTGCGCCGCTCGCGCCCGGCCTTAACGATTCGCACATCCCGGAACTGCTCAAGCGAGCGCGCGAGGCTGGAGCGCAGACTGCCTGGATGACGATGCTGCGACTGCCGGGCAGCGTCGCGCCCTACTTCACAGAGCGTCTCAGAGAACGCCTTCCCACAAGGGCCGAACGCATTCTCAATCACATCAAAGAGGAACGTGGAGGACGCTTGAACTCAAGCGAGTTCGGCGCACGCATGAAAGGCACGAGCGAGCAGTGGAGAATGATCGAGCAACTCTTCAAACTGCATTGCCGCCGGCTGGGCTTCAATAACCAGAGATCTATGGAAGCCGATAAGCGTAGCACTTTTCGTCGTCCCACCCGGCAGAGCGCGCTCTTTGATTGATAGAAACCTTCGATGAAACAGATGGATTATCTCCCGCCTTGTTTCCGGCGAAGCGAAATCCTACCGGCCGCTGGCCCAAATATATGGTTTTTCAATCCTCGCAACGAACCCAAAAGGTGTTGGCGGCATCAAAATAAGCTGAGTAGTTTCAGTTCTTTATGGCTGTTACGGGTGCGAAAGACATTAAATCGAGACATTTTATCGGTAATAAGGGAAGATTCTGGAGAGGGTTGAAACATTGGAGTACCCGGCGCGTATTGAGTCAGTGTCTTTGACAATTGCGGCAAAAAGTCGTGAAATGACGGATTTACGTAATGAGATAAGCCTGAAGGAGAGCGTCGCGACCCTGGATATTTTGAACGCTAAGGATGAGCATTCAAAACCTCTCTATTCAAACGAGACGGCCAGGAGCGCGGCTATCAAACTCGCACTGGCAGCAAATCCCGAATATCAGGAGTTAGAGCGCAAGTTGGCGGCCGTCGAGGTGGAACGAGCCGGGGGCTACGCCGCTCTTGAGCGGTTGCGCGGAGAGTTCAAGCTCTACCTGCTTGACCGGCAGCAGGCTTTAGCGATGGTCGGAGATTCTGTTTCTGTTTGAGGAGAATATAACGCGCCGCAGCGGTCTCCCCAACGAAGTTGACAGCGTGGCGCTGAGGTCAATAGTTGAGCATGGTTGAAAAAGATGGGGGTGATGGCGGTATTCGTATGACGCTGCCGAGCAGCGATCAATACCTGCCTTTCAAGGGAATGGATCAGGAACAGCAGGAAGAAACTATCTCGACAGATAGAATTGAAGAGGTCTTACAGAAGCTTGGCGGCACGAATCTGACCGAGGTGGATTCGGATGAGTTGCTCATCGAGGAGGTCGCCTCAACGTCCGTCTCGGGTGACGCCGACGAGTCTCTGGATGGCGAAGATGAACTGGATTTATCCGCCGGCGTGGATGATAAATCCAGCGATCCCGTGCGCCTGTACCTGCGCCAGATGGGAACTGTCCCGCTCCTGACGCGCGAGCAGGAAGTGGCCATCGCCAAACGGATCGAGGGCGGAGAGATTAAAACGCATAAGACGCTGTCGCGCTCTCCCATCGCCATCAATGAGTTGATCAAGATCGGCGAGGAGCTGGAGGCCGGACGGCTCAATGTTCGCGATGTCGTCAATTTCACAGACCAGGCAGAGATCAGCGAACTGGAAGAGCGCTCCGACGAATTCTTGCGCCTGACGCTTGAAGGTATAGAGAAAGTCCGCAAGTATTACCAGGTTGCCATTAAGGAATGGGACAAGCTGCGCGCAGAGCATCAAGTGTCACGTAGTAAGAGGAGTAAAAAGAATCTTCGGCTGCGACGCAAGATTGCGCGCGCTCGTCTGGACATCGCACACGAGATCAGGCATCTCAAGCTCAAGGAGAGCGCCCGCCAGCGTCTGATAGACGCCATCGCCGTCGTCCATAAGCGGGTTCGCGTACATGAGCGTGAGATTGATAAATGGACGGAGAGGCTCGGCAAGAAACGTATCAAGCCGGAAGAGCAGAAGGAATTAAAGCGACAGATCAACGCCGCCAAGCGTCATCTCAAAGAGATAGAGCATGAGACAAACGTTACGGTCGTCGAGATCAAACGCTCGCACCAGGCGATTGCCAGAAGCGTCGCGCAGACCGTTGAAGCCAAGCGTGAAATGACCGAGGCCAACCTGCGCCTCGTTGTCTCTATCGCCAAGAAATACACCAATCGCGGTCTCCAATTCCTTGACCTTATTCAAGAGGGCAACATCGGCTTGATGCGCGGCGTTGACAAGTTCGAGTGGAGGCGCGGCTACAAGTTCTCGACCTACGCGACGTGGTGGATTCGTCAGGCAATTACGCGTGCGATAGCGGATCAGGCCCGCACCATACGTATTCCCGTCCATATGATAGAGACGATCA
>JBKKAL010000251.1:0-4824 GCA_046714695.1 Pyrinomonadaceae bacterium
TTAATCGGTAAATACTCCAGCCGATCCTCCGGCCAACTCACCCCATGGGCGTAAATGTTCACACGTTTGTTGGGCCACATTTTAACCTTTGGGTCTTTTATCTTACATTTTTTGTGATTATTAACGCCCGGTTCTTGGCGATCTTTTAGCGATTCGACAATGATGGAGCCACCGGAGATGGTAATCGGGGTCTCCTCACTTACATCTTTGGTTTTCTTTGATTTCCTCTTAACGGTCGTCGGCTTTTTCTTCCCTGCTTGCTTAGTGCTGGGCTTGCGTGCTGTCATATCGTTTGGCTTACGGCTCATATCGGTTGCTCCTTTTGAGTGTGAGTTGACTGCTGATGGCAAATTCATCTTGCAAGAGCTTGCGCAAGAGCTGCACGTCCGGTTTGTGATGCGATAAACGTGATGGCATGATGACTGCAAAGGGAATGGCCCGCTTCGCGTTACGCCGCAGCGTGAAGGCAGGGTACAAGCGGCTTTGCAAAATCACATGGCGCGGCATATATCATAGCCACGCTATGCCCCGGCTGCAACCAGACATCATGTCTTTACCACATACCCTTTAACTACTTCGTAGTAAAGAGGTAGATGAAATGTTTTTCCCTAGCTCTAGGCCATGGTCCGGGTTTGGGTATTGATTGACGATATTGGACATATCATCTTTCAATTTGCCATTCGAGATTACCACTCTGGTAGTGCGCGCACTTGCCACCGCAAGCTTGATCTTCCTTAGCACTTTTTTGGTAGGGTCGGCTTCATCTTCAAACTCATCTACGAATTCTATATGTATCGAACCCCCTGAGATGGTGATCGGTGTCTCTTCAGACGGCCTTTATCCTTCTCCTTTTCCTCGCGTTTCTCCTGATATTCTCCCGTCCCTCCTGCACCCGTTTGATCTTCAGGATTCTGCTGTGTGGCGTCGTTAGGATCGTCATTCATGTTGATTGCTCCTTTTTAAGTGTAAGTTAATTGCTGATAGCAAATTCATCCTGCAAGAGCTTGCGCAGGAGTTGCACGCCCCGTCCCGGTGGGGTCAACTGGAAAACACCAAAAGCGTGAAGAAGCAGGCATCGCACTCGCGCCGCAGGGCGAAGGAAGGGGCGCAAGCAGCTTTGAATGAAGTTGAGTGGCGCGGCTAGGAAGTAGCCAGCCGCGCCCGGATTTCTTTGGCAGCCAGATATTACTGTGTCTGTCGCTCCTACACCTTGCCCTTAATGTAGATATGGCTCAATTTGTTCAACGGAAATTGAGTGACTATGTTGGATCCTTGGTTATTCAGTGGACCTAAAGTTACTATAATTTGGGTGAGCTCGGCCTTTGAATTAGGATGCTTGACCTTCCTTACCGTTTTGTCGCTGCCATATTTATCTTCTTCGAACTCCTGATTAAATGCCACTTTTATCGAACCGCCGGAGATAGTGATTGGTGTTTCCTCGCCTACAAATCCCTTCTTGGGGCGTTTCAAACCAACTCCCTTTTCACTTGATTTACGTGCCATTTTAGTTACTCCTTATCGATTATGAGTTAACTGCTAATAGCAAATTCATCCTGCAAGAGCTTGCGCAGGAGTTGCACGTCCGGTCTGGTGAGATAGCTGTTGTAATGATCGGCT
Source organism: Pyrinomonadaceae bacterium (assembly GCA_046714695.1). Taxonomy (GTDB): domain Bacteria; phylum Acidobacteriota; class Blastocatellia; order Pyrinomonadales; family Pyrinomonadaceae; genus DASQYE01. The sequence goes on from JBKKAL010000251.1 coordinate 1,618, forward strand.
CCCCATTTCTGCTCTAACGCCGAAAGCAGTTGCGGGATGCGCGAGGCGTACTGTCGAGCCTTCGCATCGTCTCCGGCGGTGCGGGCGGCGCGCGCCGCAACGAGCGTGGCGCGCCACTGTGATTCCTGCTGGTCGAAGCTGACGAAACTCTCCTGCGCCGCCACCGCCTCCACCTGCGCCTGTCCGAAGTTGCCGCTCTCCAACTCCGCTTCGGCCAGCGCAAGTCGCGCCATCGCGAGCAGCCACGGATCGCTCATGCCATTTGCCATCTCAACTGCTTGCTGACAGGACGCTCTACCCTCCGCCTGCGCGCCGGAGAAGATCTGCGCCAGACCGAGCACCGATCTTATCTGAACGGCTGTCGCGGAAGGCTTGGCGCCGATCAGTTCCAGCACCTGCGCGGCGTTTGTCTTTACGTCCGAGAACCGGCGATGGCTGAAGGCAATTTGGGCCTCCGTCATATGAATGTCGGATAAAATCGGCTTCCCCGCGCCTGATTGATTGGCTATCGCAAGGGCTTCATCAAGACGGGCGCGCGCCTCCTCGTAACGCCCCAGCCGCCAGAGGAGTTCGGCCTGGTTCGTCAGGCTATTGCCGATGCCGCGTGGCCTGCCAAGCGATTTGTAGGCGGCATAGACCTGCCGAAACTGGCTTAGTGCTTCCGGGTTTCGCTCCTGCCGCAACAAAACATTGGCGATGCCCTCCTGCGAAAGCGCTTTCTGCTCTTGATCGCCTATCTCTTCGGCGAGTTGTAGCTGTTGCTGAAATGCCTGGAGCGCCCCCTGATAATCGCCCTTCTGCCGCTTGAGGCGGCCCACAAGCAGTCGCACCTGTGAAGCCTCTTTGCGAAAACCGTTCTGTTGATAAAAGTCGAGCGCGGGCTCTAGATATTGCACTGCTTCGTCCGGTTTGGATTGCTGAACACGTAAGCTTCCGAGCGAGAAGAGCGCACGCGCTTCGTTGCGGCGCGCCTTATAGCGTCGCGCCAGTTCCAGCGCCTGATTAAAATACTTGTTGGCCTCGTCGTAGTCACCGCGACTTGAATCGCCGCGCGCCAGATAGACGCTGCCGAGATCAACGAGACCGCGCGTGGAAAGATTCTCCATCCCCTTGGCTTGGGCCAACGCGACCGCATCACCGGCCAACGTCTCCGCCTGAGAGGTATTGCCGCCGTTATGAAAGACGTAGCTTAGTTGCAACATCGCCTTGATTTGCAGCGGCAGGCTGGTTGTGACTTTTGCCAGTTCCAGCGCCTGCTGTAATTGGTTGCGCGCCTCCGCGATATCGCCGCTCTGGACGAGGAGCGAGCCGCGCTGGAAAAAGAGTTCGGCGCGCCCTTCGACATTGCCCATCGCCTGATAGATGGCTTCGGCCTTATCGAAGGCGGCTTTGGCGCTCGGCAATTCACGCTGTCGCCCGTAAAGAATACCGGCGCGCAGGTATGCGGTTGCATATTGTTGATCCATCTCTGTCGCCTTGATATAACTCTTCAAAGCCTTCTCTGTCTGACCATCATTCTCGTAGGCGCGTCCGAGATCAACATAGACATCCGCTTTGTTCGGCGCGAGCCGCGCCAGCTCTTCATAAGAGTTGATGGCGAGAGGAAAGTTGCGCGTGACCGTGGCCGTGATCCCTTCCAGATAGAGCGCGTCCGCTTTCGCCAGCGATGCGCGCCCACTGGTTAGCTGATTAACGCGCAACAACTCATCCTTAGCCCTGTCCCCGTAATCCAGCTCTGACCATGCCTCGGCGAGCCGGGCATGCGCCAGAGCATATTTTTCATCAATACTGACGGCCCGCTCCAAGGCGTTGCTCGCCTGAAAGTATGCCCCCTCGCGGAGTGCTTGCGCGCCGATGTTGAACCATCGTTCCGCTTCCGGCGGAGGCAGATGCGTGACCGGGCGAAACCACATCCACCAGATTAATCCGATGGCAAGGACGACGACGGAGACTCCGGCGAGCAGGCGCGCAATCGAGAATCGCGGTTGTTGCAGAAGATCGGAGAGAGTAAGCAGGGCGCTCGAATGCGCCGTCTTTTCGGCCCTATCAATTCGCTGTGTGCGATGTGCCTCGTCGCTCATGGACAAACGAGCGCGCCTTAAGTCCTCCAGCATCTCTCCCGCTAATTGATAACGATTCTCCGCCCTCTTCTCCAGAGCCTTCATCGCTATCCGGTCTAGTTCCTTCGGCACTCGCTCATTTATCTGAGAAGGGAACGCAGGCGTGACGTGAATGACCTGTGCCGCGATCTCGATAACGCTTGAGCCTTGGAAAGCCGGGCGGCCAGTGATGCATTCATAAAGCAGCGCGCCTAAAGCGAAGAGGTCGCTGCGGGCATCAACGGGAGCGCTCGTCGCCTGTTCCGGCGACAGGTACAGCGGTGTTCCGACGACCGCGCCGCTGCGCGTATGCGTGGCCAGCAGCGTCCTGGCGTCCGGATCGGCAGAGTGTGCTGGCTCATCTCTGAACTGCTTGGCGAGACCGAAGTCGAGCACCTTGATCTCGTGGCGCTCGTTGATCATGATGTTCGACGGCTTCACATCGCGGTGAACGATGCCGTGGGCGTGCGCCTCTCCGAGCGCCTCAGCGACAGCCTCGATTATCTCGACGGCACGCACGAGCGTCATCTGTCCCTCATGCATAAAGTCGCTCAGAGAAGTTCCCTTTATCAACTCCATCACGAGGAAAGGGTTTCCATCGGCTGTTTCGCCGTAATCGTAAATGGTTGCGATGTGCGGATGACTGAGCTTGGAGACGGCGCGCGCTTCGCGCAGAAAGCGTGCTCGAAAATGATGCTCATCGGAGGAACTGGCGGGAAACTTGATCGCGACGCGACGCCCCAGATGCGTATCTTCGGCGACGTACACAGTGCCCATGCCGCCCTCTCCGAGCGGTTCGAGAATACGATAATGTGAGACGACCTGTCCGATCATTGGTGCGGCTTTACCATTGATTCCGGGACGCGGAAGGAAGAAATGATGTCAAGAGCGTGGGCTACCGAACACGACCGAGGCATCGGACGTTACAAGAAGATTCCTGTAGGCGGGCATACTACGCCAAAGCCATACGCTTTTCAACACGAATTTTGGAGAAGTCGCGCATTGAAATGTCTGCCCCCTCACCTGCTCATGCGTCACTGGCGGCCTTACGCTCGCTTCACGGTAGCATTATTTAAGGGCCTCATTAGCCAGTCGAGCGGATTTCTGC
>JBKKAL010000252.1:0-14129 GCA_046714695.1 Pyrinomonadaceae bacterium
GACTACCTCTGGCGCGTCAACGATCACGCCAAGACTCGACGCGAGATCGCGCGCCATTCAAAGCTCGATGCCGAAGCCTATGACGAGTACGGCAAGGCGATGGTTGAGATGGGACGCTTCGTCAAGCCCATCCTGGGCATGATGCCCCCCGATCCGACCTCCCTGAACGTCAAGGGTCTGAAGAACCTGCTCTTCCTCGGACGGCGTTTCCAGAAGTTGCCGTACGAGGACAAGTACAACCAGGTTCAGTTGATGACGATGAGCGCCGTTGACTTTCTGGATCAATGGTTCGAGACGGACGTGCTCAAGGCCACGATGGCCGCTTCGGGAATCATCGGCACATTCCTGGGCGTGCGCTCGCCCGGCACCGCCTATGTTCTGCTTCATCATTACATGGGAGAGATTGACGGAGCATTCCGCTCGTGGGGATTGGCGCGCGGCGGGACGGGCGCTATCTCCAACGCGATTGCCGATGCGGCGCGGGAGGCCGGGGCGGAGATTCGCACAGAGGCCGCGATTGAAAAGATCATCGTCAAGAATGGACAGGCAAGGGGAGTCGTGCTGGCTAACGGCGACGAGATTTTCGCCGATGTCATCTCTTCGAGCGTTGATCCGCGCCTGACGTTTATAAAGATGATCGGAGCCGAGCACCTGCCGGAAGATTTTGTCGCCGACATCAATCGCTACAAGTTTCGCGGCTCTTCGGGCAAGGTCAACATGGCGCTCTCGGGGTTGCCGGATTTCACCTGCCTGCCGGGCGCGGGGCCGCACCTGCGCGGCGCGGTTTCGATCTCGCCGAGTGTGGAGTATATGGAGCGCGCTTACGATGATGCGAAGTACGGGCGTTTCTCGCGTCGCCCTTACATAGATATCGTCATTCCAAGTTTGACAGACCCTTCGGTCGCACCGCCAGGCTGTCACGTCATGTCTTGCTTCGTTCAGTACGCTCCCTACAATTTGAAAGAAGGGACATGGGATGAAAAGCGCGAAGAGTTTGGCGATACGGTCATCAATACGATAGCCGAGCATGCGCCGAACATAAAGGAGTTGATCCTGCACCGGCAGGTTCTGACGCCGCTCGACATCGAGCGGGATTTTGGTCTCTCGGAAGGCAACATCTTTCAGGGTGAATTGACGCTCGAACAACTCTTCTTTCTACGTCCTGCGCCGGGTTGGGCCCAATATCGCACGCCCATACGCAACCTTTACATGTGCGGCTCCGCGACGCATCCGGGCGGCGGCATCATGGGCGCGCCGGGTCGTAATGCGGCGCTGAAACTTTTGAAAGATCGAAAGTGGGGGAAGGTTTAAGGGTGAGCGACCACAAAATCGTTATCATCGGAGGCGGTCACAATGGGCTCGTCACTGCCTGTTATCTGGCGCGAGCCGGTTTTAAGCCGCTGGTTCTGGAACGTCGTGAAGTAGTCGGCGGCGTAAGTATCACCGAAGAGTTTCACAAGGGTTTCCGCTGTTCGACGCTCGCCCACGCGACCGGCCCGCTGTCGCCGCGCATTAGGCGTGAGCTGGAATTGGAACGTCATGGGCTCGTGTTCATCAAGCCGGAAGTCAATCTCTTCGCACCTGACAGGGATGGCCGCTCTCTCTCTCTTTACGATGACCCTGCCCGCACGGCACGCGAACTCGAAAAGATTTCGTCGCATGACGCCGCGAGCTATACGGAGTTTTATGAAAGCTTCGCTCATATCGGTCGCGTCCTTGCTCCGCTGCTATTGATGACGCCGCCATCGCTGGACAATCCGGCGGTGGGTGATTTATGGAATCTCGGTAAGATCGGCAAGGACTTTCGCGGGCTCAAGAAAAAGGATGCCTACAGATTGCTGCGTTGGGGGCCGATGGCCGTCGCCGATCTGGTGGCCGAATGGTTCGAGACGGAGTTACTGCGGGCAGCGGTCGCCGCGCGCGGCATCTTCGGCGCATTCGCCGGGCCGTGGTCTGCCGGCACGAGTACGGCCCTGCTTATGCAGGCGGCCATGGGCGGTCACGCTGTCGTGCCGTCGTCGTTCGTCAAGGGCGGAATGGGATCGCTCACACAGGCGCTTGCGAAGGCAGCGAAGGCCGCCGGTGCAACGATACGAACCAATGCAGACGTGGCGGGGATTCGCGTCAAAGGGGATAAGGCGAGGGCGGTCGTGCTCAGCGACGGGGAAGAGATAGAGGCTCGCGTCGTTATCTCTAACGCCGATCCGCGCCATACTTTTTTGCGACTGGTTGATCCGACCGATCTTGATCCTGACTTCCTCAATAAGATTCGCAACTACCGCTCGCAGGGTGCGGCGGCGAAGCTCAATCTGGCTCTCTCAGGCTTGCCATCCTTTTCGGCTTTGAAGAAAGTGAACGGAGACGGCGCGGCCGAGCTACAAGGTCGCATACACATCGGGCCGGATATAGATTATCTTGAGCGCGCGTTTGATGACGCGAAGTATGGCGACTACTCTATGCAGCCTTACATGGACATCACGATCCCATCGCTGACAGACGAGACGCTTGCGCCCCAGGGTGCGCACGTCATGTCCATTCATGTCCAGTTCGCGCCCTATAAGTTAAAGGAGGGTGATTGGACATCGAGACGAGAGGAGTTTGCGGATACCGTTATCAAAACGCTTTCCGATTACGCGCCGGACTTGAGAGAGCTGATCCTTCACCGGCAGATCATTACGCCGCTCGACATGGAGCAGACCTTCGGACTCAGCGGCGGCCACGTCTTTCACGGTGAGATGTCTCTCGACCAGTTCTTCACCTTTCGCCCTCTCATCGGATGGGCGCAGTATCGAACCCCGATTCAAGGGCTCTACCTGTGCGGCGCGGGCACACATCCGGGGGGAGGCGTGACGGGCGCACCCGGCGCAAATGCCAGTCGTGAAATACTGAAAGACCTTAAAGGGTCATAAACGCGCGTCAACCGCGGTCGAGTAAACTGGAATGTGCATCGTCAGAATAAAGGATGGCAAAATCGTCGAAGCCTGGAACAACTTCGATTTTATGAGTATGTCCCGGCAGATCAATGCGATTTAGCGAGCCTGTAGCCCGCACACAAAAATGAGACTGAGATGAGCGGTCCCACGCGCCCATCCCAGTCTCATGTTGGCCGCACAAGCCGTTCGCCTGCGCCCACCAAACCTGCATCGAAGGCGATTACATTCTCATCAAACTCACATCGCCGGAGGCGGAGGTGATTTGCAGGCTGCGAGAGCCCGCCCCCAATTGTCCTCTGGCATTGCTGCCGGGACCATAACGCGGGTGACGCACCTCAATCGGGAAATCGGTTTTGACTGAGCCGCTGATGGTCGCCATCCGTACGTCGGCGTCCAGACTGGCGGGCAATCTTACGTGAACGTCGCCGCTCGCCGAAGAGAACTTCATATCGCCAGTGCCCTCAAGGCTGTTGATCTCGACATCAACATCGCCGCTTGCGCTACGAGCATTGACCTCACCGGCGACATCCTTGACCTGTACGTCTCCGCTCGCAGTGCTCACGCGTATCTGACCACGGATGCCCTTGACATCAATATTGCCGCTCGCCGTCGAAATCTGATCGAAGCTGTAACTGACGTTGCGCGGCACGCGAACCTCGAAGCGCACGTCCACGTTGCAATTATGGCAACCCATTGGGAATTGCGCCGCGATGTCAACCCGATTGGCGCTGCTGAGGTCTTCGATCTCGACCATCTCGCGGTCACGCCCATCCTTAAAGGCTGAGACCGTCACGGCATCGCCGTCGTAGCCTGCGACCTCTATATTGCCTGAGACATTTCGGATATTAATCGAGCCGCTCGCCGCGATACGATACGATTTCTGAAAATCCTGCGCCGTCGCCGTGGCGACAAACAGGAAGCCACAGCAAACTGTAAGAAGCGCAAGCCGAAAGATAACTCTAGTCATAATGTTTCCATCTCCTTCACATAGTCATTTGATAAAAGGCTCGGCGGGCGGCACGGCCGCATGCCGCGAAGGGATCGCCGACCTCCATGCGGGTTTTTATTCGGCTTCCGTCCTTCTAGCAGGAGAACACCACACGCAATCGTTTTATGGCAAATTTTTTTTGGACGTAGATTTTCCGCGCACGCCCAGCCTTTCCCTCATCTGCGGCCCACACGGCATCGTTTCACTATCCAACACAAAATCTGCTACTCTCAGTTTATTCGTAAGACTACAGATGGCCGCCGAAATCCTGATCCGCTGATGGGGAAACATGCAATGAAAGTAGGCTTTCGCATCCCGCTGCTCATGACGCTTTTGCTGACATTCGCAGCAGCGGCTTTCGCACAAACTTCCGCCGAGCAGGATGCCGGGGACATACGCGCACAACTGCTCGATGTTGAGGCGAAGCAGTCCGAGCTTGAACAACGCGCGCGAAAGATAGATGAAGACCTGAAACCGGAAAATATCGAACGCTCTCTGGCGCTCACGGGCTCGACCAAACCTGAGGAGCTGCGCGAACAGCGCCGCCGCCAGTTGGAAAAAGAGAAAGAGAGCGTGCGTGCGCAGATGGATCAGTTGGCCGCCAGCCGCACGCGCATCGAAGCCGCAATCGCAGCGGCAGACGCGGAGTCTTATCGCCGCAACGCGCTCGTCCTGCCAACTCCAACTCCATCTCAAGCGACAGCCAATACGGGCAGCGCTCAACCGGCGAGTTCCGTACAGCCGCAACAGCCGCAACAGCCGAGACGCCGCAACACGCGTCGTCGTCGCCCGCGTCGCCGCAGCAGAAACTAAACTTCTGCATCCTGATCTTCGGCCTTGTCGCCCTAAAATTCTCTTGTTGGGCCATCAAAAAACCTGGGAACTTTGCATCGTCGTATAGTGTCTAACCCTCGATAAAGCTTCATCCAGTCTGCAAAGCAGGTAAAAACAGGAACGATATGAAAAGGCTCGCGGCGTTGCTCCTGGTTTTGTTGTTTCCTCTCCGGCTCGTTTCTCAACAACAGGCAGGCGCTCAATCAAAGCTTCTCGTTCTGACGCATGTCAACGTCATTGACATGACCGGCGCACCCGCGAGACTCGACATGACGGTGGTCGTTCACGGCAACCGCATCGTTGCGCTTGGCAAAACCGGGAAGGTGAGCGTGCCGGAGGGCGCGCAGGTAACGGATGCAACGGGCAAGTTCCTGATTCCCGGATTGTAGGATATGCACGTTCACATCAGGGAGACGGAAAGAACATTGCCACTGTTCATCGCCAACGGTGTGACGGGCGTGCGCAACATAGGCGGCAAGCTGGATGATCTTTTGCGTTGGCGCGAGAAGGTCGCATCGGGCACACTGCGTGGGCGCGATGAAGCGCGCGGGTGTCGAGTTTATGACTGGAACGGATGTTATAGCCCAGTACGTTTATCCCGGTTTCAGCCTGCATGCTGAGCTGGTGGTGCGAGGGGCGATCCTTATCGTCGCCCCAGCACCCGCGCGCAGTTACCTGCGAAGCGTGTACTTGACGATCTTGTGACGATTGCGCTGGCTGGCGAAGATTTCGTTTTGATCATTGATGGCAAGCTCAAAGATCGCTTCATTCTGAGCAAAGGAATCCAGATAGCGACCGTTGGCGTCAAAGACCTGTACGCCTTTGCCAATGTCGCAGACGTAAATTCGCCCCTGCCCGTCAACGGCTATACCTGAGGGCGACCTCAGTTGTCCCGCTCCTTCGCCGTCGCCGCCGAACCTGTTGATATATTTCCCGTCGGGCGCAAACTTGAAAATACTTTTCTCGCTTCTGGCGCTGGCATAAATAAAACCGTTGCCGCTTACGGCCAGGCTATCGAGATTAAGATCATCCCCGGCCTTTTCTCTGGCATTGATAATGGTTTTTATCTTAGCGTCCGCGCCGATGCGCACTATGTGGTAATTGGCGGCGATGGCATAAATGGTTCCGTCCAGGGCTACGAAGACGCTCGAATAATAACGATTAAATCCCGGGCCGCGGCTTTCCACCTCGCCGAGTTGTTGCCCCGTCGAGCCTTCATAACGGATGATCGAGCCTCCCTGCGCGATATAGACAATCCCTTTGCGATCAGCCGCCATGCCTGTTAGCGGTTTCTTCGTGTCAACCATCCATTGCGTCACGAATTTGCCCCCAGAATCGAAGACCTGCACGCGCCCGCCTATATATTCTGCCGTATAGATACGCCCCTCGCCGTCAACGGCGACGCTTCTCGCGTCCTTGAATTGTCCGGCGCCGATGCCTTCGCTTCCGAACTCAAGCGCGACGTTGGCGAAGCTGTTCGCAGACGGCTTAGTTGACGGCTTTGTTGTTGACGGATTTGTCGGCACAAGGGTTTGCACTTGTCGCGAAACCCAAAGGGCAGCGCCTCCGCCGAGGAGAATAAACGCGCCCGTGATGGCGACGATCAAGACAAGGCCGACCACAAGACAACGCCCGCCAACGCCTTTCTTCTGAATCATCGCATGCGCCTGCACGGGCTGGGCTATTTCGTGCGATGAGAGCGTGGAATCGCTTCCGCTCTCAATCCGCGTCTGTGTAAAGGTCAGGGGAACGCCTCTCTCGATATTCTCGACCGCGTCCTTTGCGTCTTTTAGACCGCCGCCGAAGGTTTCGCGATACAGCTTAATAGCAGCTACCTTATTGCCCGCGAAGAGCAGTTGGGCCACTTCCGCCATTTTCAAAGCCTGATCAATGATGGGTGCAAACGAAGCGCCCGCCGATTGGCCCGCATTGCTGTTGATATTGCCCGCGTTGCGCAACTCCTCCGGCAGGATGACGGTGTTTTCACAGTAAGGGCAACGCACCGTGACGCCGCTAAAACCGCCGCCCACATCGAGCGGCGCAGCGCACATCGGACACTTGAAAGAGGTTGGCATCGTTTATCCTTCCAGAATTACGGCTTTCCGCCCAACACCCGCCTTGAGCAAAGTACATTATAGCCAAACTGATTTACAAAAGCGGACGCGCAGCGAGGACGATCTATTGCCTGGAGGAACATGTGCTAGGATGGCGGTATGCGATGCCTGGCACATCTTTCCCTTTCACTCGTCTTATTTATCATCTGCGCCCCTGGCGTTCGAGCCCAGGAGACTAAGTGCGCTCTCAAGCCGGGTCAATCGCCGGAGTTACGGCGCGGCTTGCGGCTGGGAATGACTGCGGAGCAGGTCAAGGCGCGATTCAAAATCATCGAAACGGAGGAGACGGACGACTTCGGAGTAGCTAAACTGCAACTTGAACCCGGCAATGAAATTGTTAAATCCGAAGCGGTCAGGGACATTGCGATAGAATTGATCAATGAGAATATCGTATCCATCCGTCTCGTTTACAACCCGCTCGATTCCCCGACGAATTATCGAGAATTTACTGAACGCTTGTCCAAATCGTTGGGACTGCCGCAAGAAGCCTGGAAGTCTCAGACCAACGGCGCAACGGTCACGGGTATGATGATGCAATGTGCGGGCTTTAAAATCAGCGCGGCGCTGATCGGAGCGAAAATCCCTGTCGTTTACATGCTCGGTCTTGAGGCGGAGCCGACGCTCACAAAGCGTCAGGAGGCGCGGGAAAAAAGGCTGCGAGAATTCTTCAAGCCATGAGCTGTCTTTGTGCGCAGGCGAAAGCAGGGATAGAGGGAAGTAGAATCATTCAAGCATTGATTGCTCTTCGGCCACGTGAATGCTCATGTTGTTACCGTAGAGAAGTGGCTCGCGGTGGTTTCGGGATTTCGCCGGGACTTATGTCTGGGAGAGATCGAATGGTCTGAGATTATTAATCTGGTAAATCGCTTCCATGATTGACGAGCGGACGGCGATGGGGAGCGAATCGCGCGTGGCGAGATGACGAAAGGCGGAAAGCACATCCCGCTGCCCGCTCAGCGCGAGAAGCTTGACGAGGGCAAGGCGAACTTCAGTGCTGGGGTGTTCTTCGATGGCGAGGATGAGTGATTCGACCTCGCCGGCTTTCGCCATTAAGGATAGTACCAGCAGAGCCTCGTAGGCCTTCGTGCCGCTCTGGCTGGTCAGGTCTTTGATCGCCTCCATCGCCATGCCCGAAGAAGCAATCGCCGCTCCGATCTTACGACGACGTTCAATTGAAGACTCCTGCATGATTCGTTTGAAAGAGGCGACCCTGTCTGTGCTGAAGTTAAAGAGCGAGCGCGCCGCCTGTTCGCGTACTTGCTGCGATGGATCATCAAAGGCCGCGCTAATCTTACCGAACGCATCTTCGCTCCCCGGATTCGCCAGAACCATGACAGCCGCCGCCCGTTCGCTCTCGGTCGCACCGCTCAGGTTATTCAAATCAGTTTCCGTTGCGCGCTCGCCTTCCTTCTCCACAGCGGCAGGCTCTTCGCTCAATAACATTTGAACAGCCTCAACGCCGGATACTCCCGCAGGATTCGATTGAGACGTCGCCATCTCGATAGCTTCAATCTCCGGCGTTTCTTCAACCTCAACTCCCTGCGCTTCGTCGTTAATCAAATGTGATTCGTGCACGCTGCTTTCATTATCTTTATGCTGCTCAACCGAGTTGCCGCCCGCCGGGGTCGCGTCGGGAGCTTCCGGCATTGCGCCCTCGGCTGCGACCTGCTGGACGGCATCCGTTTCCGCCGCCATCTCTGTTTCCGTTATAGATGTGGGTTTTGTCTCCTCAACGGAATTCGCTATCGCCGCTGAGTTCACCCTGCTTAAGGCTTCTGTCTCCGCTTCAGTTCCTTCAATGGCCTCGGCGTGCGCAGCAGGGATACTGTTGCTCTCCGTTCGTCGACGTGCGGTGACGATTCCGTAAGCGCTCATGAGCAGTAATGCCCCGATCAAAACGGGAAGCCAGTGGCGCGTCATCATCATTCTCGCAGCCGCAAATCCTGTTCGAGGAGGGGCGACTGCGGGTATCGTCTTCCCTGTGCCGGTTGCATCTGCCGGCGGTTGTGAAGACGTATTGAAAACTTCCGTGGAGGGCGTAAGTGAAGTATCTACGGGCGCAGAAGTCCCGGTTTGCGCCGTCGCAGCGTCTGGCTCTGCTGAGGAATCCCCGCTCGCGCCGCCCGCCTTCGTTTGATTGGCGTCGGCGTTCGTCGAATTGTGATTAGCCAGAGGCGGCTGCGGCAGACTCACTTGTGCTTGTTTGCCTTGCGGCGCTTTCCCCGATGGTATGGGCGAGACGGCTGCTGCTGCTGCTGCCTGCTTCGGATTAGTGGCCGTATTGGCTTCCGCCTGGCCCGGAGAATTGAAGATCACTTCCAATCTGTTGTTCTGCTGGGCAACTCGCGCCTTGACGCCGGGCTGGATACGAAATGACAGAACCGTATCATCGCCGCGCTTTTCGACCTGCACGCCTTCAAAGCCGCGCCCGCGCAGCCCGCTGCGAATGCGCGGCGCATCAGCCTTCGGAATGACGACGACAAACTGGTTGCCGCTCCGGTAGGCCGAATAATCGCTCAGCGGCTCGTTGTACGTGATCGTCACACGCGACCCTTCAGGGGCTTCATCACTGCGAAGCTGAGACAGACCCCTCTTCCTTTGTGCGGGTGAAGGAGAAGGTGCGCTCTGTGGGCGCTGAGTCTGTAATCCCAACTCCGCGTAACTTATCTTCTGAGCAAAGGCATGTGCGTATGACAGGAAAAAAAGAAGAATGAGGGTATAAAAGATAGCGATAGCGTTTTGACGGCGATGGGAAAGGATGCGGAGCACTAAGCTTCTCATTTAACTATTCGTACTGGAGAGGCACTTTAGAATACCCTTACGCTCTTCCAACATTCTTTGATGCGATGCGGATTATACGTAGCGCGCGAGCGAATTGAAAGCGGATTCGCTTGCCAGCCGGTCGAGTGATTCCAAAAGTAGGGCAAAGGGTGACGAGTTGCCGGGGTGTGTAAACTTTCGCAGGCGTGATTGATCCCGGAAAAATCCGTTGATCTCCGTGCTGTCTTAACCACCGGCGGCGAACAGACTTCTTTCAATGATGGTTTGAAGATTCCTTTGATGATACATATGCTCGAAGTCCATCCCTTTGACGTGTGGTGGAAAGCATTGATCCAGGCTGATCTCCAGTATCGCCTCGTCGCTTTTTGTCGAGAGGCGCGCTTCCTTGATATTCGCTTCCAGACTGTTCAAGTAATGCAGCGCACTGTTGACAACGTCTCCGTCAAGCAGACCTTGATGGCCCTCTATGACGCGACCGCGCGCGCGCCTGCTGAGGCGTTCGAGAGCGTTCTGTGCAAGCCGCGGGGTCGAGTAGTACAAATAAACCAGACGGCCTACGATGTTATCGCCCACCATGAGCAGGTCTGCGAGGGGGATGTCAATATTGAGCGTGCTCATCGTGTGCCCCGGATTGTGAAATATCTCGAGCGCAAACCTTCCCCAACGCATACGCACTGCGTCCGAGATAAGAATGTCCGGCTCGACAAAGTGCGTCTTCTCTTCCTCTGTCCGAAACCTTTCGGCATGGAATGTATGGTCGTAATTCTGATGAGCGATGATCTGAGCCTCCGGGAATAGCTTGAGCGCCGCCAGATGATCGCTGAAATAATGTGTGCAGATGATAAAACGAACGCGCTTTCCCATCTCCTCTTCGACAAACGCGCGCAGCTCTTCAGCGTCCCTTCGACTCCCCAAAGCATCTATCAGCAGCGCCTCGTCGCCGTTAACGATGAGGGTCGAGTTTGAGTCCATATCCGCTCCCGTCAGAGTGTAGAGGTCGGATTCAATTTGTTGGACGCGCATGTGGCGGCTCTCCTCGACGATAAAATTGTATTGTGCAGCTCGTTACTCTAACTCTTCATTTCCGAGTTATGTTATGCTCCGGCCTTCAAGAAAGCAAGTTGATTGTTTTCACGGTATTGATGAGTGATATTCATAGGAAAGGATAGCGAAGAAGCGCCGATGAAGCTGGAAATTCGTCACTTAAAGCTTATCAAAGCGGTTGCACAGGAAGGCAGCGTGACAAAGGCCGGGAGCCGGCTGCACCTGACCCAATCTGCGCTCAGTCATCAACTGCGCGATGCCGAAGAGAAGCTTGGCACTCCTCTTTTCACGCGACTCAACAAACGTATGATCCTCACGCCTGCGGGGGAACGGCTTCTCTCCTCGGCGGAGACAGTCCTCGGCGAGATCAAACGCGCCGAAGAGGATATACGGCAGATCGCGCTCAACCGCGAAGGCATTCTTCGTCTGAGCACGCAATGTTACACCTGTTATCACTGGTTGCCGTCCATGCTCAAGCTCTTTCACCGGAAGTACCCACGGACAGAGGTGCAGATCATGGTTGAAGCGACGCGCAGGCCCATCGAGGCGCTGCTCGACGGCAAGCTGGATCTGGCAATCGTCAACTCGCCCGTGCGAAATAATAAGGTTGCCTACAAGCCGCTCTTTCAAGACGAGCTGGTGGCGATCATCAAGCCCGATCACCCGCTCGCGTCCCGTCCGTTTTTAAGGGCGCAGGATTTCTCGGACGAGCATCTGATCGTTTATGCGATGCCGAGGGAAGAGAATATGATCTTTCAAAAATTCCTCACGCCCGCCGGAGTCTCGCCGCGACGTGTCTCGCAGGTGCAACTGACCGAAGCGATTATCGAGATGGTCAAGGCGGGTCTCGGCACGAGCGTGATGGCGCGCTGGGCCGTCGCTCCGCAACTCGCGGACGGCTCGCTGCGAGCCGTGCGGCTGACCCCCAAAGGCTTACATCGCCAGTGGAGCGCGGCGACGCTCAAGAACAAATCAGCTCCCGCATTTCTACACGGCTTCGTCGAGCTGCTAGCGAATAACTCTTTACCCGTCGAGCGCAAAGATGGAAAAAAGAGGGTCAGGGCGGGCGGGCTACCGGCCTGGTATGATCTGGCCGGCTGAAAACGTTTCAAGTTAGGAAGAAGGAGACAGTTGAATTATGGCCCAACATATCGGCATCGTCGCTTGCAGCGCTGAGGGTGCGGCGCTTTGCTATCGCACTATCTGTCTGGAAGCCCTCGAATTGATGGGCGAGCATAATCATCCTGAGATCACTATGAACTCGATCCCGATGGCGCGGCATATGCCTTACGTGAAGGATGGTGACTGGGAAGCGGTCGCCGGGCTGATGCTGGAGTCCGCGCGCAAAGTGGCAGCAGCCGGGGCAGACTTCGCGATCTGCCCGGACAATACCTGCCATCAAGCCTTTCCATACCTGACCTCACGCTCGCCCATTCCCTGGCTGCATATAGCGGAGACGGTGGCGGCGGAAGCAAGCCGTCAGGGCTTTAAGCGGCTGGCTATTCTCGGAACAAAATACTTGATGGAAGGCCCCGTTTACACCGAAGTTCTGTCGAAGTACGGCATCGGAAGCGAGATTCCCGGCGCGCGTGACCGGGAGAAAATCAATACGATCATCTTCAAGGAACTGGTCAACGGCCATTTCCCGGAAGAGTCTCGGCTCTATTTTAACGAGGTGATGGAAGGACTAAAGGGTAAAGCCTGTGACGCGGCGGTGCTGGGCTGCACGGAAATCCCCCTCATCGTCCGCCCCGCGGATGCGCCGCTGCCGACACTTGATTCCACACGCTTGCTGGCGAGGGCTGCGCTTCGGAAAGCGCTCGACCAATCACAGAGCGAAAGAGGCGTCGCCGTCGGCGATCAATAAGTCCTCAGATCGGCTTTGGTGCAAAAGCGTAAACTTTACACGACTGTTGCATCAAGGGAGGCTTTTGATGCGATAGTGTGAACGTTTAGCACAATAGTTTAGGCGTCATGACGTAATATATTGCGTTATGACGCCTAATAAGCGTTAGATGCTGCGCCGGTGACGACAACTTGAATCAGGTGACGATGTGTGTCGCCGCTCGCGCAATCGAATGGTGATGTGAGTTGAACGGTTTGACTCTGCGAGTCCTTTCCATGTTGAATGCAGATGCGAGGCCTAAAGCATTCGCTGTGCGCTCGCGACGAAGCGAGTGGCGCATCGTCTAACAAGTCGTTGAAGCCGCTAATTAAAAGGCTCTCTGGTTGGATGGTGCTGATGAGATTGAATGCTGATCGTACGCGGCTTAACTCCAGCGTTATGCCGCACAATTGAACTTGACGACACAGGTAAAGTAATAACAAATGAGCAAACTACTTACTGATCCCATAACTCAATCTGACATAGAGGAATACCTTAATGGTTATGCTGATTTCAGCTTTGAACTTCGAGTACTCAAAGAGCTAGTTGATCTTAAGCTTCAATGTCAGCATGGAGGTACATACGATGACCCTATAACTGGCAAGAGTCGTGAATTTGACATCAGAGCTTTACTACAAGACAGATTTATAAGAACTCATTTGAGCGTGGAATGTAAAAATCTCCACAATAATTTCCCTTTAGTTGTGCATTGCTTACAGCGGAGAGAGAACGAAAGCTACAATGAACTAATTCATACTTTTGATCCAGAAAAGAACTATGATTCGGACTCGATGGTAGATGCTCTTCAGGGCAACAGTAAAAGCATTAGAGTTTCAATACACAGCTTATATTCAAAAGATGATTATGTTGCTAAGTCAACAGACCAAGTCGGACGGCGTACTGACAGAAATATAACTGCGTCTGACGGCGGAGTCTTTGAGAAGATAAGTCAGGCGATAAATTCTTCGAGCGGCCTTATTTTAGAGGCGTATGATTTGGATGCTAGCAAAATAGAATATTTGACCTTCGTTTGTCCTGTATTAGTCGTTCCAGATTCAACGCTTTGGCAAGTAAAATATTCCGATGATGGTGCTCGTGTTGGATTACCCGAACTTTCTAATCATGTGTGCTACTTCATTGGTAAAGAGTGGACTGTAGGCAGCGGCCTCTATAAGTTGACTTACACTATTTCTCATCTTGAGATAATAACTTTTTCTCAGATTAAGAATTTTGTAGGTAAATATCTAAGGGATTACGTTATCCTATGCCATTCAGCGATTAGTAGAGGTGATAGGCTGTCATAAGAAATCATTAGGTATGTCGCGGCATAACAACTCATTCGACCGGAGCGCGAATAGCACGGCCTTCATCGTCAACTTGTCCGCTGCGCAGTTGAATGCGCGCCCGGTCAATTCGGGCGTTAGATTCTTGTATCTCAAAAGAGAAAATATTTGATGTGCGTTTGATATTGGGTCGTGAATTCAACTTGTAAGTGCAACTTTGAACTTGATGGTTAGAGGGTAAGCTGCGGTAGCATCCGTGCTGCTTTA
>JBKKAL010000253.1:0-32552 GCA_046714695.1 Pyrinomonadaceae bacterium
CGTCTCGTCTTCGCAAGTGGGGCGCAGCAACCCTTTTGGTCAAAGGGATGCTGCGCCCGTTTGAAAACCGGGCGCAAAGGCACTCAGAGCCTGACTTGAATACTCACATGCTCATGATTAAGGAAGCATAGGCACTACAATCTCAATTCATAAGAAATGCTGAGCGTAGTATTATTGACGCCATGAGCACGAGCGCGATGAGTGCGGAGTTGACACGCGCCCGAAGCGTGAGGCGTGGACGCCGGCTGGAATATCTGACCATCGGGTGGAACTCACTGGAGGCCGCCATCGCTATCGGCGCGGGCCTGGTTGCGGGAAGCATCGCGCTGGTCGGATTCGGGCTTGATTCGATTGTTGAAGTTTCATCCGGCACAGCTTTGCTCTGGCGTTTACACATGGATGCGCCCGACAGGCGCGAGCGCGCCGAACAGATAACCCTCAAGCTGGTCGGCGCCAGTTTTCTTCTTCTCGCTGCCTACGTCGCCTTCGATGCCGTGAAATCTCTAATAATACGCGAGCCGCCGGAAGCAAGTTATATCGGGGTTGGCCTGGCTGCATTGTCTCTTGTCGTAATGCCGCTCTTGGCAAGGGCAAAGCGGAAAGTTGCGGCGAGTATTAACAGCCGGGCATTACAGGCGGATTCGCGGCAGACTGATATTTGCGCTTATCTTTCAGCAATCCTGCTTGGCGGGCTTTTGCTCAATGCTCTTTTCGGATGGTGGTGGGCTGATCCTGTGGCTGCTCTTGTCATGACTCCGATAATTTTTAAAGAAGGAATTGAAGCATTGCGTGGTGAAACTTGCTGTGATGGAGCGTGTCACTAACGCTGGCGTTTGTTGGAGTATTCAAACTTAATCAGTATAATGGCTGCGATGGTTGCCTCTTTATTACAACCTGTGAGACTGATTCGACGCCTCACGGCACTTATACTTGTTCTATGGTTGGCGGGCTTAGGGTGCTTTATTGGCTGCGAGATGAATGCATCCGCCGCACCCATTGCCAAAGCAGAAACCTATGAGACAGCAGATTCATGCCCGATGGCTTCGCATGATTGTTGTCAGAGTTCGGAAGGCAATCAACCTACTTCTGTTGAAACTATTCCTGAGCATGGAAATGCCCCGTCATGTTGCCCGCTCACAGGTCAGGCGGCGGACCCTGCTCGTAAAGTAGGTAATCTTGATAAACCTCTCGCGGCGATAAGGAACGGGCTTTCATTTGCGCTAGACGTTCACCCTGTCCTCATATTTTCATCTAAAAATCTTCCGGTAGCGAATAAGGGAAGTACCTATCTACGGTGTTGTGTCTTTCGGATTTAGAAAAGGGTTGAAGTGTGTTTAGCGTTAGCGAATCGCTCGCTGGCGAAACCTACAACTTTTTCTATAATCAGGAGAGACACATGAAACGCATTAAAGTTCTAGCTCTTACTCTCGCGCTTGGTTTGGCTGGCATGATGTACGCAGCCGGCAGTCACGCGCAATCCACAACGCAGGACAACGCCGAAAGCTGTTGCACAGGACAAAGCTGCTGCACAGGCGGTTCGTGCTGCACTACGCATAAGAAGTAAGGCTCACGCCTGAACAAAAGCGGGGACGTTTACCGAAAGCGTCCCCGCATCCATCCATTATCACGTTAAGGTTTTTCATACTTAGCACTATTCATTGAATATGTGCTTTGGTGGTCTTTTACTATGACACAGATAAAAATTTGTTTGTTTGCGGCCTTTTTACTTTTGATTTCGTTTGCTGGAATCGCGTCGGCTCAAAATTCATCCGTTAAACTTGAAGGGCAAGTAGTTTGCTGCGCCGATTGCTGGGCCGAAGCTGATCGCACAAAAGTCGAGTTCGGCACGGCGGAAGATTTGTTGAAAGCAAAATCCTGCGTTGAGGGCGGCGACCCGACGCTGATCGCCGTGCGAGAAGGCGACAACTTTACGCTCTATGAGTTAAAGCAAGGCAAGTTCCGCTTGCCGGGAAAGAACTGGCTGGAATACGTGGGCAAGCGTGTGGCCGTAACCGGCTCGGTGAATAAGAAGAAAGAGACGAGCGTAATCCGCGTTGATGCGCTTGAAGTCCTTGCTGTAAGTCTCGCTGAGAGAGAAGCCGCAAACCGCTTAGGGCAGGAAGTTGATTTGACGCTTAAAGACCCTTTCGGTGCGGAGCAGCGTTTGAGCGCGCTAAAGGGTCGAATCGTCGTCTTGAATTTTTGGGCGACCTATTGCGTCCCGTGCCGTAAAGAGATGCCCGACCTGGCAGCGATTCAAAACGAATATGCCGCGCTCGGCATTCAGGTGATAGGCGCGTCGGCGGATGAAGCGGGAGACCGCGCCAAAGTTTTACAGTTTGTAAAAGAGACGCGCATTAACTTTCCTATCTGGATGGGCGCGACTACAGCCGACATGATGCGCTTCGGTCTGGGCGGGGCATTGCCGGGAACGGTCATCATCGGCAGAGACGGACGCATTGCGAAAATCATTTCCGGCATCGTCAATCAAGCCGATTTGAAAAAGCAGATCGAGGCCATGCTGGCGACAGCCGAAAGGGCGGCGGCGAAGGAGAGAAAGCGAGAGCAAACGGCTTCCGTGAAAGAGAAACCGAGTGAAGCGTCTTCCGTTCCCTCTTGACCGCTTTGACCGGGCGAGGGTCGCGCCGTGAGCGGGACGGAAACAGAAGACAGACAGAAATGGACGTATGGCGTGCGCGTCATAGCGAATCAGATAAAGCGTGCGACGTGGCGCAACACGCTCACCTACAGGTTTCACCCGCGCTTTACAGCCGGAGTGGAATATAACCCTCTGGCCGGTAAAGCAAGCCCTTTAGCGAATCTGGTGGCCTTGACGGAGACGCATAAACGTCCGGCGATAATTCTCGGCACAAGCTCAGATCGTATAGGCACGCCTTACGGTCAATCGTTCTATGCCACTTTGAGCAAGAATCTAAAGCATTCGACAGGCTTGCCCGTAGCGCCTTATGTTGGTGTTGTATACGGCACATTCGAAGACCGCTTTCGAGTAATCGGCGGCTTGAACATCAACATCGCCGAGCGTTGGAGTTCGACGATTCTCTTTGACGGCGTGCGCGTGCATCCACTGATCAACTACACACGCGGGCGGCATCAACTCGGCCTGATCTTCGAGCGCGGGCGCAATCCCGGCGCAAGCTATAGCATTTCATTCTGAGCGGGAGCTGATTGACAAAACATCGCTGTTGCCTGGTAAAAGAGGGTCGGATTTAATTGCAGCATCCAGGCTGCGGTGAAACCAGAGTCTAAGCGGTCGGCGGGGCGAGGACGCTAACCGCCAAAATAAATAGGCGTACAGCTACAAAGGCGAGTGCGCCTATTCGCTTTTACTTCCTGATAAGCCCTAGCTTTAATTGTCTATCAATAAAAGAATAATGTTGGCGGCTGCCGCCTTACCATTCTTGACATAAGAATAAGCGCGCAGTCTCGAAATCAATGTAGCCATCTACTTTTTATAACTCTACCGCGCACATTTCTTGTCGCTGTTGAAACTCGAAAGCGCAACAGGGCTATTGACTCGTCGCGGAACATGGCATAGAAGCAGAGCGCTCTATAAACATTTCCCGAAAGAGCTAAAAAATGAAGCGAATTATTTGCAGCGTCCTTGCCTTAACACTTCTTTTCACACCCCTGGCTAATGCACAAACCCGGGCCGACCCTGAGCTGCTGGCCGACCTCGACAGGATCAAAGCTATAGACAATCATGCTCATGTCATGAGCGTAGCCCGTGAAGGCGGGAAAGAGGACGAGGAGTATGATGCAATAGCCTGCGGAAAGCTGGAGTTCATTTCACCTCCGCCGGTGCGTCTGCGCCCGGATAATCCCATATATACGGGCGCATGGCGTGAACTCTACGGCTATAAATACGGCGATGATATGAGCGAAGTGCATGTGCGAGAGTTACTGGAATCAAAAAGGCGTGTAATGCGCGAACAGGGTGACAATTATCCAACCTGGGTCCTGGACAAACTCAGCATTGAGACGATGCTCGCCAATCGCGTTTCCAAAGGTCGGGGGCTTTCAGCGCCCCGCTTTCGTTGGGTTAGTTACGGTGACCCGTTGATGTTACCGCTCAGCACAAAAACATTGCGCGAGCAGAACCCCGACAGGCGTTTCTTCTATGGTCAGGAAGAGATGTTGCTCAGGCGTCTTCTCTCCGACCTGAATCTTAACAGCCTGCCGGCGACGTTCGACCTGTACTTGAGCAGAGTCGTTACGCCCACGCTTGAGAGACAGAAACGTGAAGGCGCAATAGCCATAAAGTTCGTTGCCGCTTACATGCGTCCGCTTGATTTCGCAGATGTACCTCAAAGCGAAGCGAAGCCAATCTACGCCCGCTATGTGCGAGGCGGCGAGGCGGCGTGGAAAGATTACAAAAAACTGCAAGACTTCCTTTTCCGGTACATAGCGCGGGAAGCCGGACGGTTAGGTTTAGCCGTCCACATTCATACGGGCGGGGGCTGCGGTCACTTCTTCAACTTGAGCGGCGCTAACCCGCTACTGCTCGAATCAGTCGTCAATGACCCTGCCCTTAGAAAGACAAACTTTGTTTTAGTTCACGGAGGCTATCCGTTCGTGAAGGAGACGGAATTTCTGATCGAGAAACCGAACGTCTATGCGGATTTCTCTGCGCAGACTTTCCTACTGACTCCGCAGGCTCTTAGCCGCGTGCTGCGTGATTGGCTAGAGTATGAGCCGGAAAAAATCTTATTCGGCACGGATGCTTCTCCGGCAACGCCGGAAGTCAGTTGGGAGGAATCTGCCTGGATGACGAACAAGACGGCGCGCGAAGCACTCGCTTTAGCGCTAACAGGCATGATGAAGGACGGAGATATTACACGCGAGCGTGCAATGGAGCTGGCGAGAATGGTAATGCGCGAGAATGCAATCAAGCTGTATGGATTAAAGAAGGGCAGCAACTGATTTTCACTACCTTTTCAACTTCCGGCACGACGGAACAGGCCGAGGCGGAGCTTAAGGTGTCTTTGTGGTAAACGCCTTCGCTATCGTGAAAAAATCAATTCATCTAAAAACCAGCCGCCGATGGCATGAGAATCGCTTCCATCTTGTATGAATCCCCCGGCATGTATTAGGTTGATACATGCAGCTTCCCCTATGACGATTTTTAACCTGAAGAAGGAGACTTTTGAGCGATGAGGAAATCCTTTTTGCGACACTTTACGGCGACGCTTTTACTCCTGGGCAGTTTAATGTTTGTGCCGCTGGCGGCCGCGCCGACGGCGCTGGCGCAGAATACCAGCACCACGACTTCTACACAGAGCAGTCCGGCACAAAGCACGCAGAGCAACACCACCAGGTCAACGACATCAACGACCACGCAGACCACGCCCGTCCAAACAACGACCACCCAGACGACAACCGTTGATCCGCTCTGGATCTCGGCCGGTGTTATCGGCCTGCTGGCGCTGCTGGCAATCGTGTTGCTCGCCATGCGCGGGCGCTCGCGTGACACAGTAACGGACGTGCGCGAGAGTACAACTGTCATTAAGAAGGACTAGAGGGTCGCTCAATAAAAAGTAGTCAGCAATCAGTTGTCAGCTAAAAGAAGTTCTGGCTGATTACTGACGACTGATTATTTTTTCGCTGTAATGATGACGTTCCAGCCGACGCGGCGGCGCAGGCGACGGAAGAGAGGTTCGGGGATGAGGGGTGCGAGGAGACTTAATTCCTGACGGATCATCTGCTCGACCTCAACAGTGATTTCGCTGAAGGGTGCAAACAGTGCTCGTGCTTCCCGGCGGCTGTAAACTTTAACGAGCGGGCGTCCGCCATGCTCGGAGTATTCGACATAGCGGCTCATGATCTCTTCGGGCGTGTAGCCGCGCAGGATTTCGCCGCGCAGCAAGCCGCGATGAAGAATCATCTCGCCCCAGTAGTTAAGCGAGTGGCGGTGGTAGAGCATGACTTTGGCGATGCCGCCCGGCCGCAGCACGCGATGGGCTTCGCGGATGGCTCGCGCAGTGTCCGGCGTGTGATGCAGCACGCCGTTGGAATAGATGACATCGAAGCTCGCATCCGCGAACGGCAGGTGCTCTCCGTCGGCGATCATGAATTCTCCCGGCATATCGTAAAGCGCAAAGCGATGGCGCGTGATTTCGATTGAGCGCGGGGTCAGATCAATGCCCGTGCAGCGTGCGCCTCCGCGCGCAAACTGCATGAGGTCTGTGCCCATCCCGCAGCCGATCTCCAAAAGGCGCGCCCCACTGAAACTATCGAATCCCATCACAGACCGCATCCAGGGAGCATACTCCGTGTAACGATGCCGCTCGACCTCGTCGAAGAATTCGCGCGTGCCCAGTTCAGCCTCACGCGCGTAGGTCGCCCCGCACGGGTCTTCGCTCCACTGCTCGCGCGCTCGCAGTTTCTCTTCCTCAAGGCGCATATCGCTCTCTGTTTTCACGCTGTCTTCCACTTGCTTCTAGTCTCGTCCTTCCCTTTCCAGCCAGGTGCGATAAGCGTCAAGGACGCGCTCGGCGTTATGCGCCCAGGTGTGCCGGGCAATGGCTGTATTTCTCGCCGCCGCGCCGAGCCGCGCGCGAAGTTCCGGCAAACGTGCGAGCCTGATGAGGGCTTCCGAGAGTGCGCGCGCATCGCCGGGCTCGACCAGCAGGGCCGTCTCTTCCGTCTCCAGCACCTCTGCGATCTGTCCCAAACGGCTCGCGACGATTGGTTTGCCCATCGCCATATACTCGAAGAGCTTGGTCGGCGAGCCGAAGAACTCGCTCCCGTCTTCGAGCGGAACGTGCGGCGAGGCGAGCACATCGCACGCATCCAGCAGCGCAGGCACACGGTCATGCTCGACCGCACCCGTAAAGATGACGCGGCCTTCAGCACCCGCTTCGCGGATGATGCGCTCTGCCTCCTCGCGCAGGCTTCCCGCTCCGACGAGCAGGAAACGTATGCGCGCATCCTTCGGCATTGATGCAATCGCCCGGGCCAATACCAGCACTCCGTGCCAGGGGCCGAATGTACCGACAAACCCGACGAGCGTTTCATCCGGGTCAATGCCCAGATGCGCGCGCTCTCGTGCCCCTCCCACTTCGGGTCTAAACTTTTCCACGTCAACGCCGTTCGGATTGACGACTATCTTTTCGTCGGCCACGCCTGCGCGCAGAAGATTACGCCGCTCTACCTCCGAGACGACGAAGATGCGCGCGGAGGCCGCGAGATTCACTCGCTCGAATTGCGCGAGCAGGCCGAGCATACCAACGTGATCCCAGTATCGTCCAACCCAGACTTCGGAGCCGTTGTATTCCAGAAAGAGCGGACGCCGCGCGCCAAGGCTCGCCTCGACACCGGCGGAAGTAAAACGACTGTATCGCTGGTAGATAAAGTCCGGCGGCGCGCGTTCTATCTCGCCCAGAGCGCCTCGCGTGAAGAGCATGTCGTTGTAAAGCTCGAAGGCGACGCGCACTGATCCGACCGGCTCCGGCTCGATGAGCTTCAAAGGGACTTTAGTTTCATCGAGCCCGGCGATGCGATCATTGCTGACGAGGCGCACGCTTGCACCCTGTGCGAGCGCGGCGTTGATAAAGCCATTGATATGGCTCGACGCGCCGCCGACCTGTGTTCCCGCGCCCGGCGTCCCGCGCAGGTAAACAATATCGGGCGCGCCTTTCTGCGCAAGCTCTTCTTTCCCGCGATGCCCGGCTAAATTATTCCTCAAAACTTCACGTTCGAGACGGCGTACGCGCGCACGGGCGCGCACAATCGCCGCGAGGCTCGCCCCTACTTCATTGGCCAATCGTGCGGGCGCGCTCAACATGGTTCGGGCGCGCGTCTCTTCGCGCACAGCTCCATGGTTGTCCAACAGGAGAGAGCGCCCGGCCCCGGCCAGTGCCCCGAACAGCAGCAGGGTATTTTGACCGCGCTGCCACGCGAGCCGCTCGGTCGAGATGGCGAAGATGTCCGGGCGACGCGCACGCAAACGTGCCAGGCGACGAGCTGGGCTGCCCGTCTCTATCTCGCTGCGCGTGATCTCTTCGATCTCCGCGCCCGGATAAAGCCCGCGCAGGTATTCGCGTGTGCGGTCACGGTCGCCGTTAAGCGCCAGTAAAATTAGCTTCATACAACAGCACTATCCGGCTCGCGCCTGGGTTGCCTGCCGTCGCCGCAGAGCGAAATACCAACCGCTGGATAAGACGAGCGGCAATTTATCCGTGATACGCGCATTCCACTCCACGAATCGCTCTGAGCGCGCCAGCGTGTGACCGACGAGAGGCCCGGATAAAAGCACTGAGGCTTCCTGTCGAAAGACGCCGAGACGGCACTGATTAAACAAGCGTAAGAGGCTGCGGCGCGTGAAGAACTGCACGTGGCCGCACTCATGATTGTCTGTCGCGGCGATGACTTCATGCTTGTTCCGCACCAGCGCGTCCACAGCCCTTTGCAGCCGCAGAGCGCGAAACATTCTGGAATCAAGCTCGAACTCGCCGTAACCGTTTGGAACCGTGACGATCAAGATGCCGTTTGCGGCCATGCGACGCTCGCTCGCTTCAAGCAGCGCGGCTGGCTCCGTCATGTGCTCCAAGACCTCCGATAGAATTACTACATCGAACACCTCTGTACTCGAAAGATCGTCCACGCTCCCGCACACGAACTGCGCGTTAGCAGCAGTTGCGGCGAGCCGGAGGGCATGTTCAATCGAGCGCTCGTCCGGGTCAACGCCGGTCAGATGAAAGCCGTCTCGCACGAGCGGCAGGGCCAATTGCGTGCCGTTCCCGCATCCGACATCCAGCACGCGCACCGAACCGGCATCGCGCTCCGGGAAAGCCTCCGCAATCATTCGCCTGACAAAGCGCAGGCGCTTGGCATATCCCCATAAATTTTCGCGCTCCGCTTGGCCCTGTCCGTTCATTTATCTTACCGCGAAGAGGTTCTTCCTGCTGCGCGAGCCATCGCCAACAGGTCACGTAACTCGTGCCCGCGCAGCAACAGCGTTGCCGAAAGCCGATTCCCCGTCCTCAATCGAAAAAGAGAAGCGACCAGTATAAAGATCAAAGTATAGCTGATGGTCGAAGCGACGGCAGCGCCGCGCGCGCCCAATGAAGGCACGAGCGCCAGATTGAGCGCGACGTTTACGGCCAGCGTTACCAACCAGAAAATGGGAATAGCGACAGGCAGACCCGTACTGTTGAAATGCTGAACCAGCACGGCTTCGATGCCGACAAGGTAAACGCCCGGCAGCAGTATCAATAGCTGTGCGGTCGCGTCGGCAAAGGGCGCGCCGTAAAAGAGCGGCAGCAAGAGCGACGCGGGGGCCGCCAGCAGGCAGATAAACAGCATCACGAACGCCGTGTGGCGTGTGGCGCGCATCGTAAACTCGCCGCGACCGTCCCCTTCGGAAGTGACGCGCGGCAAGAGCAAGGTTCCGATCACACCCGGCAACAGCATCAACATCATCGCCACCTGCGAGGCCACGGCATAGACGCCCGCTTCGGCCGTCCCGCGAAAGTGATTAAGGATCATCAGGTCTGCGCGAAAGATAAGCAAAGCAGCCACCAGTGAAATGTGTATCTTGATTCCGTAACGCCCCATGCGTTTGAAGAGTCCCAGGTCTGGGCGAAAGCCAGCCCTGTCTCTTTGTTCCCTCAACAGCCGTGCCATCATCCACACGATCAAGAGGCTCACGGCGATAGCCGCCGCCGTATTGAGAGAGACAAGCAGACGTAATCCCGCGCCCAGCAGGACGAGCGCCAGAAGAGCGTTGACGAGCGTAAACAACTGCGCCGCCGCATCTAAAATATTGAAGCGGCCAATACGATTGAGTCCCAGAAAGAGGTTCAGACCGAGCAGAGTGATAAGTTGAAACGGGATGGAGACGGCGGCGATAATGATAAGCCCATAGGGAATCGTGCCGAACAAACCGGGACGAAGCGCCGCCAATCCGACGACGCCAAAAGCGAGCGCGCCGCCCGCCAGAAGAGCGAAAATCAGAGCGTTGGCCGATGCGGGCGTTAAATACCGGCGATCCAGTGCGATGAAATAGGTGTTCGCGGACGGCAAGCCAAAGCTTCCGATTTGAATTGCGAGGGCGACCGCGACGTTCAGCACGGCGAGCGCGCCGAGGCCGTCAGCTCCGAGCCAGCGCGCGACGATAACACCGGCGACAACACTATTGGCAGTCATCAAGAGACGAGCAAAGAGCGTCCATATCACATGAACGGAGAAACGCCGACGCTCGCCGTGGCTCTCTTCGCGCGGCTCTTCCGTTTGTGCTCTCTCGTCCGGCGTCTCTTTCATTCAAGGCTCAATCGCATGACTCTCAAACGGGTTCGATCCAGCGCTCGTACCAGAGGCTCAGATTGAGCAAGCACCATAAATGGAAGCTCCAATCATGCGCGCCGCGTCGGTGTTCGTCGAGCATGCGCGCAACGTACGCATAATCGAAGAAGTCGCGCTTGCGCATACGCGAGTTCAGCAGGTGAGAATCGAACCACTCGCCCAGACCATTGCGAAACCACGCGCGGATCGGCGCGCCAAACCCCCGCTTCGGACTGTAAAGCAGATCGTGCGGGAGAATATCTTCGAGCGCTCGCTTCAGTATATGCTTACCGCTTGCGCCTTCAACCTTCAAAGAGCGCGGGACATTCATCGCGTATTCGACCAGGTGATGATCCAGAAACGGCACGCGCGCCTCGACGGATGTCGCCATCGTGATCTTGTCCACGCGCATCAGTAGCAGCTCCGGCAAGCGTAGTTTCAGCTCCAGATAGGTGAGGCGCGTGAGAAAGTCAGAGCCGGGGCGCTCTACCTCGATGTGATCCAGATAGGGACGTACGGCTTCGAGTGAAGATCGCCCGCTCCACTCGCGCCGCATTCTTTCCGAGAGCACGCGCGGCTTGGACGTTTCGTTGTAAACGACCACCCCGCCCCAAAAGAGCGGCTCGTCCGCGCCGAGGCGTCGCAAAAGCTCTACGGCCGTCTGCATCCTTCCGGTCTTCGCGAGCGTGGGCAGCGCGACGGCGCTCGCGGCGCGGCGCATCACATGCGGCACACGCTCGGCATGCTGCCAGAAACGCTCGTAGATGCGCAGGTGTCTTACGTAGTTTGCATAACCGCTGAAGATTTCATCCGCGCCCTCGCCCACCTGGACGACAATCGTACCCGATTCGCGCGCCAGTTTAGACACATAATAGAGCGGCACGCAGACGGGATCGGCGATGGGCTCGTCCTGATGAAATACGAGGTCGGGCAGAAACTTTTGCATCTCCTCTTCGCCGATCATCACCTCGTGATGATTCGTGCCGAAGTCGCGCGCGATGCGTCGCGCAGAATCGAGTTCGTTGAACTCCTCCTGATCGCGGAAGCCAACCGTAAAGGTCTGGACGGGGCGCGACATCTGCTCGGCCATGAGCGCGACGTTGGCCGAGGAATCAACTCCGCCCGACAGAAAAACGCCGAACGGCACATCCGACATCATGCGCTTGGAGATGGACGCGCGCAGCAGGCGCAGGATTTCCGCCTTATGCTCCTCAATGCTCAACTGCGCCCCCCCGTTTTCGGGCGGGAGCGCATCCCAGTACTGTTTGATATTGAGCGCGCCGTCGCGTGTCAATGTGAGCATGTGCCCGGCCGGCAGTTTACGTATGTCGCGAAAGAGCGTGCGAGGCGCGGGCGTAGTCAGAAACGTCAGGTAATGATAGAGCGATTCCTCATCAACCTCTGCGGTCACGCCGGGATGTTCGAGGATTGCCTTGATCTCGGAGGCGAAGATAAAACGCCCGTCTTTGTGATAAAAGTAGAGCGGCTTGACGCCGATACGGTCGCGCACAAGCACCAGCCGCTCGGCTTCGGTGTCCCACAACGCGATACTGTAATCGCCCTCAAGCTCATTCACGAAATCAAGCCCGCGCTCCTCGTAAAGATGCAGGATGGTTTCGGAATCCGTGCGCGAAGCGTAAACGTGCCCGCGCTCCTTTAATCCCTCGCGCAAGCGAGCGTGATTATAAATCTCGCCGTTAAAGACGAGCCACACTCTGTCCGTGCAGCCGCGCATCGGCTGGTGTCCGGCCTCGGAGAGATCAATGATCGAGAGGCGGCGAAATCCTAAGCCGCCGCGCCCTTCGTCAAAGATCAGATGCCCTGCATCGTCCGGGCCGCGATGCGTCATCTGGTCGCGCATGCGCTCGATGAGCGTCGTCTCGACACGCGCGCCCGTCGCTGCTCCGTATTCCCAAACTCCACAGATACCGCACATCAGCCGTCCGCCCTTAACAGTTCATCCGCCACATTCTGAAATAAACGGGACATTACGTAATACCTCGGCCCGGAGCCGTCGTTGCGCTTAAAAGCAAATCCTTCGGAGCGAAGTAATTCAAGCGCCCGGCGAAAGAATACAGCATCGAGGCCGAACAGATAGGCTTTCGCTCGTGCGCTTGAGCCGCAGTGCGAAATGTCAACCTCTTCTCTGAGGACGACGCGGTCGCCCGTGTCTATGCCGTTGTCTATCAGGAAAACGGTGATACCTGTTGGCCCGCCTTCCAGAAGCGCCCACTCCATCACGCTTCGCCCTCGATACTGCGGAAGGATGCCGATATGTGGATTCAGAATCCCGAGGCGGAACGCATTGATGGTCGGCTCGCGATATATGCTGCCGAGGTTGTGCAGCCCCACATCGAGTTGCAGTCCCTCAAGAGCGGCAATCGTGCGCGGATGATCGAGCGGCTGCCGCAAGAGAAAAACCCTGCCCTCCATGAGCAGGCGAAGACCTCTCAAGCGTTGGCCTTTGAGCACAAACCGCGCCATGTGCTTGAAGAGATTACGCGCCCTCGTCTCTCCCGTCGTTCGACACAGGAGGATGTAGCTGTCGCAGCCGGGAACGCTTTTGATCTCATCAAAGATTCTCAACGCCGAAGGGAGCGTGCTTGACAGGATACCTATACGCATTCGCGTTCTTCTGTAAAATGTGCCGCCAGCGCATGAGCATAAAGCGCCAGATAAGAGACCAGCAGCCAGGCGTGTCGTCCCCGTGCAGGGTTCCACTCGGCGGGCAACAGTTCGTAATAGTAGTTCAGCGCATCAAGATACCTCAAATCAGGGACGAGCGCAGCATGGAGGGCCAGCAGGTTCAGTTTCAAAAGCAGATCATCGCTATCAATTGATTGCACCGAACGCTTCAGGATGCGCGCCCGGTCTTGAACCATCAAACGCAGCAGGAGATATTCGCGAATCGCTTCTTCGGAAGCCACTGTGATGTTGAGCGCAAAAGAGTAGCGCTCCGTGAGCAGTCGAAACCGCTCCTGCGGCTGTTGCCTGCATCTTTCAAGAGTTTCGATAAACGATGCTGCCGTTGTGACATTCTCCGCGCCCACAGTAGCAGCAGCGGTGTGCGCTAACGTCTTCTCGCCCAGGCAGAGGGCGCGTAAAGAAGCCAAACAATCCGAGCCCGCATCCACCCACCCGCGCGGCGCGTTCCAGCGTGGAAGCAAGTCGGCCGTGGAGTCTTCTCTGTGTGCGTCGAGGATGCGCGCTCTAGTCTCAGCGACGAAGGCACTCATCGAACCGAATTGTTCGGGCACAATTCCGTGTATACGCACGGCGCACAGCTCATCGAAACGCTGGCGTAATACGCTGATGATGAGTTGTCTTCGCACGGTTAGACAGCGTCGGCGGCGGCAGTGTTGGTTCTGATCTGAAATCGCCCGCGCTCAAGCTCCCGCGCCAGTTCCGTGAGGGTCAGGCACTTGATATCGCCCGCGCGCGCGACATCCACCATGAAGCGTTCAATGTGCGAGAAATCGCGTATGTCTTTCGTGTGATTCTCAAGAATGACGGGCACTTCCGTGAGCCCGGATGCTGCGGCGCGTCGTCGTATGGAGTGAAGCATCTCGCACAGAAGCTCGTAATCAAGTTGGGCGATGTCGGAGATCAAATGCTTACCCTTGACGTAGGGCATGATCCCCTTTTCATAAATGCGCGTCCACATGGAAGCATGCGCCGTCTGTGCCCATTCCTGGCCGTAAGCCTCCCGGCTTCGACTGCCGCCGCTCTCTGCCGGAGCAGCAGCAGCAGGCGCGATGCGCCGTTTCGCTTTTTGCCAACCGAGGCCGAGATGGTGTTTTAAGACCTGACGGCGCGAGCCGTAGAAGTGATTCGTCGGAATGCAGATGATCTTTTCAGGACGGCTTGAGACCCGGCGCGCGTCTTCCATCTCCGGGTAGTAAGGCAAAAAATCTTCCTCGCAGTTTTTGTAGTCCAGCTTGATGTTCCTGGTGTCGTAGCGAACTCCACCGACGATGCTCATGTCAAAGACGATGCCGAGTTGGGCCAGCAGGCCAAGCAGGTGTTTGGAGGGCGCGATGCACCACGCGCCCGAACGGAATGAGACACAAGCATAAGTAGGATCAACGGGGCGCAGCAGTGTTTCCAGATACTGCTTGCCCGCCGCGATCATCTCAAGGGCCGATTCAGGGTCATAATTGAGAATTGACCAGTCGCTTGTCAGCCGCCACGCGCCGCCATCGTACTGAGCGCCGCGCCACTGAGGATGAATATGTAGCTGTATATCGTGGCCCTGCTTGAAGGTCTCGCGCACATGCTCGTCCCAGCGGTCGGCGAGGACTTTTAGTTCCGGGTGCTGGTGCTGAAATTTCCTGAACGTCAACTGCTGCATCATCTCGGCGTTAAACGAGCCGCGAATGCCGTGAGCGTTGTAGATTCCGACAAGCTCGCGCATCGGTCGAAATTGAAGCTCCTCGACATCGCCGGAGCCGTTGCCGCTCAGCTCCCAGTCGTCAACAAACGCGAGATGGATTATCGGCTTCATACTCTGCTGTCTCGATCATTCATCTTTACTTCGCTTGACGGGGCGCGCCATGCGCTCTATGTAATCCAACCGCGCCGACTCATCTTCGCCCGTTTTAACCGGCACGATCAACCAACGCCTGACCAGCGGGGCGTGAGCGCGTAGCGTCCAGCAGGCCGAGATTGTTTTGTGCTTCTCGCCATAGTCGCGCGAGGCGTAGCGCTCCTCAAGTGCGGGAGACTGCAAATCATCTAAGGCGACAACGACGAGGCGCGCTCGCGACATTTTATCGTAAGCGCGCACATTTTTGTCAGCGCCGACGCTTAAATCAAGATGTTCCGCGAAGTGATAACGAAAGCGAAATAGATGCTCGCCCTCTCCCGTGAGTGCGTCCTCGATTGTCCAGTATCTCCCACGCTTATCGAATTCAACGGCACGACGATGCGTGATTGGCCCGCCAGACATGCCAGACCGGGCGTAGCCATCATGCTCGGCGACGATCATGTCCCGCTCCGGCGCGCTCTCCCAGGTGAGCACGCGCGGGTGCGCCTCGTCGCCCATTACGAACGGCATTGTCTCAAGAGTTGTGTTCTGCTCCGCGCCGTCAACCTCCACGGTCGAGTGATACGCGGTTGAGCGAAACAATTGACGCTCGCGGAGATCGGACGTATAGACGTATGTGCCGGGATCAACAATAAACTCGCGCCCGCAGGCGGAGACTTCGAGCGAGAGCGCATCGTTATGGCCGTGCGAGCCGCGCCCTCCAAGGCCGTTGCCGCTCGCATTGAAAAGCAGATACAGGTCGCCATCGCGCATTACATATGTCCCGGCATCCTTGAAGCCTCTTGATGTCGCATCTTCCGTCGCAGTCGTCAGGCTTTCAAACCTGCGCACGCCCTGCGGGCCTGAAATCCACAACAACTCTTCGGGCATGGACAGGCGCGCGTCTTTAAAGGGCGATTCGTCAAAGAGCGCAGCGCCGAGCGCCAGCACGTAGGCGTGGTCGTCTGCGGCGCGTTTCCTGACGGGCAACACCTGACCGCTGTCTGTATCACCTATGAGCGGCGCGCGGCCACAGGGACGCAGGTAAGCCCGCACATATTCGAGCATCGCGCGCAGCTTACGCCAGTATCTTTCTTCGATCTCTATATTATTAGCGCGTGCGAGGATGAATGATTGGAGAAACAGCTCAAGGACAAAGCGATGATAGCCCGTCGAAGCCTCGCAGTCCGCGCCGTCCGCGAGGATTTGCTTGTCCATCTCACCGAGCATTTCTCTCAGGCCGAACTCGCGCCAGCGGCGCGCCGCTTGCAGTTCCGGCAGCATTGTGCCCAACCAGAACAGGCCCACCACGTCCGAGAGATAATGATTGCTCGTCGAGATGTAGGAGAATTCAAGATTGCGTTGGATGTGCTCTCCGTGTTGATCGAAGAGCGTGATGAGCGAGAGGAGCCGATCATCTTCATCCAGAAGCGGCGAGAAGCGGAAAAGCTCGAAGGAGGCCACCAGATTCATCGCGCGCAACGCCACCTCCATCGCGCAGGCCCAGTTCGGGCCAAGGCCCACTGGGTTCTGCCCGCGCCAGCTCTTCAATTGAGCGAAAAACTCTGCGGCGAAGCTCTCATCCTGCGTTAAAGCAAAGGCGCGGCCGAGCGTGATGAAGTGCGGGAGGCGATTTAGTTCCCACAGAACGCGCGCGTCCGACCCATCGCCGCGCGAAAGATTTATGTCGGCGTGGTAATCGAGCGGCCACTCAGAGCCTGTGAGAGGATCGCGCAGCCAGTTGATCTCTGCTGCGCCATAATCTTTTTCACCGTAGCCCAATAGCGGCCAGCGATGGTTAGTTGTAATGCGCGCCGCAGCCCTTAGCAATTCATCCGTCTCTGTCGGGAAAAGCTCGCGCTGAAGACGCGCCGTCGCTGCGAGGTTGGAGGCATCGAGGCCGGGCAGGAATTGTGGCGTCGTGCGGCCGCGAAAATGTTCGAGCAGTTCGCGGCGAGAAAGACGCGCGTACTGAGGAGACAGACGTGCGGGCCGTCTATCCAACTGATCGAGCAAGGCGCGCTCGCGTCTGCGCCGCAGCGAGACTCGCCCGCGCCTCAAAGCCTCAAGCGCGACCGTGCGTGCATCCACCTCTCCACGCAGCGCACGCTTGATTTTAGGGATAAGGGATGAGGGATGAGGGATGAGGGATAAATCTTTTTTCTCTTCACCCATCACGCCTGCGTCCCTGTTACTTCGAGCAATGCGTTGAGGATTCGCGGCGCGGTGTGGCCGTCCCAGAGTGGCGGCACACGTTTTTGTTTCTTATCGGGCGGAGAATCCAGTGCGGCGAAGGCAGTCTCTATGATTCGGCCTGTGTCTGTGCCGACGATTTTGTTAGTGCCCATCTCGACTGTGATCGGGCGCTCGGTATTTTCCCTCAGCGTCAGGCAGGGAATGGAAAGCGCGGTTGTCTCTTCCTGTATGCCGCCTGAATCCGTCAGCACCAGACGCGCGCCGCTGTAGAGGCGCAGGAAATCCACGTAACCCATCGGCTCGACGAGGTGAAGGTTCTTAAGGCTCTCGATCCGATCTGTGAAATCGAATTCCGTAATGCGCGCGCGCGTGCGCGGGTGAACGGGAAAGATGATGGGAAGGCGCTGGCTGATCTCTGCAAGCGCGTCCAGAATGCGCTCGAAGGCGGCGCGCTCGTCCACGTTCGAGGGACGATGAAGTGTCAGCGTCGCGTAATCACAGCCCGACACACCGAGGTCTTCGCGCGCGGTCGAGCGAGCGGCGCGCTCAAGCTGGTTAAATAGCGAATCAATCATCACGTTGCCGACGAAGCGTATGCGCTCCCTTGGGATGCCTTCGGCGAGAAGGTTAGCGTCGGCATCTTCGGAAGGTGTGAGCAAGAGGTCTGCGATCTGGTCTGTGAGCAGGCGATTGATCTCTTCGGGCATCTTGCGGTCGCGACTGCGCAGGCCCGCTTCGACGTGTGCCACACGGGTACCAAGCTTTGAACAGACGAGCGCGCACGCGAGCGTCGAATTGACATCACCGACGACGACGACCCAATCGGGGCGCTCCCTCAAGACGACTGGCTCGAACGACTGCATGACGGCGGCGGTCTGCGCGGCGTGCGTGCCGGAGCCCACGCCCAGATAAACATCCGGTTGAGGCAGGCCGAGGTCGCGAAAGAAAGCCTCGGACATTCCTTCGTCATAGTGCTGCCCCGTATGCAGCAGAAGCGGCATGAACTCCCCTTCACGCCGCTTCATCGCTTCCACAATGGGCGCGACCTTCATAAAGTTTGGCCGCGCGCCCACGATATTGAGAACTTTAAGCATAAACAAGCGATCAGTTATCAGCAGTCAGTTGTCAGTGAAAAGCTTTTGGCTGATGACTGATTACTGACTACTGATTACTTCTTTACAATCGAATGATTCGAGCGTGGCTGGCGCGGCGCAAATCTCCGTTGAGGGCATTGCGCGTATCTACGATAAGCGGAGCCAGAGCCGTCACATGGTGATAATCAATCCCGCTGTGATCCGTCACGATGACGACGCAATCCGCCGCTTTCAACTCCGCGTCCGTCAACTCCACAGACGAGAGAGCTTCTCCGCCGCCTTCAGTGTGCGCGTCATCGAAGCGCACATCCTTGACAAAGGGGTCATGATAGCGCACGTCCGCTCCCTTGGCGCGCAAGCGGTCTATGATCGAGAGCGCCGGGCTCTCTCTGACATCGTTGATGTCCTTCTTGTAAGCGACGCCAAGAAGCAGCACGCGCGATCCCTTCAAACTTTTGCGCTCATCATTGAGGCCGTCAACCACTAATGTGACGACATGCTCAGGCATACGCGAGTTGACCTCTTCGGCCAGCCCTATAAAGCGCGAGTCGAAGCCGTGCTGCCGCGCCTTCCATGAAAGATAGTGCGGGTCGAGCGGGATACAGTGACCGCCTATGCCGGGGCCAGGATAAAACGGCATAAAGCCGAAGGGCTTGGTCGCCGCCGCGCGTATCACTTCCCAGGTGTCTATGTTGAGTGCGTAACAGAGTCGCGCCATCTCGTTCGCCATCCCGATGTTGACGGCGCGAAAAGTGTTCTCCAAAAGCTTTGCGGCTTCGGCCACACGCGCGCTACTGACGGAGTGCACATCGTTGACGATCTGAGAATAGAGATGCGAAGCAGCTTCCGTTGAATCCTGTGTGCAGCCGCCGACCACCTTCGGAATATTGTGCGTCTGAAACTGAGGATTGCCGGGATCAACACGCTCAGGCGAAAAGGCCAGCAGGAAATCCTCGTCGAGCTTTAATCCCATCTCTTCGAACATCGGCAACAAGACTTCGTCGGTCGTCCCCGGATATGTCGTGGATTCAAGCACGATCAATTGACCGCGCCGCAAGCTCTTCTGTATCTGCTCGGCTGCGGCCAGAATATAAGAAACGTCGGGCTCTTTGGTCTTACGCAGAGGCGTGGGCACGCAGATGATAACGGCGTCGCAATCCTTCAGATACTGGAAATCGGTGGTGGCGCGCAGGCGATCCGCATTGACCAGCTCACGGACGGCGCTGCCCACAACATCGCCTATGTAGGAGCGTCCCGCGTTGATCTCCGCGGCCTTGTGCTCATCAACTTCAAAGCCTGTGACATTAAAGCCGCTGCGTGCGAATTCGACCAGGAGCGGCAATCCGACATAACCCAGGCCGATGACCCCGATGCGCGCACCTTTATCGGTGATTAGCTTTATAAACTCTTCTTTCATCATGTGTCTCAATTTTTTTCCGGCAATTGTGGTTCACTTTTTTTCAGGCAGGAGTGGCGCGCGAGCACACCATTCAAACAACTAGACTATGTGAGCATTGCGCGGACTGTCAAGAACAGATGTCGGATGCTAGATGTTAGATGTTGGTTAGAAAACAAGCGCTAATCCGTCCTAACCAGCATCCGGCATCTGACATCGAACATCTGATCTTGACAGCCGCCTCTCGAACAGTTCAATATCGCGCCCGGCAAGCATGTAATAGTTGACAGGCGCGCCCCACGCGGTCTCAGGCGCTCCTCCGCAGTCGAGAGCATGGCCGCCTCTACGTATGAGCCATCCCGGAAGAGATGAGTTTTGATACATAAACCCGTTATGAAAGGAACAATCAAGAATATGCTTAACCAGAAGGGGCGGGCCAACGCGGCGTTGGCGCTGCTGCTGCTCGCTTCATTCGCCCTCGCCTGTAGCCAGCTCAAGGAACTCGGCAAAAAAGGCGGCGGCAGCGATGTCAACAAGCTCGTCCAGGAGGCAAAGGAGGAGCTCGATAAGGTCGAGAAGATTCAGGACGATAATGAAGACAGAGTCAGTAAGATCAACCAGGCGGAAAACGCCAATGACGCGACCGAAGTCAAGAAGCAGTTGAATGAAGCCATCGAGGCCATTGATAAGGGCCTTGAGAGCGGCAATAGCGCAGTTGATAAGATTGATCGCGCGTCACAGGTCGAAACCGACCCGACCTATAAAGAATATCTGTCGTTCAAGGCGCAGGCGTTTCGCAAGCAAGTCGAGGCTTTCAAGAAGCTTCGTGAGGCGGCCGTCATCGAGCGCGACAACTTCGGCAAAGGCGGCGATGTCGAAAAGAAAGCGATTGCGGATTTCCGCAAAGCCTATGCGGATTACAAAAAGCTTCTTACCGAAGCCAAAGACCTACACCGCAAGGCTGACGAGATCGCACGCAAGAACCCGGACAAGATCAAAGCCTGACCGGGAAGCGCAGGCAGCCAAAAGTATGGAGAGCAGCGAGCGGGGTTTGAGAGTTTATCTTCAGCCTTCTATGCCCGCTGCTCTTCTGTTTTTCGTAAACCGAAGATGCCCATGAGCGTAGACAAAGAAGAATCATCGCATAAGCTCGTACGCAGCCTGGGGCTGATGGACGCGACGATGATCGTCATCGGCTCGATGATCGGCTCCGGCATCTTCATCACATCGGCGGAATCGTCAAGGCTTGTGGGCGCGCCCGGCTGGCTGCTCGTCGCCTGGGCGCTGGCAGGCGTTTTGACGATCACGGGCGCGCTGTGCTGCGCCGAGCTGGCGGCGATGATGCCGCGCGCCGGCGGCCAGTATGTTTTCCTGCGCGAAGCCTTTAGCCCCGCGCTCGGCTTTCTCTTCGGCTGGTCGCTTTTCCTTGTTATTCAGACGGGGACGATTGCGGCTGTAGCTGTTGCCTTCGCTCGCTTCACGGGCGTGCTGACGCCCCTCGTGGCGACGGATCGTTATCTCGTCGAGCCCATCAGAATTTCCGAACGCTACGCCATCAGCCTCTCGACCGAACAATTAGTTGCCGTCTCCCTGATCATTCTGCTGACGCTGATAAACACGCGCGGTCTCAAGACGGGAAAGTTTATTCAAAACACTTTTACTTTCACCAAGACGGCGGCGCTCATCGGCTTGATCGTCGTCGGCCTCTTCCTCGGCTGGAATGAGGGCAGCGCGGCTTTTACATCTTCATGGTGGACGCCTCAGGCAAACGGCTGGAATCCGCAGACGGCGCAGCCGGGTCTTGAAGCCGTGGGCGCTCTGGCGCTTGTGATGCTCTTGGGGCGCGCGATGACGGGGCCGCTGTTTGCCCAGTCCGCCTGGAACAACGTGACCTTCACGGGCAGCGAGATCAAAAATCCCGGTCGCAACCTGCCACGCGCTCTGCTGATCGGTTGCGGCGCGGTTGTAGTGCTTTACCTTCTGGCTAATCTCGCCTACGTCGTGACATTGCCGCTTGCCGTCATGCAAAAGCCGCCGAACAGTATTGCGACCGCCACGATGCAGGCTGTCTTTGGACGGCCCGGCACGATTTTGATGGCGGTGGCGATTATGATCTCGACGTTTGGCTGCAACAACGGTTTGATACTGGCCGGAGCGCGCGTCTATTACGCGATGGCGCGCGACCGCCTCTTTTTCGAGCGCGTCGGCTCGGTCAACTCTCGACACGTTCCCTCAATCGCGCTCATCGCGCAAGGAGTGTGGGCCTCACTTTTGACTCTGCCGCGCACTGTCACGAGCGGCGCGGGTGGTGAGGTCACATACGGCAATGTCTATAATCAACTGCTCGAATACATCATCCCGGCTGATCTGGTCTTTTACGGGTTGATGGTCGGGGCCGTCATCATCATGCGCCGCAAAGCGCCGGACGCGGAGCGCCCTTACCGCACCTTTGGCTATCCGCTCGTGCCGCTCATATACATCGTGCTCGCGACGCTGTTAATCGTTGATCTGGTGTGGCTCGCGCCCACCACTTCAGGCATCGGCTTCCTGATCGTCCTCACAGGTTTCCCCGTCTATCTCATCTGGCGCAAAAACGCCGCACTGCGCCCGGCAGTTGAAACAGAGACAGGTGGCTCTGATGAATAACTGCAAAAGTTACATGACTATTTCATCAACCTCTTACTTCTGATGATAATAGTCTGAGTCATTTGACAAGAGTGGTAGGTGGGCGCTACCTGCGTTGAAAGGATCAAAGTCATGGTTAAAATACGACTTGCCGCATTATTCGTCATGACGCTGCTCTTCTTAACCTTGTCTTACGGGCAAGGGATACCTCAGAAAGCGGCGGCACCTAAATCCATAAGTAACATCCGACAAGTTGATTTTAAGAATTTCACTTATCGGCTGGAGTGGGAAAAAGAAAAGGAGGCCATAGAGTTACGTAATGGAAGCCGGGAAAGCGCCGGCGGGTTGCGTTCCGGTCTCATGAGAATTACATACGGTGATCTGACTGGTGATGAGAGGGAGGAGGCTATTATCCTTCTGCGAGGTCAGAACACTCGCACCAGCCGCACCCTCGATGAGGTCTTTATTTACACGCTGAAAAATGGAAGAGTCGTCGCGCTTGCCCACTTTGAAGGCGGGCGAAGAGGCGACTACATTCTCAGCGTGGAAAGTCTAAAGAGCAACTTCAGAGTTGAAGATCGGCTGCTTATTCTCGATCAAGCGATTTTGCGAGAAGGCGAGTCTGCGCCGACACAATACTACACCATCAAATATCGCTTTCATGGAATCCAGATGGCAGAAGTGGAACGATCCGGTCTAAAGCCGATACCCGATGAGATGAGAGAGATTGGTTAAGAAAAGCGTAATAAAGAGACAGGGTTTCCATTACGCCGCGTGAGAGTGCAGACGCGATGGACGTAAGGGAGCGATGTGCGCGCAGACTATTTCACCCACTCGTCCGACACTTCTGTTT
Organism: Pyrinomonadaceae bacterium; assembly: GCA_046714695.1. GTDB lineage: Bacteria > Acidobacteriota > Blastocatellia > Pyrinomonadales > Pyrinomonadaceae > DASQYE01. The sequence continues at coordinate 22,992 of JBKKAL010000253.1, forward strand.
CCACTTTGACCGGCACTTTTTTGACGTACTCTGCGCCCGCCGCGCACATCGCGTCTTCGACCACTTTGGCTATCTCCTGAGCCTCAGTCGCATCCGCCTCCACCACAATCTCATCGTGAATGACGTTGACGATACATGCGGTCGTGTCTTTCAGCTTGTCGTGAAGAATACGCAAAGCCCGTTTGATGATGTCAGCCGAGCTGCCCTGTATTGGAGAATTCTTGCCGTTGCGTTGGGCCAACGAGGCGGCCTGTTTGTCTTCGGGATCAAAGTTGAAGCGCGCGAGGCGGCCCGCGACGGTGCGCGGCGCGGTGCGCTCTCTGACGGCCTGAAGAGCCGCCTTGCGCAGCCATACGTCCAGATCGCGATAGGTGGCGAAGTAGCGGCGCAAGATGTCTTCGGCGTCGGAGAGCGGCATTCCCGTCATCAGTGCGAAACGCTGCGCGCCGATACCGTAAACCACCCCGAAGTTCAGACGCTTGGCGAAATCACGCTGCTCTTTAGTGACCTCACTGAGCGGCACGCCAAAGACCTGCGCGGCGGTGACGCGATGCAGGTCTGCGCCGGAATTGAAGGCCTCGATAAATCCCTTGTCGTTCGTGAAGTCCGCGAGGATTCTGAGTTCGATCTGACTATAGTCGGCAATGATAAGCTTTCTTCCATCCGGGGCGCGAAAGCAGCGACGGTATTCGACGGCGTGCGGGACTTGTTGAATATTCGGCTGAGTGCAGCTCATTCTGCCCGTCGGCGCGCCGATCTGATGGAAATTTGCATGAAGGCGGTTCGTCACCTGACTAATCGCGTCCAGAATATTTTCGCCGTAACTGGTAAGCGCCTTTTGCATTGTGCGGTACTCAAGCAGCTTGGCGATCTCCGGGTGTTTGGCTGCGAGCGGTTGTAATTTCCAGTTGCGTGTCGAGTCCGGCACTTCGATGCCGAGCCGCTTTAGCGCCTTTGTCAACTGGACGTGCGAATCAAGATTGATGTCGTTGCGTACGGGGCCGAAGAATGATTGCTGAAGGGATTCTTCCGCCAGCACCTCTTGCAGTTCTTCGGCCAGCGTCGTCCTCTTTTTATTGACGACGGCGAGTTGCTCGCGCCACCGCTCTTTGTCCAGAAAGAAGCCCGCCAGCTCCAGGTCGGCGACCGGAACGACACACTCGAACTCCAACTGAGCGCAGCGACCAAGGGAGTTTGCGCGCAAACGCTCGATCAGCTTTTCACGTAAGGGCAACATCACTGCGGCATCGCGCGCGGCATATTCGAGCTGCACAGGCGATAGCTCGCCGCTCCAATCGCTCAACTGTTGAGTCTTGTCCATCGGCTCGTCCAGGTAGCGCCCGACGACCGCCTCAAGGCCGTGCCGGTCTTCCGTTTCGCCCGCCGACACGATCTGGCTGGCGAGCAATGTATCGAAGAGACCTCCGCGCTCTACCCCTGGATTCGATTCTGTTTTTGAATCGTAATCGCCGCACAACTCCACACCCAGATAGTGCTTTGTCCACTTCGCATCAAACTTCGCGTTGTGCGCAATCTTGACGGGACGCTCGGCGGCCAGCAGGCGGCGCAAAGGCTCAAGCGCCTCGGCTCGCTTCGCGTCTCCATTAGCGAAGCGGTCCAGGTCGAAGATATAAACTTGATCGGGCGCGGCTAATTGAACGAGACGCATGCGGCCGCTGTACGGATCGAGCGAAGTGGTTTCGGAATCAAAGCCGATGGCCGGTTGTGTTGATAGACTCTCAGTCGCGGCGCGTAGTTCTTCAGCCGTTGTGATCAGTTTATAATCGGGAGTGTTCATCTGTAGTTTCTATTCTCTGATTTAAGTGCTCAAGGGATTCAAAGCTCAGACCGCGCCGCTACTCTGCTGCTGCTGATCGGAGGCTGGCCGGGCGCTCACGGTTGAAACGAGCAGCAGCGCGGCCAGAGCACCTATCGCGGCGCTTGTGATGAATGCCGTTTGCGCGCCGCGCCAGTTCCAGAGCGCTCCCATCAGCAAGGATGCGGGGAAGACTGCGATTCCGAAGGCGAGATTATACAACCCGTAAGCCGTCCCGCGCTGCTCCGGTCTTACAAGGTCTGCAACCAGAGCCTTCTCCGCGCCCTCTGCCAGACCGAAATAGATGCCGTAGATGAGAAAGAGCACCCAGGCCATGCTGACCGATGTGACGAAAGCGAAGCCCGCATAGACGGCTGCGTAAAGCAGCCAGCCGGAAGCGATCAAAGTTTTGCGCCCCAGCCGGTCGGAGAGATTGCCGCCGACGAGCGAGCTTAAGACCTTGACCGTGTGCAGCGCCGCCCACGTTAACATGATTGTCACGGCTCCGCCTCCGGCTTCGCGCAACCGCAGGAGCAAAAATACATCGGAAGAGTTCGCGAGCGTAAAAAGCGCGAGGATGGCGAGGAACCGCTTGAAGTTCGCGTCAAACCCGCCGAGCGATAGGCTGGAGGGCGGCATGCTGCTGCTGCTGTCCGCGCCCACGCGTTTTTCTCTCTTCGTCTCTTTCAAAAAAAAGGCTGCGACGAGGACGGAGCAGAGCGCCGGTATGGAAGCGACGAGAAACACCTTCGTAAAGTCGCCCGCCTGCGGCGTATTTATATCGTCCGCGACCCAGAGAAGAATCATCAGGCCCAGCAGCGGGCCGATGACAGCGCCCAGATGATCCATCGCGCGATGAAAGCCGAAGGCCAGCCCGCGCTGATCCGGTGGCGCAGCGTCTGCGATCATGGCATCGCGCGGCGCGGTGCGAATGCCTTTGCCGACCCGATCCGTGAGCCGTATGGTCAGAACCTGAGGCCAGCTTGAGCTGAAAGCAAGCAGCGGTCGCGCCACGCTTGCCAGCCCGTAACCGAAGACGACCCAGTTTTTACGTCGCCCGCGACGGTCGCTCCAGTATCCGGCGAAGAGTTTGAGCAGACTTGAGACGGATTCGGCCGCGCCTTCGATGAGGCCGATGGCGGCCGGGGTTGCGCCGAGCGTGCTGAAGAGAAAAAGCGGCAGCAGCGGATAGATAATCTCGCTCGATGCGTCGTTTAATAAACTGACGAGACTGATGATGAAGACGTTGCGTGGAAGACGATTGTAGCGTTGCCAGAGACCTACGGTCGCTTCACCTAGCTTGTCCTGGCTGATTGAAGCGTCGAATTGATCGGCAGCGTCGGTGTCTGTTTCACCCATCGTTCAACGAGAGTTCGCACGTCGCGGCGGCGTCGTCGTTGCAGGCTTCTCCTTCTGCGACGACGACCCGTACCACAACACCAGACCACCGATCAGCGCGATCAGAATAAGGGCTCCCACGAGAGTTAGACGAATCATCAAACGCATCAAGCGTCGCGTCACGAAGAAGAGCAGCGCCGCAAGCACAACTAAGGCGATGACCGTGCTGATGGCAATGGTTTCCATATTCAAAAATGTGAGCAGTGAGCAGTAAAGAAAAGCCACTTGTATTTACTGCTCACTGCTTGCTTCTCTTGTAGCTTGCTCGCACAACCGTCTTGATGTTACCGCGTATATGGAAATCGCCTTCGATCTCGACGCTCAAAGGATCGCAGGCGCGCACGAAGTCTTCGAGGATAACGTTGATGACATGCTCGTGGAAAATCTTGATCTGCCGGAAAGAGTTGATATAGAGCTTCAGGCTCTTTAATTCGATGCAGCGTTCATTGGGCACGTATTCAAGACGGATGATCGCAAAATCAGGAAAATCCGAGAACGGGCAGATGGCCGTAAACTCTGGTATCTCGAAGTTGATGCGTATCTCTCGCCCGACAAATTCGTAAGCGAAGGTGTCGAGCGCCACGAGATTCATCTCCTCGCGCGGCGTCGAGCGTATCTCAAGGCCCTGCTGGTTCGCGGGCGGCAACTTTGTCTCCACAATCGCCATTCGGGTTAACTCCTTATTCGCTTCTCTCCATCTTACAAGAGCGCGAAGAGGACGAGCAACTATTGGACAGATCGAGCGGAGCGCAAAAGAACGGGCGGCGACTCTCGGTCAACGCCCGTTCTGCTATTCGGATGCGAGAGCGTCAGAGAATCGAGCGCCCGCCCCTTTGAACTATTGCGGTCACTTACGCGCCCGTGCCTGTCGCCTTCTCAAGTGAACGAATCCGGTCGTGCGCTTCCTTGACCTGCGCGAACTGTCGCTCGACGATTGAGCGAATGTCTCCGGGCAGATTCTGGTCCGCGAGCGCATCATTGTAATTCTTGACCGCCGAATCTTCGCCGCGCTCGCATTCCGCGATGACAGCGCCTTCATCTTCGCCCGTCACGGCAGACTTGATGTCTATCCAGCCGCGATGCAGACTGGCGGCAAGGCTACCCGTCTTTTCGGGATCGCCGCCAAGTCTCCCGACCTCGCTCTGCAACTCACCGGCGAACTGTGCTCGCTGTTGCGAGTAGGTGTGAAAAAGCGTCTTGAGTTCACTATTCTTGACGCCGTCGGCGGCGGTTTGAAAACCCTCCTGGCCGTCCTTGCATGTTTCGATCAGATTGTTGAGCGTCGAAATGACGTTGTCGTTGTCTGTTGCCATGATTAATCCTCTCCCTTGTTGAAATTTAGAGCCGATAGGTGCGGCAAGCAATTTGCGGCCTGCCGCCAAACAAACGTTATTGAGCCGGGCTTGGGCCGGCAGCGCCTGCACCGCGCCCGATGGCGAAGAATTTGATCAGAACCAATCCAGCGATAAAGCCGCCGATGTGCGCTGCGTACGCCACGCCGCCCTCCTGCGAGCCGCTGCCGAGAAAGCCCAGACCGTTGATTAATTGGAACACGAACCAGAGACCGATGGCGACGAAGGCCGGAACCTGCGTCAACACGCTCATCATAATCACACGCACGCGGCGGCCCGGATAAAGCAGTATATAGCCGCCCAGCACTCCTGAAATCGCCCCCGAAGCGCCAAGGCTTGGGATCAAAGGATTGCCCCCGAACGCGACGGTCGTAAACACGTGGGCCAGTGATGCCAGTAGTCCGCAGACGAGATAAAAGACCAGATACCGAAGGTGTCCCAGCCTATGTTCAAGATTGTCGCCGAAGATCCAGAGGAACAGCATGTTGCCGAAGATATGAGCGAACCCGCCGTGCATAAACATTGAGGTCAGCAGCGTGATGTAAACGGTAAAGGGCGTCGGCTGAAGTCCGGGGACGACTACAGGCTCGCCGCCCGGAGCTGGATTCTGGAACGTGCGATCCGGCGTCGTGATGTCTCTCCCCGTCACGATCTCTTCCGGCACGGTCGAGAAGGCATAAGTAAACTTGTCGTTCGATCCTATGCCCTGCAGAAAGACGAAGACCAGAATATTGATGGCGATGAGCACGTAGTTAATGAGCGGCGCGGTCGTGCGATCTGAGTTATCGTCGCCTATCGGGAAGATCATTTTCGTCGTCCTCTGTTGAAAAGCGTCCTCAACATCATCGCCCCCGAGGCGTTGCAATAGTGTGACGCTAGTTTGAAGAAAGTACGCGAGGATTCACATCAGTCACAGGGAAAGACCAGATAAAGCGTGACTCCATCCATCTCGCTTATGCATCTTGCGTTCCGCGCACCGCCGAGGTTTCGCTCGTCGCGCGAAGCCTCAGTTTTTCAAGCCTCACATTGCGGTTTGGTCAATTGAGGAAGGGTTTTCGGGGAAGGTCTTCGTAGGATCATTCTCATACACTCGAAGCTCTTGCCGGGCATGCTTTCATTCCGCTCTATGCTCGACAGGCATCGCCACGCCTGCCTGAACCATGGCCGGTTCATGATATTTCAAAGGATAAATCCAGCCTTATAGTTCACTGCGGGAGTCCGACTCGGCGCAGCAAATCTTGATAGCGCGGGTCAGGGCGCAAAGAATCGAGGCGCGGGTCAACCTTTATCCAGCCGAGCCATTTGTCTTGTTCCGCCAGAGCGCGATTAAGATTCGCAAAGGCTTCGTCCGGCTCGTTCAGAGCGATATAGACGAGCGCGAGGTGATAGGGCGAAATGCGCGGCGTATCTTGCGCGGTTAATTCTTTGAGCAGGCGACGCGCTTCGTCCCGTTTGCCCGCGAGCGCGAGGGAGCGGGCGAGTTGTATTTTCACCATCGAATCGTTGTTTGAAAGCGCGATGGCGCGTTCAAATTCGGCTATCGCGCAAACAAAATCGCCCGCGCCTTCGCACGCCTCACTAAGCCGCTGATGGGCATACGCGAAATTTGCATCCAGCTTTAATGCTTGCTCGTAGGAAGCGCGTGCTTCCGTGTAGCGACGAGCGAAAAATAACGGCAAGCCCTGGTCAACATTGATGCCCGGCGAGAGCGGGTCGAGTTCGAGAGCGCGACGCAGATGTTGTCCGGCTTCATCGAAACGCGCCGTGGCAATCAAAAACCAGGAGTAATAATGACGAATGACGGCGGAATTCGGATTCAATTCGAGAGCGCGATTAAAAGAGTTTTGCGCTTTGTCCGTTTCCCGTTTCTTCCAAAATTGAGTGACGGCAAGCGCGGCGCGCGCTTCACCGAGCGTCGGGTCGAGTTCGATGGCTTTGAGCGCGGCGGCTTCGGCACGCAAAGCCGCTTCGTCGTTACCGAAAGGAGCACTGATGCCGTAAGCGTTGGCGAGTCCGGCGTAAGCGAGCGCGTAAGTCGGGTCGAGCGCGACGGCTTGGTTGTAGTTTTGTAATGCCTTTTGCAAGCTGTCCGGCGTGAAGCTGTAAAGATAATAGTTGCCGCGCAGGTAAAGCTGATAGGCTTCGATGTTATCAGTCGGCGGGCGGGAAATTCGCGCTCGTTCATCGCTGCTCAATTGAATTTTTAAGGCTTCGGTAATTTTCGCTGAAATCTCGTCCTGCACTTGAAAAATGTTAACAAGCTGCGCGTCGTAAGTGTTTGCCCAAAGCGACTTGCCGTCCGCAGCGCGAATCATCTGCACGCTGACGCGCACGCGGTCGCCCGCCTGCTGAACCGTTCCGTCAATCACCGTTTCGACTTTCAACTCGCGTCCTGCGCCTGCCGTGTCCGTTTCATTTGCATAGCGTATTACGGAACTTGTCGGGCGCACGGTCAAACTGCGGACGTTGCTCAATTTGGTAATCAGCGAATCGGCAAGCCCAACGCTCAAATAATTGGTCTCGTCATTCGGATTAAGAAGTTTGAACGGCAGAACAGCGAGCGTTTTGTCGGCAGCGTCAACGCTTGTTTCTTGTTTCGTCGTTTTGTTCGATAAAGCGAAATAAACAATCCCCGCCGTCGCCGCGAGAATTATCAACGCAATGGCTAAAACTCGGCTTTGCGGCTTCCAAAAATATGTTTTAGCTTGAGGTGAAACGGCAACCGTTGCAGCGTCGGTAAATTTATCTTCCGTTAAAATTCGCGTCCGCGCATCAGCATCTCTTTTAATCTCTTCGGCTCCGCTCGTGTCTGGAGTGGCGGAGCGTTCGAGTTTCGCGGCAAATTCCAATTCCTGCTTGAGGTCTTTCAAATCAATCCACAAATCCTTGACGTGTTGGTAGCGTTCCTCGCGGTTCTTTCTTAAAGTCTTGCCGATGATGCGCTGTAACTCTGCCGGAGCGCCCGCGACGTATTGCGATAGCTGTGGCGGCTCTCGCGTCAGAATCGCGGCAATCGTGTCGCTGGTTGTCTCGCCCGCAAACGGCAAACGCCGCGTCACCATCTCATAAAGCACGCAACCTAAACTCCAAATATCCGTTCTGGCATCCGTGTCCTTCCCTCTCGCCTGTTCAGGTGACATATATACGACAGTTCCCATCACCACGCCCGGACTCGTCTGCACTTGTGCGCGTGTCGGCGCTTCCATATCAATTGCCGCATCATCTTTTTTCTCGGTCAGCTTCGCCAAACCGAAATCCAACACTTTCACAAGGCCGTCTTCGCGCACCATGACGTTTTCCGGCTTGATGTCTCGATGAACAATCCCGCTCCGATGTGCGGCATCAAGAGCCGTGGCGATTTGAATGGCGATGTTGAGCGTTTCTTCAATCTCCAAGCGCGCCGTCTGCATTTTCTGGCGCAACGTCTCGCCTTCGATGAACTCTGTAGCGATAAAGTGCGTATCACCTTCCGCTCCGATTTCATAAATGGTAAGGATGTTCTGATGATTAAGCGCAGAAGCTGCTCTGGCTTCCTGCTCGAAACGGCGCAGGCGTTCGCTGCTGTTGATTAAATCGGCAGGCAAAACCTTGAGCGCAACTTTACGACCGAGTTGCGTGTCGTGCGCCAGATAGACTTCGCCCATCCCGCCAGCGCCAAGCTGCGCGCGGATTTCGTAACGACCGAGACTTGTGCCGTTGGAAAGAGGCATGGCTGCAAATGATAGGCGTTCTTATACCCTTATAATAGTTTTCACTCTATTATAATGCTGGCGAAAGTCAAGAATCCGGGTAGTTTATCAGGAAGTAAAAAGCGAGCAGGCGCACAGCCCCAAAAGCTGATGCGCCTGTTCATTTTATGGCTAGTGTTATCACCCCTCCAATAGCATAAGCCGATTTAAGTTCCGGTACGTGTTGTCACGCCCGCATGAACTGTGGCCGGTTCGTGTTGTTTCAACAGCTCGTAACCTTCCGAGCGCGCAACGAACGTGGCCGCCGTAATGTCGCCCGCCACGTTCAAGGTCGTGCGGCACATATCCAGAATACGATCCACGCCGAGAATGATAGCGATCAGCGGCGGCAGAGTCGGACTGATGCCTGCGAGCACGACAATGATGAATGGAATCGAGCCTGAAGGGACTCCAGCCGTTCCGATCCCTCCGAGGATCGCCAGATAAGCGATCATCAACTGCTGGCCCAGAGTGAGATCAATCCCGGCGAGCTGCGCGAGGAAAAGCACCGTCACGCCTTCATAGAGCGCTGTGCCATTTTGATTGGCGGTCGCGCCGACAGTCAAAACGAAGCTGTTGATTTCGCGCGGCACGCCCAGATTCTCTTCCGAGACGCGCAGCGCAGTCGGCAACGTGGCATTCGATGAAGAGGTGGAAAAGGCCGTCAGCATCACGGTCTTGATGCGGCGAAAGAATTCCAGCGGGCTGATGCGCGAAAGGAAATAGACGGAGAGCGAGTAGATGCCGAACATATGTATGGCAAGGCCGAGCAGCACCGTTACCATAAACCAGAAGAGCGCCTGAAGAAGATCGAGTCCGAACCGTGAGGTATTGTTGAAAAGCAGACAGGCGACCGCGAAGGGCGCGATCTTCATAATTATATCTATGACTTTGGCCGACACCTCGTAGAGCGCCTGAAGCGCCGCCAGAAGAGGCGCGGAGACCTTCTCAGGAATCAACGTGATGGCAATCCCAAGTATGAGCGCAAAGAACATCAGGTGCAGCATGTTCGGCGTCTCGCTGGCGACCGCCGTGATCGGATTCATAGGGACAATAGTCTTGACGACCTGCATCATCACAGAATCCGTATTCTCCGTCTTCTTTGCATCATCGACGCGCTTGGTGGCGTCCGTGCCGTAGCGCACCTGCAACTGAGCCTTGGTCGCCTCATCAATGCGCGTGCCGGGACGGATGGTATTGGCAAGCGTCAGCCCGATGATGACGGAGATAGCGGAGATGACCAGCGTATAAGCGAAAGCCTTGACAC
>JBKKAL010000254.1:0-19471 GCA_046714695.1 Pyrinomonadaceae bacterium
TGCCCTCGGCCGATTATACGAGCATTTTAACGATCCCTGATACTCCGTAAAACTCTACGACGAGGCGATAAAGATCGGCAACGTCGCCAGCAGCGGCTACAACGAAGCCCTGGCCGCGAAACAGAAACTGCTGAAACCGTAAATTCACCATTTCGGGAAAGTTTGCTAACTTCAAAAGCATGTCTAACGACTTTCGCAGCGGGTATGCCGCGCTGATCGGGCGGCCGAATGCGGGGAAATCTACATTGCTGAACCGGCTTGTCGGCGAAAAGATCGCGGCCGTTTCGAATAAGCCGCAGACGACGCGGCACAGGATTCAGGGCGTGATTACTAAGCCTGAAGGGCAGATCGTGCTGGTGGACACGCCGGGCGTGCATAAGCCGGGTTATCTCTTGAATCGCCGGATGATGGCCGCCGTGCATGAGGCGCTCGAAGGCGTGAATCTCGTGTGCCTGATTCGTGATGCGTCTGTTCCCACAGGCAATGGCGACCGCTTCGTGCTCGATCTGGTCAAACAATCGGAGAAGCCCGCGCTGCTCTTGCTAAATAAGACGGACAAGCTGGCGGACAAGTCCAAGCTTTTGCCTTTGATGCAGTGGTACGGAGGCGAGTATGAGTGGAGCGCGGTCGTGCCGCTCTCGGCGCGCAAAGGGGACATGATCGAAGTCCTGCTCGACGAGATAATAAAACATTTGCCGGAGGGTGAGCGCATCTTTGATGAGGATGAGCTGACCGATCAACCTTTGCGTCAGCTTGTCTCGGAGATAGTGCGCGAGAAGATTTTGCAGACCACAGGTGAGGAGATACCTTACGTGACGGCGGTCGTGACGGAAAAGTTCGATGAAGTGCGGGAAGATTTCACGCGTATTCACTGCGCCATCTTTGTCGAGCGCTCCTCGCAGAAAAAGATCATCATCGGTCATGGCGCTGAACGTTTAAAAGAGATCGGCTCGGACGCCCGCCGCGACATAGAACACCTGCTCGGCCATCGCTGCCATCTGGAGTTGTTCGTCAAAGTCGAAGCCGGATGGCGCGACCGCGAGGGTGTGCTCGATTCGCTCGGCATCGGAAAGCAGTGAGCTACCGATGAGCGACGCTCTAAAGGGTTGACGAGCGTGTCCACGACCACATTTGGCTGGCCGCTCGTAGAGAGGATCAGGCTATGAATCGCAGATTTAAAATAGCGCTCACGATTCTATTAGCCTCGCTCGTACCCCTCAGCATAACCGCGTTCGATGATGCATCCGAAATGCTCCCGGTTTCTTCTTCAATAAGTGCAGAGAAGTGCGATGAGCCGGAAGGGGTTTTGACACGGCTCTCTAAATACAGAACGTGGCGGCTTGTCAATCCCTCTCCGGTAAAGATGGAGCCGGATGTGGCTGCGTTGTGCGCTGCTCCTCCTCCTGCTCATCCCAGACCCGCCAGTCCTCATCGAAATAAATTCATCTCCGTTTATGTGAATGACGTGGGCCAACGGGCGATGATGACGGAGCGCCATCCTGAATTTCCGCAGGGCTCTTTGATCGTCAAAGAAAAGCTGGGCAACAAGGAGAGTCAAGCGCCGGAGCTGCTGACGGTGATGTTGAAACGTGAGCATGGCTATAACCCGAAGAATGGAGATTGGGAGTACATGGTGCTGGACGGCGCGGCCTCGAAGATCGTTGAGCGCGGGCGGATGGCGAGTTGCAGCAGTTGTCATGCTGCCTACAGCGATACGGATTTTGTGACGAGAATATATCTTCCGGATGACGTTCGCCGAAGGTTGAAATAAATATGAGCAAAGCTCAGGCCGGGGCGCGCATGTGGTTCGCCCTCGATGTGATCTTGGAGAATGGTGCGCGCGAGGCTGTGGAATACGCTTTGATGGAAGCGGGCGCGCTCGGCACCGAAAGCAAAGAAAGGGACGAGGGATTGACGAGCGTCCTCGCTTACTTCGACGCGCCGCCGCAGCTTGAGCGTATTCGCGCTGCGCTCTTCGATGCCATGCGCCTCTACGATCTTCCCTCATCGTCAGTGCGCCAATTGGAACTAAACGAGGTGGCGGATAGGGACTGGCTCGGCGAATGGAAAAAGAGCTGGCAGCCGACGCTCGCGGGCAAGCGCTTTATCATCGCGCCGCCGTGGAGCGAGATCAAAGAGCAGCCAGAGCGGATTATCATTCGCATAGAGCCCGGCATGGCCTTCGGCACGGGCACGCACGAGACGACGCGTCTCTGTCTGGTTGCCATCGAAAAGTATTTTCAGGGCGGAAGCTTCCTCGATGTCGGCACGGGCACGGGCATTCTGTCTATCGCCGCCGCGCTTCTCTTTCCGCAGTCACGCATCGAAGCCTGCGATACGGACAGGGACGCCATTGAGATCGCGCGCGAGAATGCGCGACTGAACAATGTACAGGAGCGCATCAACTTCCGGCCGGGCACGGTGACGGAAGCGAGCATCTCTGCCGATACAGTCTGCGCCAATCTGACGGCCGACGTCATCGCGCCTCTTTTGCCTGCGCTCATCGGCGCAACCTGCGGGCGTTTGATTCTCTCCGGCATCCTTGATACTCAGGCAGAGATGATCCAGACGCGCCTGCATGAACTTGGTATCAACGAGATGTGCGAAGTTGCCACAGATGGAGAATGGGTCGCAATTATCGTTTAAAACGAGATGTCAGATAAAACGAGATGTTAGATGTTGGATGTTAGATGCTAGTTAAAAGCCAATGCAAATCTTTCTTATCTGATATCTAATATCTGAAATCTGACATCTGTCTTTTTATGTCTAGACGCCGATTCTATGCGCCGCCGAGCGCCTTCAACACGGATGCCTTGAGCGTGAGGCTTGAGGCGGAAGAGGCGCGGCATTTGCGCGACGTGCTGCGTTTAAGACCCGGCGATGAAGCGTTCGTCTTTGACGGCGAAGGCAGGGAATATCGCTGCCGGGTGGCGGAGTCTAAGCGCGACCGCGAGGCTCTGCTCGATATCAGCGAAGAAGTCTCGGCAGCGCGTCCGGAATCACCGCTCCATCTAACGCTCTGCGTCGCCTTGCTCAAAAGCGAGAAGTTCGATCTTCTCGTACAGAAGACGACGGAGCTGGGTGTTGTCAGGATAGTGCCCGTCGTGACGAGGTTCGCCGACGTGCGGCTTAAAGAGGGAACTGAGGGAATCAAGCGCGTCCTGCGCTGGAAGCGAATCGCGCTCGAAGCGGCAAAGCAATCGGGTCGCGCACGCGTGCCGGAGATTTCCCAGCCCATAGCCTTCACGTCGCTGATAGAGAGTGCGCCTTCTGAAGACGAGGAGCCTCGATTAATCTTCTCGGAGCGCGAGGGACGCGGGCTTCTTGAGACTATCAGGGAATGGCACGCAGGAAGGCCGACTTGCTTGACGGCTCTCGTCGGCCCGGAAGGCGGCTGGGCTGGCGAAGAGATCGCGCAGGCGTGCCTCTCCGGTTGGAGCACGATTACGCTCGGAGGCCGTACCCTGCGCGCAGAGACGGCGGCTATCGCGATCAGTGCGCTGCTCGAACATCTCTTCGGTGATCTCGTCTAAGGTAATGATCAAACCTGCGATATATAGGTCTCCGCAGCTCACCGAGCATCAGTCAAAAGTGGCGTAACTTTTTTCGAGGTGACGAATGCAGACAGAGAATCCGGATTTTCGACGGAAGGTTCAGGAGATATTTGACAGGGCTGCTTTTATCAAAGATGTCGGGATCAGTGTGAGCGGGATCGGCGTCGGATGGTGCGAGACGACACTCAATGTCATGCCCAAACATTTGCAGCAGAATGATTATGTTCATGCCGGCGTGCTGGCGACAATGGCCGATCACACGGCTGGCGGCGCGGCAGCAAGTGTTATCAAAGAAGCTCAGGTAGTTCTCTCCGTCGAGTTCAAGATCAATTTATTGCGCCCGGCGATTGGAGAATTTCTGCGCTGCAAGGCGAATCTTCTAAAGGCGGGAAGAACGCTTATCGTCGCGGAATCCGAAGTCTTCGCACGAGCCGGGGCGCAGGAAAAACTTGTCGCCAAAGCGACCGTCACGCTGGCCGTGGTAAATAGATAATGTGTGATTCACAATCCTCTCGCTAAGGTAAAGTCCGCATTCTTTCCAGCATCTCGCGTGCCCGCGAGCGATCGCGCTTCGTCTCAAATTCCCAATCGGTATCGAGCGGCGCGCTGAGAAGAGTCTCAAGCTCTCTCCGCGCATGAGCCATTTCTCCGGCATCGAGCAGCATCTCGGCGAAATAGAGTCGCGTGACCGTGTTGGCGGGTGCGATCTCGATGGCCCTCGCAAAATCGGCACGAGCGCGCGCGTAGCCTCCGCCAACCAGGCGCGGGAGTTTGTGTTTGAGACGCGCCAGCACACGCAATGGCCCGGCGGCATGATAAGCCGGGTTGATACGCGCCGCGCGCTCAAGCTCGCGGCGCGCGCGCCATGCAAGTGCGAGAGCTGCGAGGGAGTTTGCCGTTTGTGCCTGAAGCGCAAGATTGACGCCGAGCCAGAAGTGGCCCTCGACTCGCCGTGGCTCAAGACGCGCGGCGCGCGCGCATGCCTCTACACCGCGCGCATGAAGAACCGCGGCTTCGTCCCTTCGTTCTTCCTCCTGCCCAAGAAAAAAGAGCGCGCGGCCTAAGCGCCAACTGATCTCGAAATCATCCGTCGCCGCTGCGACGCTTTCGAGCTGCCTCAAGCTCAAGCGAACCATTTCTATCTGCTCGCGCCCGGCGTAGAGCGCGTCGGCGTTTTCGATAATCTGGGAAACCTTCTGTTCCATAAAAAAGAGTTCGGCCGGATGCTCCGGAAACTTTGACGAACGGGTGCGCGCAGGCGCAGAATAGGCGCAAAGGCGCTTGTGGGACAAGCGCCCTAAAAAAAATCGACCTTTGCCCCGCACTGCATCGTATAGTTAACACTTGCGGAGGTGGCAACGACCCGGTACGAGGAGTAATCGAAGGATGGCTTTGAGCAAAGAGGATGCGATCAAAAGGGCGCGCGCCGATCTGGCCGAGCGTCTCGGGGTCTCGGACGATGAGATAAAGGAAGAATCGGTCGAGCAGGCGGATTTTCCGGACATGGCGCTCGGCGCTCCCATCGAAGACGAGATGAGTGGGCAGATGATCACCACGGGCTGGCGCATACGTCTTGTGGCCGGAGGCGGCAGCCACGAGTATCGCGCCAATCGCGATCAGGTCAGGCTCTATAACCACCAGGGCTCGAACTACCGTCTCTAACATGAAACCCGACTTTTAAGATTTTGAGGTAAGACCGATGAACCGACAGAATTTTCTCGGACATCTAATGCTCGCGCTCGCGCTCATCGCGCTGGCCGCGTTCGCCGGACAGATGCGTCGCTGGCAGCAACATTCGCAAGGCATTCTGGTCGTCAACAACGGCACGACGACGTTTGGCCCCCGGCGAGTTGAAAGGCTCACTGGCGCGGAAGTTCTTGTGCGTTTTCGCCCCGGCACAACCGTTGACCGGATGAGAAACATCGCGCTGCGCTTACACGACCGCGTCCAAGACGAGATCGAAGCGGTTGACGGCCTCGCCGTCATAGAGGATGAAGACGGCCTCACAGCCGAAGAGGTTGCCGCGCAATATCGCTCGCTCGGCGATCTGGTTGAATACGCCGAACCGAGCTATGAGATTAAACTCGATCAAGACAGGCCGGGCGGACTAAATCACGATCATCCGGATGATCCGATGTTCAGCGAACAGTGGTCGCTCGACAATCACGGACAGAATGGAGGCCATGCTCTGGCCGACATCTCCGCCGTCCGCGCGTGGGCCAAGACCACAGGTAGCAGCAAAGTGGTCGTCGCCGTCATTGATAGCGGAGTTGATTATACGCATCAGGACCTCATCAATAACATCTGGGTGCGGCCCCCCGATATGGACGAGTACACGGACGACGAGCTTGGCACGATTGATGACACGTACGGATTCAACGCCGTCAATGATAATGGCGATCCGATGGATCAGAACGGCCACGGCACGCACTGCGCGGGAATCATCGGCGCAGAGGGCGGCAACGGCCTCGGCATCGCGGGCGTCAACTGGAAGGTTGATATCATGCCTCTGAGGTTTATAGACGCCAACGGCTCCGGCACGACCAAGGATGCGATCAAAGCCATCAACTACGTGATCAATCGCAAGCGCGCAGGCGTCAACGTTCGTATCATCAGCGCCAGTTGGGGCTCGACCATGTATTCCAAAGCTCTCGAAGACGCGATTCGCGAAGCGGGCGAAGAGGGCATCCTGTTTATCGCCGCCAGCGGCAACTCCAGCGCCGATGCCGACAAGTCGCCGCATTATCCTGCGAGCTACGATTTGCCGAATGTCATCAGCGTCGCCGCGCTCACGCGCAATGACCAGTTGGCCTCGTTCTCGAACTACGGCGCGAAGCGCGTGCATATCGCCGCGCCCGGCGCTGAGATTCTGAGCACATGGCTCAACGGCGATTTCCGCGAGGCTTCCGGCACATCTATGGCAACGCCGGAAGTCGCCGGCGTCGCGGCACTGGTGCTCGCTTCTGACCCAGACCTTTCGATGAAGGAACTGCGCGAGCGTCTTCTCAAGTCCGTTGATGAACTCGACTCGCTCGCAGGGAAGGTTTCGAGCGGCGGTCGCATCAACGCAGCGAAAGCCGTCGGCGCGGATTGATACTTCAATCCGATTTAATGTAAGCGAAAAGCCTCCTTAACCGCGAGCGGTCGAGGGGGCTTTTCGCACGCCAACGCGTTGTATTCAAATCAAGGCAAGGTGGGCCGTCGCTTGCATGCCGGAGACGAATATGTGATTATCAAAGTTTAGATGAACACCCGATTTTATAATTTGTACCCCTGATCTTTCTGAGGAGAGCAAGAGAGTGAAAGCGGAATTACAGCAATTGATCGCTTTGCAGAACACGGATATAAACATACGTAGACTACAGGCCGACATCGAAGCCATTCCCCGGAGGCGCGCTGAGATCGAAAAAGAGTTCGATCAGCGCGCCTTTGAAATTCGGGCTCTGGAAACAAGACGGGACGAAGGGCGAAGCGAACGTGCCCGTCTCGAAGCCGAGGTTGAGGAGACACGTGCGAACCTCGCACGCGCCGACCGCAACCTGATGTCTGCCCAGAACGAGCACGAATACACCGCCGCCATTCGTGAAGCTGATGCTGCACGCAAGCACATCTCGCAGCTTGAGACGCAAATTCTCGAAAAGATGGAGACGGTTGAACAGTCCGAAGGGCTGCTCAAGGAGCGCGAGCCGGAGGTCGTTAAGCTGCGTACAGATATGGAGGAGCGAACAAAAGCGTTTGAGGAACAGACTCGCACGCAAACGCAGGAACTCCACTCGCAGCGCAGCGAACGCGAACGTCTCGCAGGCACTCTGCCCAAACCGATGAGCGCGCTCTATAACCGGATCAGCGCGCGCATACGCGATGGCATCGCCGTCGCCGAGGCGCGCAATGGCTCCTGCACGGCCTGCTTTATGGCGCTCCGCCCGCAGGTCATGGCCGAAATCCGGCGCGGCGACGAAATCATCATCTGCGACAATTGCAGCCGCATCCTTTATCATATACCCGCGGGGTCTGCGCGAGAGACGGCAGCCACGCCCGCCGCCCGGCCTGAGCCCAAAGTCGCAACACACTAGAAGTGCAAGGCAGTAGAACTGCTAATTTCGAACTCACATTAAAACAGGGCTTTGCGATTCACTTGAGCGAATGGAAGTGAACCGCAAAGCCCAAATTTACTTGGATCGCTAACTGCATCGCCGCCAATCTACGGGACGCGCTCGCCGCAGCCTCTGAAAACAGCAGGCTCATGCGAGTGGGCTTCATTTCAAACTAATTTTCTCGCACTCTTCAGGCGCATCCCCTCTTCAGGCATAGCATTTGATTGTAGTTGCTTGAATATCACAACATCGAGACGTTTTCGGACAGTTATCAGCAAAAGTTTCCGCGAATATGTTCGCAAAACGGGTAGAACCATCTGAGGAGGCAAGGACATGGAATCAATACAAGACGCGTTAGAGCAAGCTGGCGTCACAAACAACATGCAGGGGCGCGGACAGACGGGTGGCGCAGGAGGCGAGACGAACGTCGGCGAGGCTGAGCGCTGGGCGTCAGCCATCGGCGGCGGCGCGCTGGCCGTTTACGGAATTACGCGTGTTCTCGCGGGCAGTTCTCTGGGCGGCGCAGTGCTGGCACTGGTCGGCGGCGCGCTTGTCTATCGAGGCACGACCGGACATTGCAACATGTATGAGGCGGCAGGCATTAACACTGCCGGTACAGCAGGCACGGATAACCCTGTCGTGAGCGTATCGGCGAAGCGCGGCATCAAGGTCGAAAAGAGCGTCACGATTAACAAGTCGCCCGAAGAGCTTTACAGCTTCTGGCGCAGGTTCGAGAATCTGCCGCGCTTTATGAACCATCTGGAATCCGTGACGACGACTGCCGGGGGGCGCTCGCACTGGGTGGCTAAAGCTCCGGCGGGCACGACCGTCGAGTGGGATGCCGAAGTCTATAATGAGAAAGAGAATGAGTTGATCGCCTGGCGCTCGCTCGATGGAGCGGATGTTGACAATGCGGGAAGCGTGCGCTTTGAAACGGCGACCGGGGGACGCGGCACGACCGTTCGCGTCACGCTGCGTTATGATCCTCCGGGCGGCGCGCTCGGCGCGGCTGTCGCTAGTCTCTTCGGTGAAAATCCAGAGCAACAGATCGAAGAAGACCTCCGCCGCTTTCAACAAGTGATGGAGACGGGCGAGGTTCCTACCACCGAGGGTCAATCTTCGGGCCGCAGTGCCGGGGCAGGAAAATAATTCAGAGTACAGAAGTCAGGATTCAGGACTCAGAAGAAAGCTGTCTTTCATTCTGAGTCCTGATTTCCGAAGGGGGAATAAGAGAATGACGAATCAGGAAGAACGCGACGATCAGAAAAAGAGCCAGAGCGAGGGATCGTCAACGAATGATAATGACCAGACGGGCGACCCCGGAAGAACACCCGGCACAGCCGAGGGCGACGAGCAGACAATTGATGAAGAACTGCGACGACGGGAAAATCAGGGAGAGAAGTAACGCGTCTCGAATGGCATCACCTGAATTCTCAAACAGCAGAGGTCGGGGCCGAAAGGGCGGCGGCTTCTGCTTTCCTCTTCTCAAAGCTTAAAATGGCATTCATAGAGGTATCGAAGCATGAAAGATGAATCCGGGGACAGGAAGATAAGCGGCGACTCTTTAGAACAGACAGTTTCAGTCTGGATGGCGACCGCTGATGAAGCCGCACCTCAGTCCCCGCTCGCGGAAAATACGGAGTGCGATGTGTGCATTGTCGGAGCAGGGATCGCTGGGATGACGACCGCTTACCTGCTGGCGCGCGAGGGGCGCAGGGTCGTCGTGCTTGATGATGGGCACATCGGCGGAGGCATGACCGAGCGCACGACGGCGCATCTGGTTAACGCGCTCGATGACCGCTACTACGAATTGGAGCGACTGCACGGCGAAAAGGGCGCGCGGCTGGCGGCTGAGAGCCATTCGGCTGCGATAGATCGCATCGAGTCAATCGTCATGGAAGAGAAGATTGATTGTGATTTCGAGCGGCTCGACGGGTATCTTTTCGCTCCGCCGGATGAATCGAAGCAGGAGCTTGAAGACGAGTTGAAGGCCGCCCACCGCGCCGGACTCAACAGTACAGAGATGGTTGACAGAGCGCCGATCAAGGATTTCGACACAGGCCGCGCATTAAAATTTCCCCGGCAGGCACAGTTTCACCCGACGAAATATCTCAAGGGTCTGGCCGATGCTATCAAGCGCGACGGCGGAAGAATTTTTACGGGAACGCACGCGAGCAAGATCGAAGGCGGCGAGAGCGCGCGTATTGAAACTGATGATGGTCACTCAGTCTCTGCCCGCTCGGCGGTCGTCGTCGCCACAAATACTCCCGTCAATGATCGCGTTGTCATTCATACCAAACAAGCCCCGTACATCACGTATGTCATCGGCGCGCGCGTGCCCCGTGGCGCGATCAAAAAAGCTCTCTACTGGGACACGCCAGACCCTTATCACTACGTGCGGATTCAAAGCGGCCCTTTTGAGGAGATGGAAGGCGGAGAGGGAATTATTAAAGCGGGCGATTATGACATCCTGATCGTCGGCGGCGAAGACCACAAGACGGGCCAGGAGGACGATGCCGACAAACGCTACGCCTCGCTTGAGAGTTGGTCGCGAACCCGTTTCCCGATGATCGAGGGCATAGAGTTTCGCTGGTCCGGGCAGGTCATGGAGCCCGTGGATGGTCTCGCCTTTATCGGCAGAAACCCGCTGGATGAAGAGAACGTCTTTATCGCGACGGGCGATTCCGGCAACGGAATGACGCATGGCACGATTGCCGGCATACTCCTGACAGACCTTATCATGGGGCGCGATAATGAGTGGGCCACGCTTTATGATCCATCACGCATCACACTGCGGGCCAGCGTCGAGTTTGCGAAAGAGAATCTCAATGTCGCGGCGCAATACGCGGATTTAGTAACGCCGGGCGACGTGGATTCCACGGATGAGATCAAGGCGGGCGATGGAGCTGTTCTCAGGCGCGGGCTTTCAAAGGTGGCCGTTTACCGTGACGAACAGAATGTTTTGCACGAGCGCTCGGCGGTCTGTGTCCACTTGGGCTGTATTGTTGACTGGAACTCTGAAGAGAAGACGTGGGATTGCCCGTGTCACGGCTCGCGTTTCGAAGCAAAGGGGCGAGTCATACAAGGCCCGGCCAACAGTGATCTCTCGCTCGTCGAAGGTAGTTAAAGGCTTTCTCGCGTGCTTTTGCGGTGCAGTCTTGATACCGAAGGATTGCTGATGAAGATGAAAGGGTTGCTGATCGTCTGGGCCATCATGCTAGTCATGGTGGGTGGGCTAACCTCTCATGCCATCGCGCAAGCTGATAGTTCCGCAGGCCGTAGGCAGGTGCGCGTCTATTTTCCGCGAGAGGGCAATCCGCATCCGCGTGACCCATTCAATCTACAGTTCGTTGTGCGGCAGGTCGCGACGGCTGCGCCCGCGCGCCCCGCGCTGGAAGCATTACTTGCCGGGCCGACCGCCGTAGAAAAGCGAAGACGCCTTCGCGCGCTCGATGCCGGAGGTTTAGCCATTGGCGCGCTGGTGATCGGAGGCGGGACGGCGCGCGTTGATTTTGTTTCTCGCGGAGGAAAGCGCTGGGCCGGCGATCTTTCCCCGGCGGAGTTTCGCCATGCCGTAGAGAGAACGCTCAAGCAGTTCTCGACCGTGCGCAGCGTGACGGTGTCCGTGGATGGCAAGACGAATTTCGATTCGCAGCGATGAGGCACAGGCTCTGGTAGTGCGCCGGGGCTTCGATTCAATGAAGGCTCGCTTCGTCGCTGATAGTTTGCTGATACTACTTTTGAAAAACTGATGTCCGGCGCATCGCAGTTTCTCAGGATGTTGGCCGCGTAGCCTGCAAGGTAGCTTTTCAATCGAGCGGAGAAGAGTAGAAGGATGTCTGGCGTAATCCCCGCAGTCGCAGAGCCAGCGCTGGAAAAGAGCGTACCATCTATCGTCGTGCGCGGGGCGCGCCGGCGGTGGTGGCTGAGGCGCGGAGCGAAGCGGCGCGGGTTCTGGTATGAAGACGCGATGGGCCGCCGGATCACCAGCGAGACGGAACTCGAGCGCATACGCCTTCTCGCCATTCCGCCCGCCTGGGTTGACGTACGCATCTCACCTGGGGCGCGCAGCCGCCTGCAAGCCATCGGCATAGATACCAAGGATCGTGTCCAGTATCTCTATCACGCGCAATATTCCGCGCGCCAGCAACGCAAAAAATATGAAAAGATTGTCCGCTTCGGCGATCATCTCTCACTTCTCAGACGCCGCACCAACGAAGACATCGCTGGGAGTGGCCTCTCGCGCGAGCGCGTGCTGGCCGTCGTTGTGCGCCTTATCAACGACCTCTACTTTCGCGTCGGCTCGGAGCTAAGCGTCGAGCGTTATCGCACCTACGGCATAACCACCCTGCGCAATCGTCATCTGGAGATCAAGCGCGGCGGTCGCCTCATCTTCACCTTCGTCGGCAAGCACCACGTACGTCATCGCCGCATTATCGTTGACGAGGAATTGGCGACGCTGATGTCGGACATCAAGGCCATCGGCGGGTCGAAGCTCTTCAACTACATCGGCGAGGACGGAAAGGCGCATCCAGTTAAGGCGCGGGATGTGAACGACTATATCAAGGCCGCGACCACGCAGGAGTTTTCAGCCAAGGACTTTCGCACATGGGGCGGAACCCTTCATGCCGCCGTCGAATTAGCGGAGATGGGCAAGGCTGAAGACGAGAAAGAGGCGAAGCGAAATCTTGGACGCGCCGTCAAAAGAGTGGCCGAGCGGCTCGGCAACACGCCGACGGTGTGCCGCAGTTGCTATATTCATCCTCTGGTTTTTGACGGTTATCTGAAAGGCATCACGCTCGAAGAGTTCCGGCGCAAGGTCGAGCGCTCGATTCGCCGCATCCAGCCCGAATACGAACTCGAAGAGGTTGCCCTCCTGAAGTTGCTCAAGAACGACAATAAAGCAGTGACAAGTTAAAAGCTAAAGCAATGCTCGTAACTTGTCATTGCCTTAAAAATGTTTGTTCGATCTCTTTTTCCCAGACTGCTTTCGCCGCTTTCCTCTCTTTTCATCAGCGCCTTTGAGCGAGGCTAGAGGCCAGAGCCTATGCTCTATCTCGACGAGGCCCGCTTCCAGAACAGCACGCACGACCTCTTCCGATGATTTATAAGCAGGCGCGGCTTCATCGAGCGGCACTCGCCCATTTATATTCACCAGAATGCCTGCCGCCGCATACTCCTCGTCAATCTGTCGCTGCGATAGTGTGCGGTTAGCTTCGCCGCGAGAGAGACGGCGGCCCGCACCGTGATTGACGGAGAAACCGCTTTTGACTGCGCCCGCCAGAGGACGCAGGATATAGCTGTAGTCCTTGTTGCTTCCCGGTATCAGGACGGGATGTCCTGTCTCTTCCCAGAACGTGCCTTTAAGGGCGGGATGTCCGGCGGGAAAAGCGCGCGTCGCGCCCTTGCGATGCACCCACACGTCGCCGAAATCTGGATGCCATTCTCGCTGCACGAGATTGTGGCTGATCTCGTAAATCAGTTCGAGTTCTGCTTTGAAAACTTTACGGAACGCTTCGGCGACCTGCTCAAAAATAATCAGCCGGTTGAGGATCGCAAAATTGCCGCCCGCCGCCACCGCGTTGAGATAGTCGCTGTAATGACGCGAGTCCGGCGTAAAGTAGCCGAGATCAATGTCCGTGATCGCATCGGGGCGCTCATCGCGCGCCATCTCGAAATAGTTCGTCGCCAGCCCGTGACCGAAGCCGCGACTTCCCGTATGCACCTGAACGAAGAGCGTGCCTGTGTCTTCGGCGCGTTGCAACTCTATAAAGTGATTGCCGCCGCCGAGGCTGCCCAACTGATCGAGCCCGCGTTCGGGCCGACCCTTACCGCCCCATGGTATCTGCCAGTCATCATCAACCGGAATGCGATGTCGCTCCGCACGGCTACGGTCGAACGTCGCCCCGTACTTCTCGACGTAGTATTCGGCCCCGCCACGCACCAGATTATTGAACTCCTGTTTCGAGACGCCGCCGAAGCGTTGACTCTTGCCGCCCGCCCCAAAAGCCACACTCTCCATCACCGCCGCATTGAACTCCAGCTTTTTCTCCATCGTCGCTGCCTCGGCGGCAACCTCCGAGCGCGCACTCATCATCCCGCAGTTATGAACGAACACACCTGCATAAAGTGCAAAATTTCCGTATTCTGGAACCGTCAGGCAATAGACATCTGCTGTCTCTTCCAGAGACTCGACGGAAACAACTTTGTGATTATAGCCATGCCGCCATCGGCGGTGATTGTGAATGCCAAATCCACCCGTCACCGTCTCGCCGCACGTCTCACAGACATACTGGCGATGGGCAACCTCTGAAGATTTACGCCGACCTTCGAGACTCGTGTTATAGGCTTGCAGGTACTTCTTACCTCGCTCACCATTGCCTGCAACTGCCGCTCTAAAGTGCTCCGGGTTGTTCGCCATGTAGGCGAGGATGTTCTTTGTTCCGCGTGCGGCGTAGTAAGCATGCCCTTCTGCTGTGCTTGCTTTGGCTGCGAGCGCTGCGCGGCGACGTTGCTCAAACTCCGGCGTTCTGAGTTTTAAATTCCGTCGGCCATTGGCGTGGTGGTAGCGCAGATGATCGCGGTCACCCATGAAACGCAGATTCTGCGGGCGATTGTCGGCAGGCTTAAAATTTTTGTGGTGAATAATAGTTTTCTGCCCTTTGAATGCAGGAATTTCGCCGAGCAGTCCACCACGAGCCATAACCCAATGCACTCTTTGATCGTTGCTTGAGCCGGGATGATGAACCACTGTGTAACCATCCCTGTCAGTGCGCGTGTAGAACGGCATTAAAGAGGTTTTGGGTGATAGGTTCTGTGCCTGGCGATATGAGCCGTCACGTAACATAAACTCATGATCGGGCGTGCAGAAGATTTCTCTTCCGTTATCCAGCTTCACTTTAACCAACGGAGCATCTGTTCGAGTCTTTTTTGCTGTCGCTTTTGCTACGACAATCTTTTGCTCTGCTGATAAGGCATAGACGAATATCTCATTACCAGACTGCGCTAATTCACCAAGTGAATAAGTTTGACCGTCAACTGTAGGGATTAGTGTCTCAGCCGTGAAGCAGCCAATGTCATAGCCCACAGGCCCCATCGCGACCGCGCCGCTGTCACCATCTGTTATCAACACGCAACCGACCGGCACACCATAGCCGTAGTGAGTGTCGGGCGTGATGACTACGAGCCGCGTGCCGGGGAAGCGTGTCGCGTTGACGATCTGGCGATAAAGAATATCTTCGGTCTGTTGAAGCAATGTCGGCGTCAAAAAGAGACGCACGGGCACGTCGCCTGTATCCTCTGTCTTTAACTCGTAATAGCCTTCGCCATTCCAGCGGGCTAGGTGTTTCCAGTTGTCAGCGTTCTTCAGCGTCTTCGCTACTCTCAATGCTTTCGCATCCGCTTGTCCTTTGGTCATCTTTTTCACCCTTTGATAAAATTTTTCGATTTATCTCCTGCCTATACTTACCTGTTACTCGGTACGCTGCCGGAGTGCGTTCACGATCTCTATGGCAATCACGCCTGCGTCTGCCTCTTCGTTGATTTGCACGCGCAGCGCCGCGAGTTCGTAGAGCGCGCGGCGCTCTTCATAGAGACGCCCTGCCTGCTTTTTATCACGCGCGAGGGGGCGGGTGTCGTCATGGTCGCGAATGATTCTCTGCCAGCATAACTCGAAGGGCGCGTCGAGCCAGACGGTAAAGCCCTGGTGCGCGGCGATGAGCGCGCGATTGCGTGGGCTCATCCATGTGCCGCCACCGAGGGCGATGATGCGCGCCGTGCTGCTCTCCAACGCTTCGCGCAGCGCACTCTCTTCCATCTCGCGGAATCGCGCTTCGCCGTCCTCGTCAATAATCGTTTGAATGCTTCGACCCTCTCGCTCTGCGATGAACTGATCCAGGTCAAGCATCTCGCAATCGAGACGGCGCGCGAGGGCCTCCGCGACCACAGTCTTTCCCGAGGCCATAAAGCCCGTAAGTAATATGCGCGCTCTTTCGCTCATCGCTCAACCACCGATTCGAGGATACTGAAAAACTCTGGGAACGAAACGCCTACGCACTCTTCGGCGCGCGCGATCTCGGATTCGCCCTCGGCGATGAGCGCGGCGATTGAGAAGGCCATCGCGATGCGGTGGTCTCCAAATGCATCGAGCTTTGCGCCGCGCAGACGAGTTGGCCCACCGACCGTCAAACCATCTTCATACTCCAGTACCTCAGCGCCCATCGCGCGCAGGTTTGCGACGACTGCCGAGATGCGGTCGCTCTCTTTGACACGCAACTCCGCCGCATCGCGAATCGTCAAGCCTCCACTGATCTGTGTCCCGACCACGGCCAGCATCGGCAGCTCGTCTATCAATTGCGGGATCAGCGAGCCCTTTAGTATGTTTGCCTGAGAGCCTTCGCCGTGCGCAAAGTATCCATCGCGGCCACGCACCCGAATCGTCCCCACCGTTTCATTCGAGCGTTCGCGCTCCGCATAAACTTTCACCTCCGCCTGTAGCCGATTAAGCGTGTGAAGGATACGGCTGCGCGTCGGATTAAGGCCGACATCCTCAATCGAGAGTTCCGAGCCCGGCAACAATATGGCGGCGGCGATAAAGAAGACGGCTGATGAAATGTCGCCCGGAATACTGAGGTCGCGGGCAGTCAAACTCGCGGGGCCTTCGACCGCCAACACTTCTGAGAGAGCGTCGCCGTCTTGCTCTTGCTCGGTCTCGACGGCAACGCTGAACCAGCGCAGCATTCGCTCCGTATGATCGCGCGTTGGCCCTCCCCTTTCGATTACTGTTGTGCGGCCCCGTGCATTGAGGCCGGCGAGCAGGAGACAGGACTTGACCTGCGCGCTCGGAATCGTCATCCGGTAGTTGATAGGCGTGAGCGGCTTGCGCCCCTTGATGCGCAGCGGAGCGCATCCCCGTTCAGAGGCGATTCGAGCGCCCATCTGCTCCAGAGGCTCGATCACTCTGCGCATCGGTCGCGAGCGCAGAGAATCATCGCCCGTGAGCGTCGAAGAGAAATCCTGCCCCGCCAGCACGCCCGCCAGAAGGCGCATCGTCGTGCCGCTATTGCCGCAATCGAGCGCAGCCACAGGCGCGACGAAACCACTCGTGCCTACACCTTTCACATGCACTTCAGACCCAACGCTTTCGACCATCACGCCAAGGCTGCGCAGGCACTCCAGGGTGCGCGCGCAGTCTTCACTGGTCGAATAGTTTTGGAGCGTAGAGCGTCCATGCGCCAATGCCGCAATGATCGCGGCGCGGTGCGAGATGGATTTATCGCCGGGGAGTTGAATGCGTCCGCGTATCCGTCGCGCAGGCTGTATTCTCATTAAATCAATCATATAATAAGTGGTCAGCAGTCAGTAATCCGTAGTCGGCAGGGGAGGGCCAAAGCCTTTTTTTTACTGATTACTGATTGCTGATTACCGATCAACGTTTTTCCCCCTTCTTGACAGGCGGGGGAGCGCCATGTTACACCCTGAATTCTTCCGGTAAGCTTTCCGAAGTCTGTGTAAGTAGCCACGCCCCGCCGGACGGCTCTTGGAAAGGTTATGTCTTTTACTGTGACCGAACAGACGACTGAACTAATCTTGCCGAGCCGTATTGAGGCGGTCGCCGAGGCGGCCGAGGCTGCCGCAAAGTTCGTCAATCAGTTGGGGCTCGGCGAGGAGATTGCTTACGGAGTGGATATGGCCGTGCGTGAGGCCGTGACCAATGCCGTGCTGCACGGCAATAAACAGGAGCTGGAGAAGACGGTTGAAGTCACGCTCATGAATTCGGCGAGCGCTCTGGAAATTACGGTGCGCGATCACGGGACGGGCTTCGATCCGGGAAGCGTTCCCGATCCGACCGTTCCACAAAACTTGATGAAGACCAACGGGCGCGGGATTCTTTTTATGCGTACTTTTATGGACGAGGTCCAGTGGTTACGCCACGATGAAGGCGGCACGGTGGTACGGATGATTAAGCGACACTAACGATTTTGGATTTTAGATTATTGGGCGAGATTTGAAAGCTTAGATACCAAAATCCAATTATTCCCGGAAGCGCCAATCCAAAATCTAAAATCTAAAATTCTAGCAAGGAGACTTTTCAAAATGGCTGAACTGGATATCAAAGAGCGACAGGCCGGAGATGTAATCGTCCTGGACATGGATGGCAAGGTGACAATCGGCGAGGGGTCAGTTGCGCTGCGTGGCGCGATCCGCCGTCTTCTGGAAGAAGGCAAGAAGAAGATTCTCTTGAACCTGGCGGGCGTCGGCTATATTGATTCGAGCGGCATCGGCGAGCTGGTCTCAAGCTATACGGCGATCAATAAGGAACAGGGCCAGCTCAAGCTTCTTAACCTGACCCAAAAACTTCAGGACCTGCTGGCGATCACCAAGCTTTTGACCGTTTTTGACGTTTACGAAAACGAATCCGACGCGCTCAACAGCTACAAATAAGAGAGTGATAAATGATAAGTGGCGAGTGACAAGCCGCAAGCTTAGTTTTAACTTGTCACTCGTCACTTGTCGCTTATCACTATTTTCAAGATGTTTCGCGCCGCCCTTCGCCGTCTGCTCGCGATTGATGATCCGCCGGAGCGTACGGCGCTTGCTTTTTCCATCGGTATTTTTATCGCCTTTTCGCCCTTCCTGGGCCTTCATACGATCATGGCGACGGCGCTCGCCTTTATCTTTCGCTTCAATAAAATAGCGATCTACACCGGAACTTTCGTCAACAATCCCATCTTGACGCTCGTCCCGATCATCCTCGCCTCTTACGCCGTGGGCGCGTTTTTTATGGGCAAGCCGCTCGGTTTGCCAGCCGAGGGACTGGAGCTGCTAAAGGAGCCGCACCTGTTGACCGGCGATTACTGGCGGCGTCTCTTCTCGCATAGCTGGGACATACTCGCCCCCTTCACCATCGGGGGGCTTCTTCTCTCGGTGGTTTGTTCACTCGCGGCTTATCCATTAACATTACGTATGCTACGCGCCAAGCAGAGATTCAGGATGAAGGCCGGGGGACTAAACAAAGGCGATTGAGTTCGAGGAGTTCGGGTTTGAGTTGATACAACCATTCCTCCCTGATTCCTCATCATCTATCTCTGGCTCTCCCTTGAAAATTTCGCGCCAGGTAAAACCAGCTTTTATGAGAAGACATTATTTAATCATCGTCACAATGCTTGCGCTTTGCCTCGGCGCAACGATTCCAGCGCAAGCGCAAAACCAGAAGCCAACACCTACGCCCACAGCAGCACCTCGCGGCAATTCGTCTCAAGCTGCCCCACCACAGCAACAGCAGCCGCAACAACAGCCGCGCGGGTTCGATCTTACGGAATACGGCGTGCGTATACAGCCCGAGCCGCGACTGATAGTTATGATGGCCGCGCTTGATGCCGCCGGATTCAATCCCGTCCCGACAGGGCAAGAGCCTTCGGTCTTCCGCATACAGGTCAGGCGCGATCAGGCGGAATTGGACGAAGGCTTACGCCGCCGCCTTCAAGATTTCTTTGAGCGCAACAGGTTGAAGACGCCGGAGGGAGGAATAGAGCCGACGCCAGCCGAGCAGGCGGCGCGTTATGTCTCGCTCGCCTACGCGCTCGGGCCCGCTCCCGGCTTCGATGCGCCCGCACGCACTGATGATCTTCCGGCGGGCTTGCTCGATGTGCTGGACTTTGCGCCTCTGCTGCGCGAGTTCTATCGCAAATCCGGGATTGACTCTCGCTTGCCCGCCTACCTGAAGATGCATCAGGAAGAAGGCGACCGCCTTCGTCGCCCGACTGCCGAGATGGTGCGCTTTGTGCTCTCTTATCTACACACGCGCCCCACAACGACGACGCT
>JBKKAL010000255.1:0-57208 GCA_046714695.1 Pyrinomonadaceae bacterium
GAAAATAAAGAAAGCGAAAAGATTATGAACCGTCACGACGTAATCTTTCCGTTTCCCGTCGGCTACCACCAAATCCACCCCGATGTCAGCCTTAATTTTCAAATGAACCGTTTCTACAACTGGGTCGGCGATCCACTGATGCTCGACGAGATGCGCTCTGTCGCCCCACGAATTGCCGATTACACTGATTTCACGCGTGAGTTTCTGGCCCTTAGCGAACTCTCTCTGACCAACGGTCAGTGGCTTAAGGGCGCTTTTTACCTGCGCGCCGCGGAGTTCTTTATGTTTCCGACCGATTCGGCCAAACGTCCGGCCCGTGAGCGATTTCTTCAAGTGATCAAGAGACACTACGGCGTCACGGAAACTGACCAGTCAATTATTCCTTATGAGGACGGAGCGCTCTCGGCCTATCGTTTTACACCACCTGCGCCGAAGGGAACCATCGTCGTGTTCGGCGGCTTCGATAGCTACATCGAAGAATGGTTCGCCATCCTTTTCGCACTGCGCGATGCGGGCTACGAGGTCATTGCCTTCGATGGTCCCGGGCAGGGGACGGCTCTGGAAGATTTCAATTTGCCGATGACTCACGAGTGGGAAAAGCCCGTTAAGGTTGTGCTGGATTACTTTGACCTGGACGATGTCAGCTTGCTGGGATTCTCGCTTGGCGGCGAACTGGTCATTCGCGCGGCAGCGTATGAGCCACGAATCCGCCGCGTCATTGCCGATGACATACTGACGGATTTCTCGGAAGTTTTGCTGCGGCAGGTCAAGCCCGCCGTACGTCTCATGCTCACGGTACTTTTAAAGGTTAATGCAGCCCGTGCTGTAAATATGCTGATGAGGCGCGCGAAGCGACGAAGCCTAGTGATCGAATGGGGTATACACCAAGGCATGCATGTCACAGGGAGTCGATCCCCTTACGAGTTTTTGCAGAAGGTTCGGCGGCTGAGAACCACTGCCGTCTCAGACCGTGTTACGCAGGAC
Source organism: Pyrinomonadaceae bacterium (assembly GCA_046714695.1). Lineage (GTDB taxonomy): Bacteria > Acidobacteriota > Blastocatellia > Pyrinomonadales > Pyrinomonadaceae > DASQYE01. Next base: position 985 of record JBKKAL010000255.1, read on the forward strand.
GTGCTGTTAATGGCTGGAGAGCAAGATCATTATGTACCTCTGCACCAATTCCATGATCAGATCAAGACCCTCAGAAATGTACGTTCTTTGACGGCGCGCATGTTTACGCGGTCTGAGCAAGCCCAAAATCATTGCCAAATTGGCAATCTCGCTCTGTCGCTACAGGTGATCGTGGGGTGGTTGGACACAATGATGCCCGTGCAATCTACGTGACACGAATACTGTTGATAAGCTCAATCGAAGAATGAAAGTTTTGCAAAATGATGCAAAGACTTACAAAGGTGATCACGAAAATAGCTGGTGATGAGAAGAGAGAAGCACAATCACTGAACGCGGAAGATGTGGGACTGATGAACACCTACCGGCGGGCTTCAAATCATTTATACGTCGGGCAAATTCAGTTGCTCGACAATCCGCTCCTGCGCAAGCCTTAAAAATTAGGAGGGAGAGGCGCGATGACGAACAACTTGTGGGCTGACGGGCGAGCGCCGGAGGTTCGAGCCCAAGCAGTCCGCGTCATGGAATCTTGCACGCTTGTACTCTTCGGCGCTTCCGGCGACCTGACGCAACGCATGGTCATGCCTGCCATCTTTCGCCTCGCGCGGCGCGGTCTGCTCTCGCCGGAGTTCCGCTTGATCGGTTACGCGCGAAGCCACATGACCGACGACGAGTTCCGGGCGCGAATGCGAAAGGCGGCGATGTGCGACGCGACTGCGGGCGACGAGGCGGCGTGGGCTGAGTTCGCCGCCCGCCTGTCATACATCCCGGCGGAATACGACGGCGACGACTTGCAGGGCTACGCGGAACTCGCGCGCAGGTTCGAGCAAATTGATGGCGGGACGGGCGCGCGGCGGCTCTTCTACCTCGCCACGCCGCCCTCGCTGTTTGCGCCCATCATGAAACACTTGAGCGATGCGAGACTCGCCGGTCAAGCCTACCAGCCCGACGACGGAGGCTGGGCGCGCTTCGTCATCGAAAAACCCTTCGGGCACGACCTCGCGTCGGCGCGCGCTCTCAACGCCGAGATCGCCCGCCGTTTCGATGAAGATGACATCTACCGCATTGATCATTTCCTCGGCAAGGAGAGTGTGCAAAACCTCTTCGCGCTTCGTTTCGCCAACGGTATCTTTGAACCCGTGTGGAATCGCAACTACATCGATCACGTTCAGATCACCGCGTCGGAACCGCTCGGCATGGAAGGGCGTGGGGGCTACTACGAGACAGCCGGCGCGATGCGCGACATGGTGCAGAACCACCTGCTGCAACTCTGCGCGCTCGTTGCCATCGAGCCGCCCGCCGAATGGAATCCGCGCGCCATGCGCGATGAAAAAGTGAAAGCGTTGCGCGCCGTGCGAAAGATCACTTCCGGCGAGGTCGAGCGTGACGCGGTGCGCGGGCAGTACGGGGAGGGCGTCATCGCAGGCGAGCGCGTCCCCGCATACCGTGAAGAGCAGAAAGTCGCAGCCGCCTCGCAAGTAGAGACCTACGCCGCGCTCAGACTACACTTTGACAACGTGCGCTGGGCGGGAGTGCCTTTCTACCTGCGGTCGGGCAAGCGGCTGGCGAAGCGTGCGACCGAGATCGTTGTCGAGTTCAAGCCCGCGCCTCACACGCCCTGGAGCGCGCGCGGCGGGGCGGACGAACGAGCGCGCCCTAACCTGCTCGTCGTCAGCGTCTCGCCTGAAGAAAGTATCGCCATTCGCGTCGAAGCGAAGCAACCGGGACAGGAGATGCGGCTTCAGTCGATCAACCTCGACTACTGCCGCTGTGACGAACGAAGCGCAACCGAGTCGCCGTCGGCCTATGAACATCTCCTGCTTGACAGCCTGCGCGGTGACCCGACCTTCTTCGCGCGGGCGGACGAAGTGGAGGCGGCGTGGGAGATCGTCGAGCCGGTTATCGAAAAATGGGGGGGGAGAAGCCGCCGGGCTTCCCAAGCTACACCGCAGGCTCTGACGGTCCCGCAGCGGCTGATGAACTGCTCGCCCGTGACGGGCGTTTCTGGTATGACGCGACCGATCAAGCAGGGTGCAAAATCAACGTCAAGGATTCCGGTTCATCTCGCGCGAAAGGCGCTGAGGGCTAAGCCATCGCGCTTGATTAATCAACTGATTATTTGGGGCGATGGGAAAATATAAAGCAAATTAAAAATTAAGGAGAAAAAGAAAATGAGTTGTTGTAGTGATGTAATGAACCCAATCGAAGCGTCTTCGTGCTGTACGCCGCAAGACACGGCGGCACAAGCCGCGCGAGCGATACGTGATTCAGGCTGCGGCTGCGCACCTGTGGTTGAGGATACAGAAATCCTCAAGCTGGTCGGCGTCGTCACCGAGCGCGACGTGTGCTGCGGAGTGGCGGCTGATGATCGGCGCGCTTCGGAAGTGCGCGTCGAAGAGATCATGCGACCCTCGTCCGCGTGTTGTGGCGCGAGTGAGTCGGTTGAAGAAGCGCGTCGTAAACTTCACGAGCATCAAGCGACGAGCTTGCCCGTAGTAGATAGCGCGGGGAGCTGCTGCGGCATCGTCAATGTTCACAGTGTGGAGAAGTCGTAGAGCAACGGATGACGACGGGTCGCCATATTTAGCGGGCAAGCGTCGAGCCTGCACTTGAGGTGTGGAAACAGGTTTGAGCAGGCCCGAAGAAAGGTGATGACGAAAATGGCTGTCGCCGAATTGAAAGAAACACTTAACCTGACCGCAGATGAAGTGCGACTGATGAACGCCTACTGGCGGGCGGCGAATTATCTCTCCGTCGGACAGATTTACCTATACGACAATCCGCTGCTGCGTGAGCCGCTCACTCTCGAACACGTCAAACCCAGATTGCTCGGTCATTGGGGCACAACGCCGGGCCTCAACTTCGTTTATGTCCACCTCAATCGTCTCATCAAATTACATGATCTGAACGTTATCTACATTGCGGGGCCGGGACACGGCGGACCCGGGCTGGTCGCCAACACTTATCTCGAAGGAACTTACACTGAGTTCTATCCAAGCGTCACACAGGACGCCGAGGGCATTAAGAAACTGTTCAAGCAATTTTCGTTTCCCGGCGGGATTCCGAGTCATGTTGCGCCCGAGACGCCCGGCTCGATACACGAAGGCGGCGAACTAGGGTACTCGCTCGTTCACGCTTACGGCGCGGTCTTTGATAATCCTGATTTGCTTGCCGCATGTGTGATCGGCGACGGCGAAGCTGAAACCGGACCGCTCGCCGCGAGTTGGCACTCCAATAAGTTCATAAACCCGGCTCGTGACGGCATAGTGTTGCCGATACTGCATTTGAACGGCTACAAGATCGCCAATCCGACCGTGCTCGCACGCATGAGCAAAGAGGAGTTGACGAGTCTTCTCACAGGCTACGGGCACAAGCCTTATTTTGTCGAAGGCGATGACCCTACAACGATGCACCAATTCATGGCGGCGACGCTGGATAAGGTTATCGCGGAGATTCAAGCCATCCAAAAAGATGCGCGGGAAAACGGATTCACCACTCGCCCGCAGTATCCAATGATTGTTTTACGCACACCTAAAGGGTGGACGGGACCGGGTTTTGTTGACGGCTTGCCGGCTGAAAATTCATTTCGCTCGCACCAAGTGCCGCTCGACAAGTTGGCAAAGAATCCCGAACATCTGCGGCAACTCGAAGAGTGGATGCAGGGCTACAAACCCGAAGAACTGTTTGACGAGAACGGAAAGTTGATAGCGGAGTTGGCAGAGTTAGCTCCGCAAGGTACGCTGAGGATGGGGGCTAATCCACATGCCAACGGCGGGCTGTTGCTCAAAGATCTAAGGTTGCCGGACTTTCGTGACTACGCGGTTGATGTGCCGAAGGCTGCGACAGTGGAAGCGGAAGCGACGCGTGTCATGGGTAGCTTCTTGCGCGACGTGATGAAGCTCAATGCCGACCAGAAAAACTTCCGCGTGATGGGTCCCGATGAAACCGCGTCCAACCGGCTCAATGCTCTGTTCGAAGCGACTGAGCGCGTCTTTGCCGATGAAATCTTGCCGACCGACGACCATCTTTCCATTGACGGCAGAGTGATAGAAGTCTTGAGCGAACACTTATGTCAGGGCTGGCTCGAAGGCTATCTGCTGACGGGGCGACACGGCTTGTTCTCGTGCTATGAGGCGTTCATCCACATCGTTGATTCGATGTTCAACCAGCATGCCAAGTGGCTGAAAGTGACACGCTGCATACCGTGGCGGCGTCCCATCGCCTCGCTCAACTACCTGCTCACATCGCACGTCTGGCGGCAGGATCACAATGGCTTCAGTCATCAAGACCCGGGTTTCATCGATCACGTCATCAACAAGAAAGCCGAAGTCGTCCGCGTATACTTGCCGCCGGATGCCAACACACTGCTTTCCGTCACGGATCACTGTTTACGAAGCCGCAATTACGTCAACGTCATCGTCGCAGGCAAACAACCTGCATTGCAGTACCTGGACATGGACGCGGCGGTGAAGCATTGCACCATTGGAGCCGGCATCTGGGAATGGGCGAGCAATGACGATGGCGTCGAACCGGACGTGGTGATGGCATGTGCGGGCGATGTGCCGACGCTCGAGACGTTGGCGGCGGTGGACATACTTCGAGAGAAGTTTCCAGAATTGAAAGTGCGCTTTGTGAATGTCGTTGACTTGATGACGCTGCAATCGGCGGGTGAGCATTCGCACGGGTTGAGCGACAAAGATTTCGATTCACTTTTTACGACCGACAGGCCCGTCATCTTCGCCTATCATGGCTATCCGTCGCTGATTCATCGTCTGACTTATCGGAGGACGAATCATCACAATTTTCACGTTCGCGGCTACAAAGAGGAAGGCACTACCACCACGCCGTTCGACATGGTCGTGCTGAACGACTTAGATCGTTTTCATCTTGTGATGGCCGTGATCGAGCGCGTCCCAAAGTTAGCGAATACGGGAGCGCACGCGAAACAACTGATGCGCGACAAACTCCTCGAACACAAGCAGTACATTCGCAAACACGGCGACGACATGCCGGAAATACGTGATTGGAAATGGTCTCACTGAAAGCACATTAAAGCATGAATGTACTGATACTCAACTGCGGCAGTTCTTCGGTAAAATTTCAGCTCATCGCCACCGATGTCGAGCGCATCGAGCAGAACACCGATGAGCGGCTCGCGCATGGCATCATCGAACGCATTGGCGGCGAAGCAATCATCACACTTCAAGCTGAAGGCAAATCGCCGCAACGCTCCACCGCGCCGCTTCGGGACACGCGGGCGGCAGTTGAAGTCATTCTACGTTGGGCGTGCGCCGAAGAATCGGGAATTAAAGAAGTTAAGAGCGTCGCAGACATCCACGCCGTCGGGCATCGTGTCGTGCATGGCGGCGAACAATTTAAGCGGTCCGTTTTAATTACCGATGAGGTCTTGCGCGGGATTGAAGATTGCATTGAGCTGGCACCGCTCCATAATCCGGCAAACATTAAAGGCATCAACGCCGCGCGAGAAGTATTTGGCAAAGGATTACCGCAAGTCGCCGTCTTTGATACCGCGTTTCATCAGACGCTCCTTGAACATGCTTATCTCTACGCCCTGCCTTATCAGCTTTACCGCCGCCACCGCATTCGTCGTTACGGTTTTCACGGCACGTCTCATCGCTACGTCGCGTATCGCTACCGGCAATTGAAGAACATTCAGCGCGACCAGACAAACATCATTACGCTTCATCTCGGCAACGGGTGTTCGGCGGCGGCGATTAAAGGCGGCGACTCAATTGACACTTCGATGGGATTGACACCGCTCGAAGGCCTGGTGATGGGCACGCGCTCCGGTGATATTGATCCGGCGATCATCGAGTTCGTCGCCGCGAAAGAGGGCTTGTCGGCGCAGGAAGTCGAGACGTTGTTAAATAAGCAATCCGGCTTGCTCGGGCTGTCCGGCTTGACGAATGATATGCGCGAACTGCTCGACGAAGCGCGTGAATCAGATGATCGCCGCGCTGTACTCGCCATCGAAATCTTTTGTTATCGCGCACGTAAATATATCGGCTCTTACCTCGCCGCGATGAACGGCGCAGATGCTGTTATTTTCACTGGCGGCATCGGCGAAAACTCTGCTGAAGTGCGCACAAAAATCTGTGAGGGGTTAGGCTGGCTTGGGCTCGAATTAGATTCTGAACGCAACCACGCGCTCTTGGGCGGGCATGAGGGTGTCATCAGCACCGACGGTTCACGTCTCGCCGCTTACGTCATCCCGACGAATGAAGAATTATTAATCGCGCGCGACACAGTGCGCGTCGTCAGTGGCGTGTCGCAACGCTTCTGAATGCGACGGCGAGGCTGGCGGGATTGGCGCTCCACTAGCCTGTAACATGACAGTTCGTGCCCTTTAGCGATAATTATCCGGTAGAAGTGATAGTAACGCCCTGTTTACCTGTCTGATCGAGTCGCTGCATGTTTTTCCAGGGGTGAAAATGGTCGCGGAAAATCTTTATCACCCTGGCGGAAGGAGTGACGGCGCGAGTGTTTTTTCGCAATTCTTTGGGGATAAACCCGCACAGATGTTCTGGTCGGACCGGTTTTCAAGAGGATTTCTGACGGGAACGCGCATTGCTTTGTTAACTGGCAGAAGACTTCGTGGACAACAAGAGTCTTAGTGATAGCAAAGGAAAGATTCAGGTGAAAATACTTTTAGCCATTGAAGGTTCCTCCTGTAGTGAAGCGGCAGTTGAGATGGTCGCACGGCGAACGTGGCCTGCCAACACTGAAGTGGGTGTGATCTCTGTAGTTAAACCGCATGCTCCGCTCGCGCCGGGGCCTCGACGGTTATCCAACGAATATTACGAAGAGGCGGAGATGGCCGAGCACCAGCGTGCGCGTGAGGTCGTCGAGCATGGGGCTAACAAAATCAGCCGGTATGAGGGGTTGATCGGCAAGCTTAAGATCACTACCAAAATCTTTTTAGGGTCGCCCAAAAGCATCATCCTCGACGAGGCCGAACGCTTCGGAGCGGACTTGATTATCCTCGGTTCACATGACCGCCTGAGCTGGGAACGCAGGTTGCTGGGCTCAGTGTCGCAGGTAGTTGCAGCACAGGCCGCGTGTCCGGTTGAGATTGTCAGTCCCTGTCAGCACCTTTGACAGTGGGAGGGAGTCAGGAGATGGCAAACATTCTCGTCCTTGGTGGAGGCTTCGGCGGTGTCATGGCCGCCGAGAGACTGGCGGAAGTCCTGAGCAGCGAGCATCAGATCACGCTGGTCTCGCGCAGACGGCAGTTTATCTTCTACCCTGCGCTGGTGCGTCTCGCGTTCGGCAAATGCGAGGAGGAGGACATCGTTTTCGACTTGCGCGAGACTATGCTCAACCGCCGCATACGCTTCATAGAAGCCGATGTCGAGCGTATCTACCCGTATGCGCGCAAAGTCACGGTCACGGGCGATGAGTTCAAAGGAGAGCTTAAGTATGACTATCTCGTGCTCGCTCTGGGCCGCCGACTCGCCACCGAGCGCGTGACGGGCTTTCGTGAGCACGCTCATCATCTCTTGACAATAAGTGCTGCACTGCGGTTTGGCGAAGCGGTTAGAGAGTTCAAGGAAGGACGCGCCGTCATCGGGTACTGTCCGGGCGCGCGATTGGTTGTGCCCGTCTACGAGACTGCTTTCGCACTGTCACGCTTTCTTGAGGAGCAGGGGCTGCACGAGCGCACGAGCATCACACTCGTGAGCCCTGAGCGCCCCGACTACCAATTGGCCGGCGCTGAAATGGCTGACGCGCTTCATAGCGCGCTTGACGAGCACTCGATACAGTTCCTGCCGAATTTTCCTATCAGCCAGGTCACAGAAGATCAGGTTCGCACGGACAAAGGCTTAGGAATAGGCTACGACCTGTTGATGTTGATCCCCCCTTTTCAGGGAGCGAGCGCGGTGGCCGAGATGGGGGCGGACTTAACTGATCGTGAGGGTTATCTCAGCGTTGATCGAGAGATGCGCGTGCCCGGAGCGCCTGGTATGTACGCCGTCGGAGATTGCGTGAGATTCGAAGGCCCGAAGATGGGACAAATGGCTGTGCGTCAGGCGGAGGTCGCCGCCGCCAACATCATCGCGACGATTGAAGGGCGCGAGAACCGTGAGACCTATAATCACGAGATGATGCTGGTGATAGACGAAGGAGGCCGCGACTCCATCTACCTTCACAAGGGGCTCTGGGATCACGACGAGGCGAGCGTCCGGCAGGGCCGCTTCTGGGGCTGGGCCAAGCGCGTGCATGAAAGATACTGGCAAGCAGAACACCACTAAATTTTAGTTTGGCTGGGCTGGTGAAAAGAGGTTGTGATGATAAAGAATTTGAGCCAAGATAAATCACGCGAGTTGCTGAGCAAGAGTCGTCTTGCCCATCTGGGTTGCATCGCCGATGGCGAGCCTTACGTTGTGCCCGTCAACTATGCCTTCGATGGCGAGAGCGCGCTCATACACTCCTTGCCTGGACGCAAGATTACGGCCATGCGCTCGAACCCGCGCGTCTGCCTGCAAGTTGATGAGATCGAGGACGAGTTGAGATGGAAGAGCGTGATAGCCTTCGGAACTTACGAAGAGATCCGCAATCCAGAGGAGCGCTCGTGGGCCATGAACCGCTTGCTGGCCTGCTTTCCGCAACTTACTCCCGTCGAATCAGTCATCGCAGATGATGCGGGTGCGCCTGCCCCCATCATCTTCCGTATTCGCATTGACAAGATGACAGGCCTCTGTGATGGGCAATAAGATAGTAATGACGAGAGACATACTCTTCCAGACTCCTGCTCAGCAGCCGTAACGCCACACCAGCCTTGATAGAGGTGTCATCGGACAGGTGTCACAGTTGATGGAGGTGCGCTTTTGTTAAAAGTGGAAAATATGGCACACGGGGAGAGCCAGGCGCTTTTATTGCGAGTCGGCTATGGCCATCTCGGATGCGCGCGAGACAATCATCCTTATGTAGTGCCGATGCACTATGCGTACGACTCTGAGTATCTCTATTTCTTCACGACCGAGGGCACGAAGACCGAATATATAGCGGTCAACAGGGAGGTTTGCTTACAGGTCGAAGAGGTTACAGACCCATCATACTGGCGCAGCGGCGCCTACCTGACGTGGCTCGCCAAAACGAGATGAGCGTTTGATGGAAAAAGTAGGAAAACTAATGTAGAAGTCTGTCTCCTGAACAGTCACAATAGTCACGTATTACCGTAACTATTCACGTACCCGGCAGGGAAAGATATGATTGAGGTTCGGTTTATTGAAAGACGAGTGGCTTGCCATTGAGCACACGTTCCAGAGAGCAGAGGAGTGAATAGCCATGCTTACGCGCTGTCGGGAGATAGCTTCGCACACGACAGAGGTTTCTTGCCCCATCCGCAGTCCTGAAGCAGCCCGATATCTTTTGCTGCAACTTGATCATCCGTAAGTCACGTTCCGAACCGTTATTGTCAAAAGGCACACTGAGGTCTCTGATGAAGCGCAGGATATCATCCCGTTTGCGCTGCAACCGATTGATTAAAGTGCGCTGCGGGCAGAAGCTGATGACGGGTGAAACACAGAGAACAGCACAGGAAAAGGGTCTTTACAATCCGTATAAACCTGATAAGAAATCTGGCATCCGTAGTGGGTTCACAAATCGCCGCAAAGCACCCCGCCATGCTGTTCAAGTTGAGGCACAAATTCAGCCGCGCCTGCTTGTGGGCATCTCTTTACCTGACGCACAGATCAGAACCGGAGAGTCGCGACAATTAACGGTTTTCAATCGGGTGCGACTGAGTAGCCGCAATGCTTGAACCAACTGCGACAGTCGCCAGTTGTGATTAGCTCAAGCCCTTTGGTCAAGGCTTGGCTTAACTCTTCGATAGTACGAGCCTTTGCTTTTCGCAGACCGGCTTTGATCTTTGACCACAACAGTTCAATGGGTGAGAAGTCAGGCGAATAGGGCGCAAGCCATAGGACTTGAGCCTGACACTCTTGAGCGACCTCTTCGATTCGGCTGGCATGATGCGCCGTTAGGTTATCAAGCACGAAGATGTCAGGTGAATGGTATCGAAAAGGCGCAATCTAACAACTCATTGAACCGGAGCGCGAATAGCGCAGCTCTCATCGAGAACTTGTCCGTATCAGCGGTTCGTCGCGCCCGGTTAGTTCGGGCGTTAGACACGCTTCGCATAAACAAGACAGCTCAGGCTTGTGTGAAGAAACTGAGAAAACCAGATGCAAATGTTGGATGGTACAATCTATCGGCGGTCTAACAACTCATTGAACCGGACTCGCAATAGCGCGGCTCTTATCTTCCACGTTGATAGCTCGCCGGTTAATTCGGGCGTTAGGCGTCTGCGCTTGGCTTAACGTGCTAAAATTTGAAGCGAAGAGAAATTGCTTGTGAAGAAGAATACCTTACTGAAAATTTCGTTTCTTGCCTTTATTTTTGCTTTTAGCATTGAAAACTCTTTGGCTTGTATGTATGGGCCGCCATACAGAACAGTCTGTGAGACATATGCCCAAGCCGATTCCGTAATTATTGGAAAAGTTGAAAGTGTTAAGGGCAATAGCTCAAATCAAACAGTCGTTGTAAAAGTCGAGAAAACTTTTAAAGGGCAAAATCGAAAGATTATAGTTTTAAGTCAACCACAATCAACTTGTGACTGGGATTTTTCAGGCAACGTAGGCGAGACGCTGTTGTTATATCTAGTTTGTGATAAGAAAACCAGAAAATATAGTGCTATTGCCGAAGGAATGGGTGGGAGAGTGGAAAGGGAGAACGAGAATTTATATTGGCTGAATAATTTGCCAATGTCGCTCAATCGCGCAAGGCTTTCTGGAACTGTCACGCTTTATAGAGATGAGCCTTTCGGATTTCTAGATTATGTAGTCGGAACAAAGATTAGAATTTTCAACAGTGAGAATTCGTTTGATGTTTTTACAGATAGAAATGGAATATATGAAATCTGGGATATACCAGTCGGCAAATATCAAATTGAGCCTGTTATTCCACCTAATTTGAAACTTAGATTTTCTTTGGAAAGAGGTTTGGTGGATTTTGATTCTCTTAGGGAGAAAAATCCAAACACGAGCGAAGTATTGATTGAGATACAGCCGAAAGGCTGCGGTGGTATTGACTTTGTTGTTAACGAGAAGACCGATAGATGAGAACGCCGCCTAACAACTCATTCAACGCGAGCGGAAATAGCATGGATGTCATTTGCAAGGTCGAAGGTTTCTCTGAATGCTTCCCGCCGCGTTAATTTGGGCGTTCGGCAGCCTCGCCAAAGCCTAAGATTGACGTTGCGTGAAAACGAAAGTGCAAAAGCATGAATCACGCGGCGCGTTCCGGTTGTGCGCTCCCTGACATCAAGTTTGAAGTGCAACACTGACTAAGATTCGTTATAGCATTCCAACGGCGTCCTGAAGCCCAGACGCTTGCGCGGGCGCAGGTTAAGCTTTCTGGCAATTGAGTTGCATCGCTGCTGACTCAACGCGGCCATGCTCGCCCCCTTGGGCAGGTACTGGCGGATCAACCCGTTGGCGTTCTCATTGCTACCTCGCTCCCATGAATGATACGGCCGGGCGAAGTAAAAGAGCGCCTGCGTCCGCACTTCGATCCCTCGGTAGTCATGGAACTCCGTCCCGTAGTACCTTCGAAAACAGTTTGCCACGCTCAGTTCTCCCTGGCGTAAGGTGATTCTGCTGAAGAACACTCTACAAAGGAGAACCGAGCATGACAGATTCGCACTCTACCGCAACCGCGCGCATTCTGGTAGCCATTGATGTCGCTAAAGCCAAGCATGATGTCCTCGTTGAACTGCCCGGCGGAGGCCGAAAGAAGATGATCGTCCGTAATCGGCGCGATGAGTTTCACCAACTTGCCGTTTATTTGAAGTCGCTTGACGGCGTCTGCGAGATCGCGCTTGAGCCAACTGCCGATTACCACCGCTGCCTCGCTTACTTCCTCGGGTCGCAAGGCTTCGAGGTGCGCCTGGTCTCCAGCCTCGCCGTTGCCAGAACCCGCGAGGCATTGCATAACTCCTGGGATAAGAACGACCCGAAGGACGCGCAGGTCATCCTGCACCTGCTGCGTAACCGCACCACCCAACGCTTCTACGATCCAGTGATTGAGCAGACCAACGATTTACAAGAACTCTCGAAGACGCATCATCAAGTATCGCTGCGCAAGACGCGCTTGCAGCACAGCCTGCTGAACCATTATCTGCCGCTGTACTTTCCGGAGGCCGAACGCTTCCTCTGTACGACCCGTGCCGGATGGTTCGCACGCCTGCTGATGGCGTTTCCGACACCTACTTCCGTCATCGCACTACCGGAAGTAGAGTTCATCGCCACGGCGGCCAATCTGCTGCGGACCAAACATTCAAAGGAAGCCGTGCTGCGCTCATTCTATGCAAAAGCCGAAGAAAGTGTCGGCATTCCCGTGACTCTTGAGTCGCAGGCGGTCGCCACTTTTCGTCTGTTGCTTGGCGAGCACCTGGAGTTATGTCGAAAGCGCGAGGAACTTGAGCGCACCGCCCATGAACTGCTCAAGGAGAGAACAGATTACCAAATTCTGCGCTCGGTGCCGGGCATCGGGCCGATCATCGCGCTGACCGTACTCGCCGAAGGTGGTGATCTGCGCCGCTTCGGGCACGTGCGACAGTTCCTCAAGTTCTGCGGGCTTGATCTCTCAACGGCACAGTCAGGAGCCTTTCGTGGACGCTCGCAGTTGTCCAAGCGCGGCAACGCTCGCTTGCGCGCTGCGCTGTGGATGGCGGCGACGGTCGCCTCAAGAATGACTGAGAACACGTTGCGCAAGAAGTTCGACCGCTACGTGCAGACAGACCCAACGAACGGCGACTTGAAGCGCAAGGCGTACACGGCCTGCACGGCGAAGATGGCGCGCACCATCTATGGACTGATCAAGCACCAACAGCTTTACCGCGCCTATCACGAAGACGCGGTGCCAATACCCGATGGAAGAACTCGCTCGCACGAGCCGTTGAGGCACGCCGCGCAGGTGGCCGTGACCTCGTAGACAATGATCGGGTCTTCCATCGGGATAGATACTTTGTGTTGAGTACAGTCAAGGCGGCGAGGCGCGTTCGTTGCCCTTGTGTCACTATGGTGAAAGGTCTTTCTCCCTCGCAGAGATGGAAGCCGTTGGGAACGAGCAAGGTTACTTAAAAGCAGGAATCACCCTGCATGGGAGAACTCTGTCTCTGTGGCCAGCTTGCTTTTGTAGGTAGTACGTTGTACCTTCAAAAACCAGACTGTCACGCTCGGTTCTCTTCGTCGTAAGGTGATTCTGCTGAAGAACACTCTACAAAGGAGAACCGAGCATGACAGATTCGCACTCTACCGCAACCACGCGCATCTCGCCGGGTAAGGACGTATCGACTTCAATGGCCAGACACTCGCGCGTGTAGTCATCAACAATGTTCGGCGTGCGGAAGACTCGACCGTCGGCTAGAGTGTCGCGCATGAAGTCCATCGAATATCTCTCATCAGCTCTTGTTGGCAGCAATAGGGGCACGCGTTCGACTTGAGCGCGAGCACGCCTTCTGCGCTTGCGTAACTTCAGCCCTTCCGCGCAATAGAGCCGATAGACGCACTTGTGATTGATGATCCAACCTTCAAGCCGCAGCAAAGCCCAGAGACGCTGGTAACCGTAGCGCGGTCGTTCACGAGCCAACTCGCGCAATCTCTGACGCAAGTCTTCGGCTGCGGGCCGGCGCGAGCGATAACGCAAACTTGAGTTCGAGAGCGAGAGCAGTTGTCCAGCACGCCGCTCCGAGACTTGATAACTCTCTTGTAAGTAACATGCTGCCTCACGTCGCGCGGCAGCCTTCACCACTTTTTTGCGAGCACGTCCTTGAGCATCCGATTATGGACATTTGCCAGACTTTTGCCAGACTACGCCTAGAATTTTCCCCTTTCTAACCGCGCGGACGTGACTTCTCTAGCCGCTTTGGTTAGGATTTACGACTTCATGAGCAATTAAACGCTATACGCGGCGCTCTGAAGTGTCTTGACACGGTAGGGGTCCGCGGTTCAAATCCGCGCGCGCCTACCATTTTTATGTCTTCTGTTTTCAGCACTTAGACCGCCTCCACCTTCCTGATTCCAGCCCCGTTTTCGACCTCGTTTGCTCGACTTTTGCTCGACTTCCTCTCAAATACGTGCTCGACGGGCGCATATTGGAGAGAATCAACAGCCCTGCGCATAGCGTCCCAGGTAGCGTGCGCGTATCCTGGAGTGATGCGTGAGGCGTAGCCGAAGCCTGATACGGGCGTTGAGTGTCCCAACAGCTCCGAGATGATCAAAACATGAACGTTGCGCTCGACCAGGCGAGTAGCGAACGTGTGGCGTAGATCGTAAGGTCGAAGGTCTTCGATTTCAGCGCGAGCGCACGCTGCGGCAAAGCCCTTCTTGATGGATTTCATGGGCTTCCCGTCCTTACTGAAGAGCCAGCGCCCCATCGTCACGTCACCGCAGAGAATCTCGAAGATACTCTCTGCGGTTTCGTTAAGAGGCAGCATCCTCGTGGTTCCGTCCTTACCGTTGGCGACGAAGATGGAGTGAGGCGGGATCATGTAAATCTTATCCAATTTGAGGCGTTTGATTTTATCAGTGAGGTTGACGTGCTCCTTTTCCATGAGGAGGATTTCTTTGGGCGGCCTCAGTCCCGTGTTCAAAAGGATGCGACTGATGACCGAAATTGTCGGGCTCAGTTCCTGGAAAAGGCGCGTCTCTTCCTCTTCGTCGCATTGGTTGAGCCAGCGCTCGCGGGGTTGCCATGTGGGAAATTTTTTCAGTATCTCAGGATTGACGAGCCCGCAAGGGTTGTCACCTATAAAGACCCGCTCGCGCTTGGCGTAGTTGAATACCCGGTTGATGCGCTCGTAGTGCATCCTGATTGTGACGGGCGAAAACATGCGGTCGTATCTTGTCTTAGTCTCCGCGAGTTTCATCAGGAATCGCTCAATCATACCGGGCGTGATCTGTGAGAACTTGAGCGCTCCGAACTCGTCTTTGAGCCGCAGGCCATAGTAGTCGTCGAACTCGACGGCCAGATCGGATTTGTATTTGCGGGAGTTATCCATAAAGATTTCCGTGTAGAACCTGCGGAAATTCTGGATGGGGCTCTCCTGCATGAATGTGCCGTTGCGTATCTGCTTTTTGAGTTCCACCTCATACTCTCTGGCCTTGCGCTTATCTGTAATCAGCGGCATTCCTTGCTTGCCGTTGAAAGAGAAGCAATAGACCTGATTTTCGAGATGGAACACGGTCGAGCAGATGCCTTCCTTGCCGCGTTTTGAAATTGTCATCTTTGACTGCTCCTATTGGTTCGGGAGCGGTCGGAGAATGCGCCGGAGTGTACCGGCCGCGTCCTCCGATTACAAGGGTTTCTTCGCGAGTTGCGCCCACCAGAGCAATTCTTCGCGAGGTAGAACGTACACACCGTCCAAGTCGTGGAAGGGGATAGGGTGCTTGGATTTACCCTTCTTTGCCGCAGCGATCTTCGTGTAGAAGTGGGACGTGGAGCAGCCTAAGAGGAGCGCAGCTTCCGGGATTGTGATGCGCGGCTTGGCATTGATCTTGGCTATCTGGCGCGCCGTCTCTTCGTCCACCGTTGGGAATAAAGCGTTTCGTTTCTCTAACGCCCTATCAAGCGCCTTCTCTATAAGAGACTCAAAGAACTCGCCCATCGGGTTTGTGTATGTTTCTTCTCCGTTATTATTCATAATCTTATAAGCTGATGCTGCTCCACTCCCTATTGCACAGCAATGACGAATAGGACTCTTAGAAGTCGTTACCCCAAGGAATTCAAGGTAGACCGAAGGTTGGGAGCTACCGAACCCGTCAACGGAGCTATAGCGAATTCTGTGCCAATGATGAAATGCTGAAAATAAAGGACTTACGGGATTAAGGCAGATGGCCAATCCATGATTTTCTCAACGATCGTTGAGAAAATCATGGATTTTTTTAAGATAGTATCCCTTTCAAACGATATAGGTAGGACTGCCAAGGGTCAAAAAATGGTTAATCATTAACATGCTGTAGAGAGGGTTGAATGAAAGTTGAAAGATCACATGATATACAGTTTAAAGATTACCAGTCATAACGGAGAGTAAGATTCGATAAATAGGGACTATCAGCTCGAACAGGGGCTGAAATGCTTATTGCTAATGCTTTATTCTCTCTAATGTCCTAATGAATTGAATTAACTGATAATCACTAAAGTGTTTGATAATAATTCGTGCCGCCGCTATTGGCTCAATTGGGATAGAAATGATTTTGTGCCGAAATCCTGCTTCCTGCATTGCTTTGTGAGCAGAGAGATCACCGGCTAATACTTTTGTGTGCAGGTCCGGGCGCTTGAGACGCAGTCGTCTAAGAGCATACTGCCGCGAGTTACCATGAGGGTAGGAGTTGACCCTGACATTGTCAGCAATTGTGCTTCTGACTGGGCGCTTGCCCCTTTCACTTTGCATCTCACAATCCAACATGTCCAGCGCTTCAGAATCATCTGCACACAACCGCTGAAGGGTTTTCAAGTTTGCTCCCAGCCCTTCCAACGGAGGTGCCTCAACAAAATCCATAAAGTGCTCAAACTGGACTGTTTCCTTTGTTTGCTGAATAACGCGCGCGCACCAGAGCTTTTCACGCAGAACCCTTTTCACCAAATCGGGAACATCAGCCAGACCCAATTGTCCATCATTCACAGCAGAGCGGAGTGAGGCTATAATGCGATCATTATATTTCTCTTGGGCGACCATCTTGCTTAACCTCTTGAATACGTTTTAATAACCAGTCACGCTTGCGCTGAAGGTCATCCTCTGTGGCTGTCGCTTGAGGCTTACCTCCCGTGTTCAACCATTGCGCATGGATATCACGGCCTTCGATCTTCAGAATATGAGCGAGTTGATTGGCAAGGCGATTGATAATTCTCCGCTGAGTTTTCTTACGATCATATTTCATCAGAGCCGTTGCAGCTTGTGTTGCCTCATCAGGAGGATGATGAAGGACAACGACACCTGCTTCCGTTGCTCCCAGTCTGATCAACGCTGCGATCTGGGCTGCTGGAAGTTTAATCCCCATTTGACGACTGACAGCTGTCGCGTGGGCAATTTCAGCTTTATCAAAACAAGCACCATCAAAGATTACGTCGTGAAATTTAGAGTCTGATGAAAGCGGCTGGAAAATATTTTCAGACCCTTCCCCATTATCTCCGCTTTCAATTTCGCCAACCTCGTTAGTCCTTTCAATCTCTACGGCGAGTTGATGATCTCTTTCCTCTTTGATAGCCCGGGCATAATTGGTTAATGGCTCAATAGCTGGAAGGAAAAGTGAAGCGCTCTGTTCTTCCAACTCATCAAGAGAGCGCACGAAGCGACCTACCCCTTGGCGGAAAAACAATTCGCTCATCACGTTAGTGGCATATACGCCAACCCGCAATCGAGGAATATCCACACCTTCGCTGACCATTTTCACAGCGATAATCCATCTCTCTTGACCTCCAGAGAATCGCCTGATTCTCTCAGTAGCATCAGATGCTTCAGAAATAGCAACGACGGGCTCAATTCCACATACACAGCGCACCAACTCGGCGATTTTATTTGCATGTTGTTGATCAATGGCAATGATTAAACCACCTGCATCTGTATGACCTTCGGCACGGATCTCAGAAAGTTTTTGATCTGCTTCGCGAACCACCGTCCTGAGCCACTCGCCTCCCGGGTCCAGAGCCCCGCGCAAGCGCTCGGCAGCCTTACTACGTTCAATCTGCTCTAATAAAGAGCACTTCTCTATTATTCCATCGCGGCTTAACCACTCGATGCTACCTTCAAAACAAGGAAAGTAGATTGGGCGGCACACTCCATCCGCAAGTGCGTCTGCATATCCGTATTCAAAATCAGCCTTGCTACGACCGTCTTCGTAAATTACAAAAGGAATTGGGTTATTGTCGCTTCTGAAAGGAGTGCCTGAGAGCGAGACACGAAGGAAGGCATGCTCGAATGCATAGCGTATTACATTACCCCAGGTTAACTCATCACCGGCGTGATGTATCTCATCGAAGATTACAAGGGTTGAGCGATTACAATTCATCCTAAACAGGTCAGGCGCATATGAAACCTGAGAATATGTAACTGCAACGCCGAAATAATCTGGAGCTTCTACGCCGTCGGCATTCGACCATCGTGGATCTATTTCAATACCGGCTCTGGCCGCAGCCCCAGCCCACTGCACGCGTAAATGATCAGTCGGGCAAACGATTACTAATCGCTCGATCGAGCCTTCACTAAGCAAATCATGAGCAAGCTTGATAGCAAGCAGCGTTTTTCCTGCACCGGGAGTGGCAACTACGAGAAAATCTTTTTTATTCGTGCTACTGATGCGCCTTAGAGCTCTTTCCTGCCACCAGCGTAGCTTAACCATAGTGGGCCATTGATTTAAGTTTCTCATCCTCTATTCCCTTTCTGTAGATCACATTTGGGACAGAGCGCCTGTCCATTTTGAACATCGGTCGGCCCACCCTTGCTAAAGGGATGCTTGTGATCGGCGTGCCATCCTGTCGTAAGAGCAATACCGCAACGAACACACTTCCCTTGGGCATGTATAAACAAAGCTACTCGCTGGGAAGTAGAAAAACGACGATTCATTGATTAATCTCTCCTTTGACCTTAATGAACGGCTTCGCATTTCTCGTGACGACCTGCACTGGATTTTGGTATCTTCAACGAGATCTTTTGGTGATATATCGCAAAAACCTCTATTGAAAACGCATGGCTAAAGCGGTGCAAACCAACTTTCCAACCTTTTGCATACTGTGCAGATCAAAACGTCGCTCGTCCGCAGTTAGAAAAAGCGCCCGGCTGTCAAATACATATGTATTTGGCAATGCCATGATAAATACATACGTATTATTTGGCAAGCCTCAAAATGGATTTGGAGGTCGCCAGGTCTAATGGGACGCACACGACAAAAATCGGCTCGTCTGGCAGAGAAGCTGCTGCGAATTCGTAATGTGCTGGGGCTCTCGCAGAGTGAAATGATCAGGTGTCTGGGATTTGAGAACGAGTTGATTCAAGCCCATATATCCGCATACGAACGGCAGCATGAGAATAGAGTGCCGCCGTTGGGTGTTGTGTTGCAGTACGCGCGCTGTGCTGGCGTGGAGATGGAAGTAATTGTAGATGACGAGCTTGATCTACCAGAGCAGTTTCATGCAAACCAGAGAAGTACCAAAACCAGAAACACTCTCAAATCAAAGAAGAGCAGATAAACTTTTGCTCTTATGAATTGCATTATTAGTTGATATTATCCCCATTGCATCCAGCCTCCTCAGCTTCAGGTAATGCCTGTCTGGAATTCTAAAACCGCTATCCCTCAACTACCGGGCTCCATTTTGAAGATTTATTTCCACAATGGAGGACCAAAATGAAACTCAGCCCCTCTCTAAATCTCTTAAATGTCTCTAAGTCGTTGATTTCTGATTGAATCTTGATTGGCACACAATATGCCTAATTGATTTCGGAGGGCCTGCAACAGGGGGCGCTCGTATGCGATCTAATTCGTAAGAGTTTGGAGTCAAATTGGTTGTAGGAACCGCGCTTTGGTGCATCACAAATTTTGATTCCAACCAACAAAAGTTCCTTACGCAAATCTACTCGGAATTAACGTTCGCAGATCAGCAAGCAACTCGAACTAAGGAATCGAAATTTATTATTGGTTACTCGGAGCTGAGATGGAGGAGATAACTTGAGCAGCGCTAAAAATATATTCAAAAGCAGACAATCGAACAGATTTAAGCTTTAGGAAAATCTCACCATTCTTTAGTAATTCACCCGCAGAAGAACTCAGCAATGCGCCTTAAAATCCAAGCAAAGTTGCTCAAAAGAAGTCGAAGCAAAGTGGAGCTAATAAGCTGTGAATATAGAATGGCGATGCACGAATCTTGTAATCTTCAAATAAGGCAGGGTACGTATTGGCGCATCGCACAAAGGACAGTGTCTAAACTTTAGGGCAGCGCTAAACGCCAAGTAAGGAGTAAAAATGGCCCGCCGAAAAATAGATCAAAAGTTGGTGCCAGTAACTGTATGGATATCTGAGAAGGATAAAGAATTTCTCGGACAGGAAGCAAAGCAGCAGAAACGATCTTTATCGGAATTGGCGGCAGAGAGAATTCTAACTCGTCGCGTGTTAAAGATCCCAGATCTTGCTTTAGACGCCCTTTACGTGGTGCGCAACTACTTATTCTTGATTCTACAAAATCTCAGGCAAATCGCTCGAGTCGTAAAAGAAATGGATAACCGAGGCCGAGCGGGAGCACCAGAGTTGGCCCGATTTGACCTGATAGCAGCAGAGCTGCACAAACAACTTGATAAGCTTGAAGATTTGCTTGATCAAGCCCAACCAAGAAAGGCTAAATGAATGGGCGCTGTATTAAAAAGTTCCGCCGGATATGCCGGAGGTGGCGGCAGCAATGCCCGCCATATTACGCGTGAAAGCGAATTGGTTCAGGGTAAGAACGGGGAAGAGCGTAATCTCTTAAACGAAGAAGGGCCGCGCTTTTGGACTCGAAATATTGAGCGCGATTTTATGACTCAGGCTGACCCTACAATTGGAGAATTAGCGCATCACGTCTACGGCCACGAAAGTGATATGGAACTGGCTGAAGAGCGTCTTGAAGAAGCTTTGGGGCGTGGGCTCTTAAAGCCTAAGCCGGGCGAAGAATTAAAGCTGCGATCAGCTGAAGAGCGGGCGGAAGCGATGCTTAAGCCGCGAAAGTCAACATATGCAGATGCCTCAGAGCTTGAAAAGGAGGTAATCAATTTCCGTGGCTTTGTGGATATGGAGGAGGACATCGAGTTCAATCGGCCACGTCGAGGAGGCGGAAAAACCAGAACATTTTATCACCAGGAGAGGCCGCTTGATGTAGACATTAAAAACAGTGACGCGCGAGCGCTTGTGAATGACGATCTTGAGAATAGCCCGTATAAAGATCTTCCGACCGGCTGTGCCCTCCACTATCACCAGGGGAGACTGCATGCACACGTACTTACTCTTGCCAGAACAGAAAACGATAATGCGAAGGAGCTGGGATACAAATTGCAATTAGGACATCGCAGCCACAGGTCGCAGGATGACCGTTGGGCTGACAGGTGGCGAGAGTATACCGGAGACGACTTAGAGTACGAGGAGAGGAAACGCAAGAAAGACGAAACGAAAAAATATCGTGAGTACGCTCTTGAGCAAAGACGGCAAGGGTTGGAACCGGGGCGAGAGCCAGAACGTGTGCAGAATCTGCGCAATCAAAAACTTCTTAAATTACGCTCGCAAATTATTACCGATCTAATCACGATAGGGAAACACCCGGAGAAGTATTATATCGTCGAACAACTCGATAAAGAGTTGTCAAAAATTAAGACTGAGCCGGATCCTACGCAAGCAATCGAGAGCGTTGAGGTCGAAAGCCCAAGTCGAGAAGAGATTGATTCTCCTTTTACAACTCTTCAGGTGAGTGAAGGGCATCAGCGCCAAACAAAAAGGTCAACGAAACTAAACGTTCAACAACCAGTAAGGGAAATCGAACCTAACATCTCGGTTTCAAAGGAGCAGGCAGAAGTCTCCGAACCCATACCTGAGTGGAAACTGGAAGTGGCAAAACTTGCGGGAGACGCAATCAGCTTCCATAAAGTAATTCTGCGAATGCAAGACATCAAACTCAAAGAGGCGACACATTATCTTAAAAATATAAGCTATGAAGACGAGACGGCGGTCAGACTCGGTAGGGAAGTCGAGAAAATCGGTAAGTTCGAATATGAAATGCAGAGGACCAGCGAATCTTATATAAATGTCGCCGAACAGCTTGATATCGAAGTGCCGGCAGTACCCGAGCATGTCAGATCATATATCGATGGCAAATCTGAGGATCTTCCTTTGGAGCATTTCGGCCCATTGCATGAAGGATTTAAAATTGCACAGCAAAGGCTCCCAGAAGTACTTGAGATGCCAAAAGCCAGAGTTAATTTGGGTAGGAACGCTTTGGAAATCCTGCAGCAAGCAGTTGACTTCAGCCAAAAGCAACCGGGTAACCAACAGGGTAACAGTTTGAATCAGAATGGCCCGAGCCCTGGAGAGGATTTAGAGCTTAACAGAGAAAAAGAAAGGAGCGAGGAGTCTAAGGAACGAATGGATATTACCAAAGAGGACGGCTATTATCGTGAAGAAGAGCATGAGTTGACCCAAGAACTTGAACGAGAGCCCGAATTGGAGCAGGAGTTCATCCTTTAAATCTAATATGAATTCATTTCAAAAGTTTACCCCTTGGCCCGTAGTTCTGAATGAGGTTTTAATACTCTCTTTATGTTCTTTCTTTGAGCAGGAATCTCTTTATTAGGATCGGCAGGAATCGATTTTGGCAAATCCATTTTATCATCTATCAAAACTTCAAGAAACTCTCCACCTCCTGTAGTAGAGATGGCACGGGCATACATTAATAGCGTCTCAAGAGTAGGCTCCAAGATGTTTCTCTCATATTTTGAGATGTAATCACGTTCCAATTCAGCTTCCAATCCCAGAAATCTGACCATCCCACCTTGAGATAAGCCCAGCTTCGTGCGGATCTCTAAAAGTTTCTCGGCCAGCCTTGTTGGCCTTTTCCTTTTGGCAGCTATTGGCGACTTTTCCTGCATATCAGAAGTTACCTCCCGATAAGCAGGCATATAAGGCGGGCTTGATTTTAGGGACGCACATCCCTAAAATGCTCCTGCGTATTCGTTCCGCCGGGATCCCATGCTTTGGAGATTCCCAAGCGGTATTCATCAGCAGCGACGCTCTGCCGTTAAAGTCCTGTGGCTATTTATTGTCAAAGATGCTGGAAGCCCATACAGGTGATGAGCAGAATTGTTCGTTAAAGTAGATTTACCTTTTAACCATTGCGCATCATCGCCCGTTTCGATGTAACTGCGCAAGTCCAATTAGTGATGCCATGAAACTCACATTCACTTCAATTATCGCTTACTTGATTGTCATAACGTGTGTGACTGCGAATGGTCAGAGAGGGCTCTCTGCACATCAACGCAAAAAGTCACCAGCGCCTCCATCTACCACGAGCAATGCCCAAAACCGCCGAATCGTTGCGAGCGCGCTCGCAAGTTTATATGTCCTTCGTGATGGTTGGAATGATGTGAATCGTTATTATATCCAACGCAACTTTGTGATGGCCCGAAAGAAAAACCCGGACGACTATGAAGTGCAGTATCTGGAAGCAAAGACATTTGTTAACGAGGTGTCACAGACGCTGCCAAACGGGGAATTACGCACGGCGATTATTCAGGCAATGGGAATCTTTAATGACCTGGAGGCGATTGAGTATATCTTCGATCTTGGAAACGGCGGACTGAATACACTCTCTACAATGGTGGATGTGACTGAGATTTATCCTTATCTAAAGAAGTATGACGTTCCATATCGAAGCGGTAGAAACGGTGAACGTCTTGCACATCGCCTCCATAAAGATTACGTCATGAGCTATATCCTTCCCATTCGATATACACGTGTTAACCGGATAGAGGTGTTGCTTGGTGGAAAGGCAGAGCCAGTTCCTCCCCCGCCCTCCTACAACCAGATGATGCGAATATCTACTCCACCAGAGATCGTTCGTCCCAATGTGAATGTGGAAGAGCTGAAGAACATAGTTGGGCAGGCAATCAAGGCACGGGTATTTAATGAACGCGAGAGAATGCGCGATCTTCTGGCTGATGATTTTGTGTATGGCTTTTATCAAGGGAGGAAAAGCAAAACCTTCTTCCTAAATGGAATGACCGGCGATCAGAGCGTCAGAGGTTTTGAGATTACTTATGCAGAGTTAAGCTTTAAGGGGGCAGTCCCGGCCCTTGCTACTAAGGTTAGATATCAATCCCTCGTTGGTGAAAAGTTCAAAAGCTACAATTATGTTTTCACCTTCGTGAAGCAGCGTGATAAGTGGTTGATACAAACTTGGAAACCAGCGTAAACAGAATCGAACGTTTCTAAAGTATTACGGCCTGGCTAAATCAGCTTGGATTTCCTCGAACTGCGCCAGCGCGGCACGTAAGTCTTCGGCTATCTCACTCGCCAGCACGTCAGGATTGGGTAGATTCTCTGAGCCTTCAAGACTCTCATCCTTGAGCCAGAAGAGATCGAGGCTGACCTTATCCCGCTGGAGCAGTTCTTCATAAGTGTAAGCTCGCCACCTTCCATCGGGAGTTTCCTCTGACCATGTGGGTACGCGCTGATGGCGGTTCTCCGCATGATAACACTCGACGAACTCATCCAGATCAGCGCGTTTCAGGCGATTGGTCTTGAGGGTGAAGTGTTTATTGGTGCGAAGATCATAGACCCATAGCTGTTTCGTCCAGGGAGTCTCGCTCGGCGGCTTGCGGTCGAAAAAGATGACGTTGGCTTTGACGCCCTGCGCGTAAAAAATGCCTGTCGGCAGTCGCAGGAGGGTATGAACGTCGCATTCATGAAGGAGCTTGCGGCGGATGGTTTCGCCAGCGCCGCCTTCAAAGAGGACGTTATCAGGGACGACGACTGCGGCGCGTCCGTGAATCTTGAGAATACTCTTGACGTGCTGGACAAAGTTGAGTTGCTTGTTGCTGGTCGAAGCCCAGAAGTCATCACGCACGACCGTGAGAGATTGTTTTTCTTCATCGCCCTCTTCGTTGACGACCATGACGCTGGATTTCTTGCCGAAAGGAGGGTTGGTCAGGACGACGTGGTATGAATCGCCGGGAGAAGTCCCAAGACTATCACCCGTCCTGATAGGCGATTCGCCCTCGTCTTCGGTGGTCGGGCCGATGCCGTGCAGGAGCAGATTCATGGCGCACAGGCGCGTGACGCTGGCGACGAGTTCGACGCCGTGCAGGGCTTTGAGTTTGAGAAAACGCTTCTGGTCTTTATCGAGGTTCGGGTAATGCTCAGGGTTGGCGATGTAGTCATGCGCGGCGAGGAGAAATCCGCCCGTGCCGCAGGCCGGATCGCAAACGGTCTCGCCGGGTGCGGGGCGGATCGAGTCAACAATCGCTTGAATCAGTGGACGCGGGGTAAAGTATTGACCCGCGCCGCTCTTGGTGTCCTGCGCGTTCTTCTCCAACAAACCTTCGTAGGCGTCGCCTTTGACATCGGCTTCGAGGATAACCCACTTCTCTTTGTCAATCAGGTCAACGATCAGTCGGCGGAGTTTCGCCGGGTCTTGAATCTTGTTCTGCGCTTTGCGGAAGATGACGCCGAGCATCCCACGCATCTTGCCGAGGTCTTCCAAAGTTTTGCGATACTGCGTCTCAAGCTTCGCCCCATCCTCGGCGACCAGTCGCGGTCAGGAGTATTCAGCCGGAATAGTCGAAGGCTTGTTGTATGGCGGCTGCGTCTGCTCGTAGGACATCTTGAGGAAGAGCAGGTAAGTGAGCTGTTCGACGTAATCGCCGTAAGAGAGGCCGTCGTCACGCAGGAGATTGCAGTAGTTCCAGAGCTTTTGAACGATCTGTTGAGAATGATTATCCATCTTCGCTGTGATTTGAAAAATTGTTTGTTGGGAATCGAGCTTAGATGTAGCGAATTTGATTGGTCATCTCGTCCGCCGTTAATTGGTTCAGCACAACTAAGAGGCGGCGCACAATCTCGCCTGCCGGGCGTCTCACAGCGATGATGATACCGCCATGAGTTTGACTGGCGGCGAAGTAGTCCTGCGCCAAACGCTCGAAATCAACCCGGTTGTGTGTTACGAGCGCGCGTCCATCATTTGCGGCGAAAGAGAGCTGTGAGGCATCATCAAAACGCAGATGTCCCGCGTCGCGTGTCGTCAGCGCATCGAAACCGCGTGCCCGCACCATCTCCGCTGCTCTGATGTCAACATCTTCATCAAGATAAAGTCGAATGAACATTCGCTTACAACTCACGCACCAGCGGATCAATCAGGTCTTCCGGGATGCGGTTGCGTTCGATGTAGGAATTAATCTCCGCTTGATTGTCGCTGTAGTAGCTGAGCGCGTCGAAGATTTGCGCCAGCGAGAGATGAGGGAGCGCGGAATTTATCTCTTCGGGTTGTTGGCCCATGCGCCATAATTCAACGATGGCGCGCACAGGCGTGCGAGTGTCTTTGATGATCGGCTCGCCTCCGAGAATCAGCTCGTCTTTAACAATGTAGAGATGCTCAGTCGTTGTGCTCATTCGGGTCGTCGCCTCCTTCGCGGGAGTCTATAAGATTATATGCCATCTGCGGCGTTGCCCGTGAGTAGTGGCCGGAGAGATTCACGGCGCGCGGCGGGTTTACGCCGGGCCGTGCGGCCTTTGGTATTGGTGCCGCGTGTGGCCCTTTCGTTTTTAATGCGTTCGAGCAGATGGCTCGCCGGTTCGTCCGCAGTGTCTTGCGGGACGAGCTTGCCTTCAAAAGCGCGTTTAAGAATTGACTGCCGCAACCGCTCGGCGCGTTTGAGATTTGCTTCGATTATTGTTTCGAGTTCTTCGATAATGGAGAGATGCCTTTCGACTTCAGCAACGATGTTTTGTTGTTCGGTTAAAGGTGGTAAAAGTACGGCAGTCATCTTGAGTTGCTCAAAACTTAAATGCGGCCTCCCAGCACCATAGATATATCTTCTGTATTGTCGCTGGCCGTTCTCATCCGAAGTCAGGTAAATTTCTAAAAAGGGTGAAAGTTGGTTTGTAACCGGCCTCTTCAATGCAACGCTTTGACAAACGTAGTGTTCAGGATATTCACCAGATACACGGCAGACATTACCTGTATTTGCGCCTACAATGGTAACTAACAAATCTCCATTCTCAATTTGACTTCGATTTCTGTCGCGATCATTAACCGGCGGATTTACTGACTGTCTGAACGATAGATCGAACTTTCCGGGGCGTACATTCTGAGCCATGATAAAGATGCCACTGCCATAGTCGTAGTATTTTGACCAGTCCCGTGACCCGCTTGTTATACGAGTTGTTAGTTGGTCTATACTTGCGATAGTCCAGCCCTCTGGAATCTCTGGCAGATCAGTTAAATCTGGCGCGGCAGGCGCTTCATAATTATCCTTCCATTTATGGTCATGATTGAGAATTTATGATAGAGGCTCGGACAAGCTATTCTTTGAAGTGTGTGCTTTGAAGAAATCACCTGTCCGAGCTGTGCCTCGCGGCACGTCGTCAAGAATGGCACAACTCGTAATCGAAAACAAAAGTATCTGTGCCGGGCGTGTCGTCGCCAGTTCATTCGTCACTACACCTATCAAGGGTGTCGTCCCGAGATTCGCTCTTTGATTGTGCCGATGACTTTGAACGGCTCTGGCATCCGTGACATCACGAGGGTCTTGAGTGTGAGCATCAACACAGTTCTCAAGGTGATTCGAGAGCAAGCGGCAATGACGCCTGAGCCTGCACTGCCATCTCGCCTGGCGGATGTCGAAGTGGATGAGATGTGGTCTTTTGTTGAGAAAAAGAAGAATCAGAGTTGGCTCTGGTACGCCTTTGCTCCACAGACCAAGCAAGTCATCGGTTATCTCAGAGGGCGGCGCACAGATGTGACGTGCCAGCAACTACTCGACAAATTGGCGACGTGTCAGATCACGCGCTTTTACACCGACCGTTGGGAGTCTTATCAAAAGTTAATCCCCGAGCATCGGCATTGGATAGGCAAAACGGGGACGCAGCGTATTGAGAGAAACAACCTGACGATTCGGACGCGCTTGAAGCGGTGGCACAGACGAACCATCTGCTTTTCAAAGAGCGATGAAATGGATGAGGCGGTGATAAGGCTATTCTTTCATCACAGAAACCACCAGCATCATAAATTCTGAATCACGACCAATACTTCGAGCCCCACCGTATGCGAGGCAAGCGTGGGCGTGGTGCTTCTGGTAAGATCATCGTCTTCGGTCTCTTCAGGCGTGGCGATCAGATCTATGGGGAAATCGTCACGACTGCAAAAAGGCTACTCTTCAGGCCATTATTTGCGGTCGAGTCTCAGCCGATGCTGTGATTTACTCGGATGGCTGGTGTGGCTACGACGGCCTGATTGATGTCGGTTACTCCAATTATTATCGAGTCAATTATGGTGCTAACGAGTTCGCCAATTACAAGAGCTACATCAACGGTATTGAGAGCTTCTGGAGCTATACCAAGCGTCGCTTATAGAAGTTCAATGGCTTACCTGATGAAACTTTCTACCTTCACTTGAAGGAGTGCGAATGGCGTTTCAATCATCGGCACGATAACTTTTATGCTGAACTGTTAAGACTGCTGCGGAGGCATCCGCTTTAACTATCTTAACTTCATGAGACCCAAAACAAAAGACAAGGGTTTTGACCCCGAGCGAATAAAATCGCGCGGCTTAAAACTATGTTAACTATTGATTTAGCATGTTTCCGATAATGCATCTTTTCGGAAATCATCTATTGACAGGTTTTTACTATTAGTCCATGATTGCAGGCGTTTAAGGCCTCTAAAATAGCTCTGAGGTGAAGCCCTCTCATGACGCCTGATCAAAACCTGCCTGATTTACTGCAAAGAGAAGCCATTGCTCAAAAGCGTTTTGACCCACGCTCCGCCACTCCTTTCGTCAACAAGTCCGTCTCTGAAGAGACCCGCCGAGCTTATCGCAGGGCCGTGGCTGACTTCTTCCAGTTCGTAAATGGTAAGCACCCGACCGCAGTCGTGCCTAATGATGTCATCCTGTGGCGTGATCATCTGCGCCATAGCAGAAAGAGGGCGGCCACAGTCTCCTTCAAACTTTCTGTGATTCGCTCCTTCTTTGAGTATCTGAAGGCCGCAGGAATAGTTGCACTCAACCCGGCCTCGACCAAACTGGTTACACCTCCAGAATTGCCCATTGAACATTCAGGACGTGCGCTCAGTTCAAAAGAGGTGCGCTACCTACTCATAGGGCCAGATAGAGAGAAGCCAGAAGGAGCACGTGATTATGCCTTGATGCTGGTCATGCTGCGACTATCTATGCGCGTGGCCGAAGTCTGCTCGCTCAAAGCATCTTCTTTGAAGTGGAGCCATGGTCGCTGGACTTTGCGTTGCAAGATCAAGGGAGGAAGGGAAGAGGTCTGGCCGCTGCCGAAGGATGTCAAGCAGGCTATTGACGATTACCTGAAGCTTGATGCCGGAAGACGTGCGACGTTGCATAGTGACACAGACGCATATCTATTTCAGCCCCATTCAAACTATAGAACATTAGTCTTTGATAAAGCACTTTCGACTCGCATGGTGCAGAACATTGTTGCTAAATGGGGGCGATTTACCGGAGTGGGAGATGTTTCTCCTCATGATTTGAGGCGTACAGCTATTACACGCGCGTTGGAGATGGGGCAGACTTACCGTCAGGTTCAGATGATGAGTAAGCACAAAAACCCGAAGACTGTTATGCGTTATGACCACGGGAGAGAAAATCTGGAGCAGAACGCAGTAAATTTTCTGAACTATGATAAGGAATAAGTTCGATTTCTAGAGCTGAAAAAAATGGTAGAGTAAGTGGTAATGAAATCTATGTTCTCATTGAACAATAGGCTACATATCGGAATTAATTATGACTCCCGATCTATTCGACATACTCAGACGGGTTCGACCAACGGGCCCAGATGGATTTGAAGGGTTGATTGCTTCTTTGCTGGAGGCGCTAACTGGATCGCATTTTGCCCTGGCGACCTCGGGGTCACAGGAAGGGCGGGACATGAGTTCTCGCCGGCCAAACGCCAACGTAGTGGCAGTTGAGTGTAAGCGCTACGGAGAAAGCACAGAGTTGAGCGAACGTGAATTGCTCGGTGAGCTGGTACAAGCTGGGCAGGCTATCTCTGACCTTGACCTGTGGGTGCTAGTCGCCAGCCGCGAAGTGCCGTCCCAACTTGCGGAAACCTTAAACAGATCAGCCGCAGAAAAGGGCATTGGATTCCTCTCCATCTCATCGGGTGATGGGGTGCCAAGCTCCTTGGAAGTGCTTTGCGCTCACTCGCCGGAGATAGTATGTATTCACCCCGGTGTACAGGCTGTCGCAGGGGCCGCTCCGCTGAAAACTATATTACAACAAGTAGCGGGACACCCTGAGTACAGTAAGCGCTTATCAGAGTTAACAGATAATTTCTCCTCCCCACTAGCTGGCTATGAGAACTGGCGAGTTCGGCATAACCAGTGGTTTATAAACACTCTTAAATCTGAGCGGGAATCTCGGGCAAGTCATGGACAGCCGATAAATGTCGAAGATCCAGAGGTGATGCTTATAAAGCGAGGGGTGGCTTGGATTTCGCTGGATGAATGGCAGCAGGGTTGGGAAGGGACACCTAATTTTCTTGCCATGCTGGGTGAAGAGGGAGATGGTAAGACTTGGAGTGTCGCCTCATGGCTTGGTGAGAGGATTAAGCATACCCTCGGATTTCCAGCAGTTATTTTCTTATCTTCAACTGATGTTTCGTTAGCCGAGACTGGCACGACTGATCTCCGCTCATTGTTCGTAAACGCTATTTCACAACAACTGCCGGGCGTCTCTCGGGAGCAGGCACAGACTCGTCTTGACCGTTGGCTGAGTAGACCGGCTGGGCCCCCCCCACTTCAGCTGCTGATCTTAGACGGCATCAATGAACGCGGTAGACATGACCAGTGGAGGGGGTTGCTTGAACAACTAGCAGGAGCGCCGTGGCGTAATCATGTGGCTGTCCTCATAACTTGTCGAGCGTCCTACTGGGATCGGTATTTTAGTAAACTTCGACACCTCCCTGTTTCCACTTTCGTCGTAGGACCTTACGACGAAGCAGAGTTGGAAACTGCTTTGTCATACCACAGTCTTACCCGGGAAGCCATCCACGATAGCATCCTACCGCTAATTCGAAAGCCTCGTTACTTTGACTTAATGGTGAGGTATCACGCTCGCATCTCCGACAGCGGAGACGTTACTGTGGCCCGGCTCATTTATGAAGACTGGCGGGATCGGTACGAACGAAAGAGGGCGATTACACTTACAGATGAAGATTTTCAGAATGTGATCCGCCAGCTCGCACAGGCAAATAACGGAGCCGCCGCTCAACTCAGCGGGCAGGAAGTTGCAGACGCCCTGCCGGTTCTCTCTGATAAGCATTTAACCCTTGAGGAGCTCCAAACAGGCGGAATACTCCAACCCTCAAAAGGCAAGTATAAAGTTGATGATAGATTACTTGTGTACGGGCTTGGCTTGTTACTAGTAGATCAACTAGAACAGGCTTCCGCAAACGGACAGGACCCGCGGGAGACAATCGCCGGATGGCTAGAGCCACACGCAGAGATTGATATAAAGGCGGCGATTTGCGAATTTGCCGCTTTGCATGCGCTAAGCCTCGCTACCGTTCAGCCAGATGCAACAGTTGCCCTGCTAGAGGCATGGATCGGAAGCCGTAACCCCACGGAGAATACAGAAAGCAATCTAACGGCCTATCTTCCGATTAACCCACAGGCCTATGTAGCCTTGGCTGAGGCTGTTTGGTCTGACTCTTATGATAATAGGTGGGCGCAGGAGCTCCTCACGCGTTCATTTCTACGGTGGTTTGAGTCACCTCGTATCGCGCCCGTCCTACGTGCGGCCTTTGAGCGGTGGTTAGGATTCGTGCACATTCAGGGCTCCCCTTCTCGCCGTGATAGCGCTGAGGAAGCTGAAAAGGCCACGAGAGAGATTTCCGAGCGGCTAGGCCAAAATATTGAACTCGGCCCGCTTGTATTTGCCGGCTACCCTTTAACAGTTATTGATGATGATGGCCAGTTGCGTCTTAGTAGAGTAGCCCTCGCTATCATTTCTCATCTGCCTCGTAATCAATTTATTCGCGCCCTCACTATTGGCTGTCTAGCTGAAGTTTTCATGGGGCGGCCGGACAAATACGAGCTGTTTGCTTGGATAATAGTTACATCACCGCAGAATATATGGCCGGACTTGAGTAAAGAGGTGGAGCAACTCCTTACGGTCGACAATACTGTGACCCGGCGGGTCGCACGCCGTCTACTGTCCTTTGAAGGTGGTAAGGAAGCAGCTAGTCTCCGAGATACAATACCCAGTGATACTCTCCCATCAGACTCGTTAATAGACCACCACCGGCAGGATCCCTGTACCTCCGGTTTTGCCTGGAGTGAGGAGGATTGCGTTACTTGTCTTCAAAGAGAGGATTTGCCCATTCGGGGGGTGGCTAGGCACATTGAGCGGTTTTGCGTCAACCCCGATTTACCAGTTCCCGATTTGCTTAGAACACAATTTGGCTCGCTGACTGACACGATTGACACTCATAACCTATGGGTGGTGTTAGGCACAACCGCGTCGGATCATGAATTAAAGACGTATGAGCCTGCACTGGCGGCGTATGCTCCAGAGGCCCTCGCCGCCCTGATCCGCTTTGTAGCCCGACAGATCACTGAGCGGCAAGGTATTGCGCAGCGACAGCTTAGCATCAGTCTAGTGAAGCATTATCTAATTCTAAACAAAGAAGAGCATGAGATAGTGCGGTCCGCTTGGGATGAACTCGTGTCTGGCGTAGATAACTGGGGCGAAGATGAGAAAGATGCGGAAATGTTTATATTCAAAGTCGTCCTTGCTCATATGGATGGTGATGCTCAACTAGCCGCACTACTCCATCGTCCCGAGAGATCAGTCGACTTAAGCAATTATAAACATGAGTTCTTACCGGTTAAAGAATGGGAGCTTGTCCGCATTCAACTTGAGAACGTTACAGATGCTAAAGCCCTTGCGCGCACCTTATGGTTTTTGACAGTGCATCCTGAGACTATTCCGCACGACTTGCTAAATAATTCTATCGTGCCACTACTCAACCACGAGCATGCCTTCGTGCGCTCACTGGTTTTAGAACTTGTCTATCGTACAAAAGAGGAGAGCGCCATCAACAGCGTTGTTCGAGGCGAATGGCATTGGGACTCATCGGATGATGGATTTCAAAATCACTGGGGCAGCTTAATACTTTGTGAGTATGGGGAGAGCCTATCTTTTGATGAAATATGTCGTCGAGTGCCTCCAAACTACCTTGGCTATGCCATCATGCACCGTGGGTATAAGCAGCACGAAGTACAAACTTATGCGGCGCTTATTCACCAATTAATGTTACAGATAGGAACGAACGGCCCTGATCTTCCTATAGATTTACCCGCCTTTGATGTGGAATCGAGTGCGTCAGGCGATGTCCAGCGCGTCAACCGGCGCAAGTTGGCTAACGACTATTCCACTAGCTCTATTACCTTCTTGGATCCCAATTCAACGTGGGGTGGGATGGAAGAGAGTGGCAACCCCGACTTGGCAAACTGGAATGCTAATGCAGCAGTGGATCAACAGCGGAAGCTTTGGGATATAATCGGTGAAGCAATTGAGCAGCAAAAGACTGCCGGCAATTCTTGGTTCGGGCAAAACTTCCATGAAGAGACGCTGGATAAAGTTATAGAAGAGTGCCCGGATTTGGTAGCCAAATGGATTTCCTCTGCACTTCCGAATAAAACCATCCGCCGTGGCAGCTCCTTCTATTCGGCGCTTTGTTCTGTGCTTCTCAAAGAGCAGGCAGATAAAGGTATCGAATTATTCTCGCGTCTTCAGGAAACAGACACTCGAATACGAATAATCGACCACGATACTCAGTTAGATTTGCTTGATTTCGCTCTGTTTGATACTACTCCGAGCGAGAATGTAAAAAACGCTTGGCAGCGAGAGCTGGAGCGTTGTGACACAGATCAAGATTTGATGAGAATCACACTGCTTGCACAGAACGGTACAGGCGGGGATTGGCTCAGGTCATACATCAACGAGCGATTACATTCAACAGCGCCCCTTGATAAGGCGCGGGCAATAGTATTATCAGGGTTCTTAGATGATCCAGAATCGCTCGAAACGACGCAGCAGTTGGTGCAAAGTCAGCCTGATACTTGGCCTGGGGAGCTCGCCAAAACAGCAGAACAGCGCCGATACAGAAATAGTTGGGCGAAATACTGGTTTACCCGCTTCATGACAGCAGGCGATGACACAATCGCTTGGGCTTCACACCGTCTGTTTCTCCGATGCGTGGACTCTAGGTTCTGGTTTTGGACGGAACAAGTGGAAGCGGATAGTGCCGGGGCCGGAATTAACCTTAGACGTGAGATGTTCTTCAACTGTAACCAAGATGATCTTCAAAATGCGATCAGGGCCAATGAAAAGGATATTGCAGAACAATTCTTAGGGCAAAAAATTAAGAAACGACAAGTATGGCCTTGGATGTAAGGCTCAAGTTCACTGGTGAACTCAATCACACCTAGATGTGGGTCTAATCAAGGTATGTTCTTCAAATACACCAATCTTTCTGAAGTCATCTTTCATAACTTCAAGGATAATCCAGCCGTCTTACACCCAGACATTGCCCATGAAATAACACTGCGGAGCCTCACAGAAGATGAACTGGAAATTGTTAAAGTTCATCCTATGAGTGGCTTCATGGTTACTGTTGTTTGGGAACGAGACGTGCCACGAAAAGTGCTTCCGATGTTTGAAAGTCTCGCTCAGCATCGCCTGCCGGAGGGAAGTGAAACTTTTCCTGAAGGTGACGAATTTTTTAATATGGACGGCACAATAAAGGTCAAACATTCTGAGGAAGGAGAACCTGAACAGAGATACAGACTCGTAGCAAAAATATTACCTAAACCGTTACAAGTATTCACTGAACAAATAAGCAAAGAACTACTAGGATACACCGACACTTTTCTTAGAACATTACGTTGGAGAGGCAGCGCATCAGGCCCACATCAGCCACTTCGAAGAAGTGGAGCCTTGGAATGGTCTCTCGATAATACAGCGTGGCATTATCTACCAGAGATTATTGAGGAGTCTAAGCCATTCGAATTCACTGAAATGTTAAAAGTGCCGGATGATGTTCGCTCGGATGTTGAGCAACTTGTCAGGGATGATATTCAAGAACCATTAGGACATGAACTCTTGTATGAGGCTATGAATTTACGGCCAGATAGCCCACGCAGTGCTTTAATCCTTGGGATTGCTGCTGCCGAGGTCGGCTTCAAGCAGTGCATTTCCATTCTAGCTCCGCACACCGATTGGTTGATTAACAATTTACCCTCACCACCGCTTATCAAAATGCTGCTAGAATATCTTCCTACACTTCCGGTAAAAAATACTGTTCAGGGTAAGGTACTTCCACCCCCGAAAAGTATTATTGATGAACTAAAAAAAGGCGTAGAGCTTCGGAATAAAGCTGTTCACAGTAAAGTGGAATCGCTTAAATACGAAACACTCAGGGATATACTCTGGGCTGTTCGAGACCTTTTATGGCTTCTGGATTACTACTCTGGCTATGAGTGGGCTTGGAAATATATTCGACATGATACAAAGTGGTCCATGGAACATTCAGAGTAAAGCTGGGGATAATTTACAGAATCCTAATAAAGTGGATTGCGCCTATACCTTTCTAATACTTGGATCTCGCTGTCTCATTAATTCAAAATTTTCTCTGGTCATCGCGTTCCAAGGTGAGCTTACGGAATCAGGCTCTGATTTCCCATGAAAGATCACGAACTCATGCCTTATCCTGAACCCAAGAAAACTGGCAGTAAAATCCTCGACCAATGAGAGTAGATTTAGCCAAGTTATTTCAATAATTGTTCGTATTGTCATACCATCCTCCATTTGCGGGACATGAATATATTCCTCACCATCTTTTATAAACTTGCCAACAATAAACGCTTCAAACCTAAATCCTCCATCTTTACAGTGGTTAATCATGTCCCGTGCATATATTGATGCCTCTAGCCAAGGCCGGTGAGGATTGATTACAGTTTCAATCATCCACGCCCCCTTTTCCTTCCATTGATCTGGAATGTTATTGCGTAAAGCTTTTACTACCGCACCACCCTTTTCTCCGAAGGTCTGCAAATTCCATCTTCTACCGATAACCGGAACAGGGATTCTTACAAGATAGTCCAGAGTACTTTTTACCTGAACTAGAAACTCATCAAACTCTAGAAACAAATCTTGCGAATAACTGATTTTTAGTTGCTGGTCTAATGGAACAGAAGCTTCCGCTTGTTCCATTAGACTATCCTCAATTTCTATGTACCGATGAGAGTGATTCCAGACGGCAACGAGTTTTTTAGATACAAGTAATAAGAGATTTAAAAGCTGCTCCAATTCTTCGTGTTGTAAATCCGTCAGCGTTGCAAGCTGCGTCATTCTAGAAAGGTATCTCTGATTAATAATTCCGTTAGGTGTGGGATCTCTAAATAATTCGATAGTCCTTAACTGCATGGCATTACTCCTTCCAAAACAAAACCGGCGAGCTTTTACACTCGCCGGTCGTCATTCACGAATTCCGTTTAGATATTAACTAAACATTCCTGATTTGAAACGACCATGCGAGTCTCGATAGCGTCCTACATTTTCGTCATAAGAGTTGGCATTTGCTGCAATAGTCGCTACCGTACCAAGAATCCCAAGAAGCGCCCAGCCCAAACCGCTTCCTTGTTTTTGAGGAAGCTGAACGGGTTGCTCGACTGACTTATTGAGATAGCTTTCAAGCTGCTGAAAGATGTACTGAGTATTTGGCCGCTTCAGTGGATCTTGTTCGGTCATCCCATCTATTAGTTTCGTAAGCTCAGTAGGTGGCGGATTGAAGTTGAATATTGGTTTCGTCTTGAGGCCAGTTAAGAGTTCCCGAAACACCACGCCTAACGAATAAATATCAGCCCGCCAAGTGTAATCATCACCAGCCTCAACTTCCGGTGCAATATAGCCCGGTGTACCTCCAAAATTTCGAGTCATGCTTCCTGATTGAGGATTCGGTGTTTGACCTAATCCGAAGTCAATTAGCTTGATCCTCCAGCGACCATCAGGATCAAACGAGACCAGGATATTTCTCGGTGTAATATCTCTGTGGAAACCCTCTCTGATGTGGATGCCTTGAAGTCCTAATACTGCGTGCTGCATAGCTATAACAACATCTCGGATTGGTCGGCGCTTTAATATCCACTCTGATAAAGCGCCACCGGCGCAGAATTCGAGGACTATATATGATGGCGAACTTTTAGAATAATCAGCTTCTAAGCGAACAACAAAAGCATTACTTTTCTGTTCTTCTAGTAGTCGAGCTTCGCGTTGTAAGCGGCGGCGATTACCTGGATTGTCGTGCTTTACAGTCTTGATGATGACTTTCTTGTTTCCGATTATGTCATCTGCTAGAAATATCCTCCCTTGTCCACCACCAGGAAGCTCTGTCAGATTCTGGTATCTCATAAACATACAACCTCCGACCCAAATTCTTGCGCCGATGATACTACTTTTCATGGAACATACAAAGAAAATTCACTTTGAATAACTGCCTTGCGTGATTCGATCAGCTTGCTACATTTAATAGCTAAGGAAGGTATCGAGGCCCTACAGGGCGAGACCTGTTGCGATGAAGGAGCATGCCACTGATGCTGACTCCAGAATATACTTACCTCGCGCTGCTGATTGTGCAGGCATTCCATCTGCTTCATCACCGGTTAGCCAAACGTCATATCAGCTTTGCTGAGGTGGTTTCAGCGCTCGTGCTCTGCATTCCGCCGTGGACTCCTCTTCCGTCATGGCTGATGATGGGTACCCACCTCGCCTTAATCGTCGTGCAAATTATCGGCAGCCCTCTGGATCAAGAGGCTCTTGCATAACTGGACTCGGCAAAAATTCCGGCGACTTGAGGCGGCCGAGATTGTTAAAGGGGAGCGAGCAATGGCAAGAGGACATTGAGAAGAAACTCCGTCTTATCAAGCTACTTGCCATCTCGGATATACTCACGCCTAAGCCTCTGGTGCAAGGTGCCAAGACAGAGATTTTTGGGAATAACTTCTCGCATGTTAGGTGTCTGGAATTTTTGAGTATCTGAATACTTGAAGGCGCGGTGTTGATAAGACACGGGCAATTACGAGTAAGAATGAATTCAGATAGAATTACATTTGGAGATCTTCCTAATGCCACATGCTACCCTAATAAATAACACTGACTTGCACCTTTGGGCCAGCCGCAGAGAATCTCAGAATAAGTTGCCGCAGTTAATGCGTCGCTTAATTCGCGCAACGGTCGCTAACATACAGAAATTGAACTTTCCCTCCGACGAAAGCGTGCAGATGGGAGGGTGGGACGGCATCGTAGAAGTAGAAATCGGAAATGACTTCGTTCCAGCTGGAACTTCCGTTTGGGAATTGGGCGTTGATCGTAATGTAAAAAGCAAGGCCGACGACGACTATGAAAAACGAACTGCTAATCCCGGCGAAATTGATCCGAGGAAGACTACTTTCATTTTTGTCACGCCACGCCGTTGGGGAGGCAAGGATAATTGGATTAAAGAAAAGGTTAAAGAAGGCAAATGGCTTGACGTGCGCGCATACGATGCGGATGACATTGAAGCTTTTCTCGAAATCGCACCAGCGGTACACATTTGGGCTTCTATCCTTTTAGGAAAACGACCGGAAGGCGCGATTGATATTGCCAATTACTGGGGCGAATGGATATCAGTTACTCAGCCACAGACCACTCCCGCACTCGTCATTGCCGGGCGACAAGAAGCAGTAAACAGGGTTTCTGAGTGGCTTCAAGGACAACCGTCCTGCCTTAGCCTGCAAGCTGAAACTCAAGACGAAGCCGTCGCTTTTTTAGCCGCGTGTGTCCAGCTTTTACCGGAAGAGATAAAAACCACAGTATTAGAGCGTTCCGTAGTAGTCGAAAATGAAGTTGAATGGCGACGGCTCGGCTTATGTCCAGACCCGCTCATTTTGATCCCCACATTTGGAGATCGAAGCCTTGTTGCCTCTGCTGTTCAAAGGGGACACCATGTATTGCTGCCTCTCGGGTTGAGCGAAGCTGCAACTACCGCCAATGTCGCCCTCAATCGCCCGCATAGGGATGATGTACATCAAGCTCTTGAGGAAATGAAGATTCCTCGACATCAAGTTGGAGATTTGGCAACCCTTGGCAGAAGGAGTTTGTCCGCACTTCGTCGCAGATTAGCAATTAACCCTTCGCTTCTTGTACCAAAGTGGGCTGAACCCTCCGAGGCCCACGCGCTCTTACCCGCTCTTTTAGTTGGTCGTTGGCATGATTCAAACGAAGCTGACCGGGGGATAATTGCTCGGTTAGCGGGTTGTGAATACAGTCGAGTTAACGAGGTCCTCTTACGTTGGGCCAATACTGCTTATCCGTTCATACGTCGTGTTGGAGATGTTTGGCTGGTCGTTTCCAAAGAGGACTCGTGGCTTCTCTTGTATCGTTTTCTCACGAGTGACGACCTACGTCGTTTAGAAGAGGCAGCACTTGAAGTTCTTGGACAGACTGATCCCAAATTCGAACTCGCTGTTGAGCAACGGCGAGTAGCATCATTTCTGGGCAAACAAGTCTCCCACTCGAACCACCTACGCGCTGGTATAGCTGAAACACTGGCACTCATGGCGGCACGCAGCGATCTCGCAGTATTAGGTGACGCCGGCACAGGTCAAGATTGGGCAGATAGAATCGTTTATAAGCTCTTTAAGGATGTAACTGGTTGGGAGCCGTGGGCCACCTTGGGCACAGTGTTGGTGTCATTGGCGGAGGCATCCCCTGGTAACTTCTTACATGCTGTGGAGTCTATCGTTACCGGAGAACAGCCGATCGCGGTTAGTCTCTTTCATCAGGAAGACTCGGATTGGGGAGGGCCAGAGCATACTGGTCTGTTGTGGGCGTTGGAGCTGTTAGCCTGGTCGCCTCAGTATTTTTCGAGAGCAGCCATGCTATTGGCTCACCTGACGCGGCTTGATCCTGGCGGAAGATGGGGAAATCGCCCGCACAGCAGCATACATAGTATTTTCCTCACCATGTATCCCTGCACAAAAGCTACGCCCGAGCAACGACTTAAAACCATTGATCAGATCCGCAAACAGGAGACAGATGTCGCGTGGAATTTGATGATGGGGATTATTCCTCAACTACACCTGAACACTACTGTCCACAAAACACACACACCGGATTGGAGAGAGTGGGGAACTGATACTTGGGAACCGGTTACATGGGCAGAAGTTCGCTCTGCAGTTCGGGATCTCGTTCTACGATTGGTTGAGGATGTGGGTATTAATGAGAAGCGATGGATCTCGCTTATTGCATTGGTTGATGACCTGCCGGATGAGCAATTTAAAATTCTCATAGAGAAGATGAAGGAAACGTTCACAGCGGTAAAGGAGGATGAAGGCAGCGAACAATTACGCGCAAATTTACGAAAGAGCTTACGTGAGATTCTTTCCCGACATATGTCTTACCCAGAGGCAAATTGGTCGATGTCGCAAGAACGTATTGACCAATTGCATCAGATTTACGTTGGCTTAGAACCTGAGGACTTAGTATCGCGCTACGCTTGGCAGTTTTCTCATCCAGCCCACTTTATGTTGCCGGAAACCGAAGATAGGCAAGAACGACACAAGCAGATCGAGAGCATCCGAAAACAATCAATCCGCGAGATTTACGATGCGGGTGTTTTACCTGATATTTTGCGATTGGCGCAACAGAGCGGAGATCCTCACTTAGTAGGCCTGACCTTAGGTGTTCTTCTGTCCATAGGAGCACAAGAAAATGATTTCCTGGCTCAGACTTTAGGAGCTACCGAAAGCAACCTTGTATTGTTAGGTCACGGTTACAGTCAAGGACGTTTAGCCAGCGATACTAATTGGCTCCAAGACAAGTTGAACAGCTCTGTTGTGACGCAGGGAACACCCATTCAAAAGGCGAATTTTTACTTATGCCTGGTATCCGAGAAGCGCACCTGGGATTTAGTGAAGATGGCAGGTGTAGAAGTGGAAAACTTATATTGGGCCAGAGTTGGATTCTGGGGCCATGGAGAATTTGCAGAAGGTGACCTTCAACACTTTATCACGTCTTTAGCCAATCATGGACGCCTTACGGAAGCAATTCATTACATTACAGGACAATCTTACTCTAAAGAAAGTCAACTTCCTCCCTCATTCATCATGGATATGCTGGAAATGGCGACAAGCGAGGATAAGGTACAGCAAGTTGACTGGACACAGTTAGTTCACGACATACCCCACCTACTCAGAATTATAGAAGCATCAAAAGAGATCGACGACGATCGTCTCGGGCGACTTGAGCTGCTTTTCCTTTCATGGCTTGAGTACTCCGAATACCAGCCAAAGGCATTGATGAGAAGTTTGAATGAGAATCCCTCGTTCTTCTGTGACCTCGTGAAGTTGGTCTACAGGGGAGAGAATGAAGAACCACGAGAACTATCACAAGAAGAACTGAATCGTAACACTAAGGCCTACGACGTGCTGAGACTATGGCGAACGCTGCCAGGAAGTGATGAGCAAGGCAATATTGACGAAGGGAAATTATCCGCATGGGTCGCACAAGCCGCAGCACTGGTTAATGATTGTGGGCGCGGCATTATCGGTGAACAGCAAATCGGACAATTGCTCTCTCACTCTCCAAAAGGGACCGATGAGTTATGGCCTCATGAAGCCGTCCGCCGTGTGATCGAAGAGATTGAAAGCGAACAACTCGAGCGAGGATTCGAGGTCGGGACCTATAATAACCGGGGCGTAACCACTCGTACGCTAACAGAAGGGGGCGCTCAAGAGCGAGCAATTGCGGCCCAATACCGTGAGCATGCCCTGAAATTTCGAGACGACTGGCCACGCACCAGTCAAATGTTAGAACGCATGGCCAACGACTATGATCGCTACGCACGCGGCGAGGACATGGATGCCGATTTGACGCAAGACCTTTGGCGGTAAACAGGAAGTTACAGTGCAGCCAGAAAACAGTAGCCCAAAGCCATTTCACTTCAGCGACCCACGACAAGAGCGCGTTCACGAGTTGTTACAGATGATCAGCCCGGCAGCAGCTCCTTTCTATCGGGATGCCTGCCGGATCATGGCGGCGGATCCGCCTTTTGAGTCCACCACACACTTGGTGGCACACCTCATCCGCGAGCTCGAAAGCTCAATGCGCGCAGCGCTGGAGCCTTACAAAGACCGTCCGGAGGGCCAGAAAGAAGAGAAGCCAAAAGGGGAAGCTGGAGAGGGGCATAAGGACGACATTAAAGCCGTACTCAAGGGATTAGATATTCCCGAGGGTGATCCAATCGCAGTAGCCTGGTTAAAGCTGGCAGGTACTATTCAATCGCGCGCTCACCGCGACAATCTGGCCCCGCCGCGACCCGTCAATGAGAAATATCGTCAATTCTGGAAGCAAACGACGGATATTCTCTCTGTAGTACTCGACAGACTCGAATCACGCTATCTGGAGTCCCTCCCTTTTCTGGATGCATTGCTGACTATAAAAGAGCCTACCAGGGAGCACGCAAAGAGACTACAACTGTATGCGCCCAACAACACAGCCATTTACGGATACTTCTTCCAACAGAATAATAATCCGGCCTGGCTGAGACCGCTTCGAGCCCAGAAAATATTTGACCATCCGCAGGAACCGATCAATGAAGTTGTAAAGGATGGGATCAGAACTACCTACCCACCGTGGCCGCAGTCACGCTACCTCGTGCGTATGGCTGCATCTGACGACGCCAGCGTCCAACAGACTGTGCTGGAGATAGCGCTCAAGATTGAGACGGAGAATATCGCCATCCTGATGGACCTGGCGGACATCGCGAAGGCGCTTCCGGCGGCGAAGGCGGCAAAGCTGTCCGAGAAAGCGGCTGAATGGATTGGGAATCAAAGACATCTCTTCCATCTGCTGCCGGAAAAACTGGGTGAACTGATGGCTCACTTGGCGATTGGCGGTGAGCTGGACGCAGCTCTCAAACTCGCCCGTTCAGTTCTTGCTGTACTCCCAAACCCTCGCGCCACAGAAGACGAAGACCCTATCTGGAATTTTCATAGTGATCCGATTTCTCGCCTTGA
Organism: Pyrinomonadaceae bacterium; assembly: GCA_046714695.1. Lineage (GTDB taxonomy): Bacteria > Acidobacteriota > Blastocatellia > Pyrinomonadales > Pyrinomonadaceae > DASQYE01. The sequence goes on from JBKKAL010000255.1 coordinate 43,875, forward strand.
AGGATGGGACTATCAGCGAGTTCTTGCATTAGCGCTGCCCTCGCTCGTGGCAGAGGGTGGCACACTTACGCTTGAGATGTTTTGTGACCTCCTCGAAACCGCCATTAACTTCTACCAAGCACACGCCGGGCCGGAAGAGACGAATGATCATTCTTCCATATGGCGTCGCGATATCGAGAACCGATCCCACGATGATGTCAAAGACTATCTCGTCTCAGCTGTTCGAAAGACCATAGAACAAATCGCCACAGCTAATCCTGATAAGGTGCCCGTGCTCGTCAGTATCCTGGAAGCTCGTCGCTGGCTCATCTTCAAGCGCATGGCCCTCTACCTGATTCGCCTTTCACCTAATAACGCAGGAAACCTGATCGTTGATAGTCTAATGAACCGAGCTAACTTTGATGAGAGCGAATTGTGGCACGAGTATATCCTGCTCATGCGCGATCACTTTAAGGAGCTGTCAGAAGATCAACAAAATCAGATTCTCGGTTGGATTGATGAAGGATCGAGTCTCGATGTCGTGAAGGAGCGGCGCAAGAGGTTGGATGATGTGTGTCTGACTGACGAGGAAGCTGAAAAGAGTGAAAAGTTCAGAAAGCTACGACTCTTAAAGCCACTGCACGACGTTCTTCCTGAGGGCTGGCGGGAGCGATACGACCATTGGGTTGAAGAGACGGAGGAACCGAAGCATGCCGAGTACAACTCTCCGCCTCCACAGATGATATTCGGCTTCGGGAGCCCTAAGAGCACGGAAGAACTGCGCACCATGAGCATCAAGGAGATCGTTACCTTTCTGGCAGATTGGCAGCGACCCACCGATGATCCTTTTGGCCACACGCCCGAAGGCCTCGGCCGTGAACTTACTTCACTGGTCACATCCGAATCTGAGCGCTTCGCCAGGGAAGCAATCAGCTTTCGGGGGCTTGCCCCGACCTATGTGCGCTCTTTTCTCTCTGGCATTCACGCCGCTACCAGCCAGCAGACATCGTTCGACTGGTCACCGGTATTCATACTCTGTCTCTGGGTGATCAAGCAGCCCAGAGACAGAGTAGCGCGCGAGAATCAATCTCCTGATGAAGATCGCGACTGGCTGGGGGCGCGAGCGGTCATCGCCGAGTTGCTGTCGGCCGGTTTCAAGGAAGGCACCGCTGAAATCCCTTTCTCCCTCCGGACATCTGCTTGGAGGCTCTTAAAACCGTTTACTGACGATCCTCACCCGTCCCCGCAAGACGAAGAGCGGCAGGGAGGGCCGGAAATGGACCCCGCCCAATATGCAGTCAATACGATTCGTGGCAGGGCAATACATTCGGCCATAAACTACGCCTTGTGGGTCCAGCGACACCTCAAAGAAGAGCCAGATGGTGAGGAGCGAGTTGCACGGGGATTCGACGAGATGCCTGAGGTGCGAAAGACTCTTGACCATCACCTCGATCCGAAGCATGACCCGTCGCGGGCGATCCGCTCAGTCTATGGCCAGTGGCTCCCGTGGCTCATCATGCTTGATCAGAATTGGGTACAGCAGAACCTCTCGAAGATCTTTCCGACAGACGAAACTTTGCGCGACCTGCGCGATGCGGCCTGGGAGACGTACATCACCTTTAACGGAGCTTACAACAACATTTTTGACGTGCTGCGAAAGGAGTACGAGAACGCGGTCGAGCGGATCGGTGAGGGGACAAAGAGGAAGGGTCATCACACGCATTCGCCCAATCAACATCTTGCTCAACAGTTGATGATGTTTTACGGGCGCGGGAAATTAGACCTGGATGAGCCCGGAGGGCTGCTGGCGCGCTTCTATGCTAAAGCATCTGACAGGCTATGCGGTCACGCACTGTGGTCTGTCGGCTACAACTTTCATGAGTCGAAAATGCCAATCCCTCCTGAAGTAATACATCGCTTCCAAGCCCTCTGGCAGAAACGGCTGAGCATTGCGCGCGCAGCTCCCGAGTTGCACACCGAGGAGATGACTGCCTTCGGATACCTGTTCTACTCCGAGAAGTTCGATGACCCCTGGGCCATCACCGAACTAAGGAATGCCCTCGAACTATCCAAGCGAGCGGAGCCCGACTACTTTGTGGTCCAGCGTCTGGTAGAACTCTCAAGCGCTTATCCCCAACTTGCGGTCGAATGTTTCGGCTATATGGTTGAAGGAGATAAAGAGGGTTGGGGCATGAACTCCTGGAGCGGTTCAGCGAGGAGCATCATCGCCGCCGCGCGGCACAGCGCGGATGAGGCCGCCAGGCAGGCTGCCGTAACACTTATTCACCGCTTGGGCGCGCGTAATCGTTTAGGGTTTCAGGATCTGCTCTGAGACACCCTGATGGTTCAAGGCATCAGTCCAGATCGGACGTGTACACAACGAGGCTCACTTGAGGCCCTGCGAGCCGACGAAGTACGAATAACCGCAGAGGCCGGAGAAATCGGTCTGGTTCTGTGCAACGGCGAACATGTTAAATCCGGTACCACCGTTGCCGTTGACTTTCAGCAATTTGCCATTGCCCACGCCGATCCAGCTCTGGCTACCTGTATTAATTATTTCGGTGATGGGTGATCCGAGGTTCGTTGAGCCAACGAGATAGTTGTAACCGGAGAGAGTGGTGAATCCATTCGCCGTCTCTTGCACGGCGAACATGTTATGCCCTGTCCCGCCTGTACCATTGACCTTCAGCATCTTCCCGTCGGCAAAGCCTACCAGGAGATTTCCGTTGATGAATGCCATCGCCGTCGCGTGAGTGCTCAACTTCTGGTCGCCGACGTAGTAGTTGTAACCGGGGACGCCCGCGAACGAGGTGAGGCTTTCGTAGACTGCGAACATGTTGTGGCCCGTCCCGCCGTTGCCGTTGACTTTCAGCATGCGCCCGTCGGCGAGCGCGAGGATAGTTTCCGACTGAGTGCCGAAGATTTGGGTTACGGGGGCGTAGAATTTCTGATCGCCCACATAGTAGTTATAGCCGCTCACGGGATTATAACCACCGCTGGTTGGCGTTACGGCGAACATATTGTGCCCCGTCCCGCCTATGCTACTGACCTTCAGCACCTTCCCGTTAGCCGTCGCAACGAAAAGCGCGACCCCGGGAACGTTCGTCGCAACCACTGTCACTCCGGACCCCAGATTTTGATCGCCAACATAGTATTGATAGCCGGGCAGTCCACTGTAGGAAGTGCCATTGTCATTTATGGCAAAGAGATTCAAGCCGGTCCCGCCGGTCCCTGCGATCTTGAGTATCCGGCCGTCGTTGAAACTAATGAGCATCACCAAGCCGCCGAAGTCCGTAACACTGGCGATTCCCGAGGGGAACTTGTGGCTGCCGACGTAGTGCGGATATCCGGAAAGCCCTGTGAAGCCGCCCGGGGCGACATTGATGGCGAACATATTCTGGCCTGTACCGCCCGTGCCGTTGACCTTGACAATGCGCCCGTCGGCGAGCGAGACGAAAGTAAAGCCTCCGATGAAGTCCACGTCCCGAATCTCGGACGGGAACTGTTGCGAGCCCAAAAGGTGGTTGTAACAGGGTAGATTCGACCAAGTGCCGCCGGACTTCTTTATGCCGAAGAGATTTTGCCCAGTCCCCCCGTGAGACTTGAATTTGAGCAAGGTGCTGCCCTCGGCGACCAGCGTCTCAAGCGGAGCCCCGTACGGCGAGCTGTAGATACGTGGGAGCCGTGTGTTGCCGGGGCCGCCGTAGCTACTGTCTATGCCGGATGTGCTTTGCGTGCAGGTTGGCGCGCCGAGGCTGGGCGTGACGTTCAACAACGAGAAGACATCGGCTATCGGGTTGACGATCGAGTCTCCGTTAGAATCGCCGGCGAAAAGCAGTCCGACAATTCCACTGCCGTCAGCGGCATAGACGGCGGAGCCGGAGTCACCATTATCCGAGAATGGTGAAGTGCCCGACACGATAATCTGATTCTTAAAAGTTGCTACCCCGCAGGGGTACTCGATTGGGCCGGTCGTAATGTTGATCGAGGTCACGGCTCCGCCGGTGAGATTCGTCGTACGTCCGCACTTGACGACGGCTTGGCCGAGCGCCTTAAGAGGCGTAATTATTGTTGTCGATGGGTAACAGAGCCCGCAGGCGGTCGTCTCATCCGTATTGTCGCCGCTGTGCTCGACAAACGCGGCGTCCACGTAGTTGGGCACCGTCGTCGGGGAGAGGTTGATTGGAACGAAGCGGTTCAGCTTACCGATCTCCGTTTTCACGCTGCACTGGTTGTCTATCTTCCCCGGCGAATACTGTTTCTCACCGATAGGTGCCAAGTTAGGGCAGGTCGTTTGTAGACCCGATCCTCCCCCTGCGGCAACGTGGTTGTTTGTCACATAGCCAGAGGTAGTGGGATTCGTCGCATCGACTACGCGCAGCCCGAGGGTTCCGGCAACGCAGCCAATACCGTTGCTCGTGGATGTGCCCATCTGCGCGCCGAGAGCTTGTAGTGGGCCGATGAGAATCCTCCGTACCGGCACGTTCTCGATTTGCTCTTGAAGACGGATAGGTGTTTGCGTCTCCCTTGCCACGTAAACGTGAAAGACTAACCTGTTGCCCTCTTTGCCTATGCCGAAGGCGCGAACTCCGGGTGTGCCAAGAATCGCGGCCTCGTAGCGTGCTTGAATAGCGACGAGACGTCGGAACTCCGATTCCAAGTCTTGGGATGGGGGCACGGCAGTACGCTGACCGAGCGCTAAAGCAACCATGACGAGAACGGGGAGAATAACGATGAGGAGCCGTTTCATTATCGATACCTCCAATAGCAGTAATTTACTGCTCAAGAGCGATCTAACGCATCTCAGGGCTCACTTTTACTATTCAGAGAACGTGAGGCTAACGAGTAATCAGTTAGCAGGAACAACGAGGACGGCGAGGTTACGCGCGCACTCTATTCCCACTTGAAGTTGCTGTCCATGGTTTGCTGGACTTGGTAGTGGGTCATTTTCAATGTGGCATAATATAGAGATATGCAATCTTAGCTCTGTGGCATGAGGAGGGAGTCGCTAAGTCTCGCCAGATGCTGGACTATGGCTGCTGCACGGAAGCGAGTGTCTCCGTATATCAGCGGGAGCGAGGAGTTATCGCCATAATTAGATAGCAATACTCAGGCCCTTCACGAGGCCGATCTCATCCGGTCGCTTTTAGGCGCATAAAGAGACTTTAATTTCCTGGATGGTGACGAAGGTGTCTACCAGAAAGGACAGATTTGAATGGCAGGTGTGTACTTCTGTTGAGTCTTACTTCCTATTCAACAATGAAAATGACCCACTACCTTGGACTTGTTCACCTTGCGCTTTCGACTAAAGACTTAATTTCCATCGACACAGAATTCTCTTTCCAGTGCTCACGGATTAAGATAAAGTCTGTTATCAATATCCGTTCTGATTGCCTACTGTCTAACAGATCGTGCTCCTTGGTTTCACAAAGGAGCAGGAATTGGATCCATCAAGATTTTGGACTTTAGTTGCGAAAGAGAAGAACGGCTTGTAAACTGCTGACAACTGGGCGGAGGGTAAATCTTTCCGCTCTCCCGGTTGATGGGGTGAGGACATTGACCGGAAACTGAACAGGCGCGAGGCCACCATGGCTGACGCGCCTGTTCGCTTTTTACTCATGTTTGATCATATCAATAACACCTCATTTAGCTTGCAAAAACATCAAGAATCTCCATTGATAAGAGCATAATAATGCTTCGTAGACGCTTGTTATTGCTGGTGTTATGGGGATCTATAGGTATTGATAACTAGGAATTATGGTGAATCCGGTCAGAGCGCTTGCGGAACAATTCGTGCGCCGAAGCCCGACGACATTACTCGCCTTTGGCATCGCCTTCGCTCTTGTGGATTTCGCAGCGCTTTATGGAGCCGCCGCTAGGGAAGGCGTGCTCCACGTCAGCCAAGGCATAGGATTACTCAACAACTACGGGCTCTTCTCGACGTTACTCGGTAACGCCGTCTTTTTCTATGTGGCGAAGAAATACTACGACAGCGTCTGTTCGATGGGGACTAGCAAGGCCGTCGCCAAAACTGCGCCCATCAAAAAGGCGCTGTCGGGCCTTACGGACATGATCACGATGCAGCGAGAATATGGGCGCTGGGTATATCTAATGATTGTGGTTGGTGCCATAGCCTGGCTGTTGAATGTCAAGTTCCATGTTATAGATAACCCAGAGGTTAAGTGGGGGCAAAAGGTGTTCGACTCGCCGGACCATCCACTGAGCTTTACTGCCAGCAGGCTTCATAACCTCTACACGTGGTTGATCGTCTTGCCGCTTCTGGCACATGTGATGATATCTTCCTCAATCCAGTTGAGGAGGGGGATAGCATCCTCTCGCGATGGAGCGCTCACGTATGATTTGCTAAATCCCGACCAGCGCGGCGGGTTCGGGTTTGTGGATAAGGCAAACATTGTATTCAACGTCGTCGCCGCGCTCGTATATCTGCAAATTACAATGCACATCGAGACATTTGAGAGAATGAATGCCGAACACGTTATCGCCTATGTCACCCTCACCGTGCTCTTAGTCGTAATAAACAGGATCTTCTTGGGAGACGTCTATGCAACGATCAAGACAATGAGGCTTAAGTCTCTCAACGAGGTGAAGGAAAAAGTCTACGATGACGACAAGCTGAGCTTCGAAATATTGAAATACTGTTATGAGAGAAGAGTAAGTGCGCTTTCAATCATAAATTTCGTTATCAAGGCGGGCGCCATCGTGATTCCGGGCGTCTTAAAGCTCTGGCCCGTCGGCGAAAGCATTCAGCGGAGTTTGAGGAAGTAAAATATGCTGGCGACGCCGAATGCCAGCGCGGCGTAGGCTGACGCTTGCATGTACGGGTGAATCGTGAATGAAAGACCGTGGATGTCGGCGTACATCCGCGACAACCCGAGGACAATCGTTAAATACATGAAGTACCCGTGCCAGTTCGTCCAGGGCCGTATCTGCTCAATTTTGGGCAGTTTTTCGATAAACAGCACTCTCGTGATGTAGAGCGCGACCTCACGCACAATCAAAGCCCAACTGACCACTGGGCCCAGAAAGCCTTGTGCGTTGAAGGAGAGGATGATGGCCGCGTAAAACGACTTGTCTCCAAGGCTGTCCCAAAGGCGGCCGTGGATTGAAGCCACCCGCCATCGTCGCGCGAGGTATCCGTCGAGCACGTCCGTCGCCAGCGCGACCACACACAGTGCAACCGAGACATAGAGAAAGCCTGCTTGCCTTTGAAAACAAACCACGAAAAGCAGCGCCAGTCCAATCCGCGACAAAGAAAGAGAGTTGACGACACTTCTCGGATTCACCATAATTCCTAGTTATCCAAAGTGACAGTTAGTAGAAAATCACCTCACAATTCACATGTACTATCTGGAATCAGAGGTGTTGCAGTTACCGCTGAGAATTCTTTTGAATGAGGCTCGCGGCTTTAGACCAAGTGAAGACTACCCAATGAGATTTTACTGCGCGCAGATTATCCTCTATTCCTACTTATTACTTCAAGGTTAATCTTTGCTGCTAAGATCAATAATAATTTTACTTGAAACCTTAATCATTCATCATTAAACTTGCCTCAAGGTTCCAAGTCCAACCCACTTATCTACTCACAAGAAGCTTTTTCACTTTGAAGAGGACAAGGCAGCACTCTGCTTCTGCGTAAAATATGCAACTAATTCAAGCAAGCAATGAGTTTCTGAGTGGCTATTTTTCGACACATGAGCGCGGGAAGAAAACCAAGGCGGCGTACAGTTCAGACCTGGCGCAGTTTAGAGCGTTTGCAAACGAGGAGCTTTTCTTGTCAGCGCTTGACGGAGGAATTATTGAGCGCTGGGCAGCGCATCTCCGCGAGGAAGCCTACTCTCCCGCATCTATCCGGAGAAAGATGGTAGTACTGAAGGTCTTCTGTTCTTACTGGGTACGCAAGGGTGATCTAAAGGAATCACCCTTCTGGAGGGTGAAACTAAGCATCGGTCGGGTGGAGCAACTCCCACGGTCACTCACCGAGCGAGAGATGCGCGCCCTCTTGAAGCGAGCTTGGCAGGACTACTCAGCTACATTAGCCATCCAAGGTGGTTCAGAGGCGACATCGCAGACTCATGATGAATGGAAAGCTTCGTCCTACGGCTACCGCGCTCTCAGAGACTTTGCCCTTATAGATCTCCTCTTTGCGACGGGGATTCGTGTGGGCGAGGCATCAGCACTTGATATACGCGACTTCTTCGTGCGGGAGGGGATCTTCAGAGTGCAGGGCAAGGGTGGAAGAGATCGCCTCGCCTTCGTCGTAGACGAGGAAACGGTGCGCATCCAGCGCTTGCACTTAGAGGCTCGTAAGAGCATTAAAACAGAGAATCCAGCGCTCTTTATCAGTGCTTTAGGCGGGCGACTTTCAACTCAGGGAATCACTAACGTCATCGCCCGGCTGAGACGGACTGCGCGGATAAAGCGGCACGTGACTCCTCACATGCTCCGACACACAGTAGCAACGCTTCTCCTGAGAAACGGCGTGGACATTCGCGTGGTACAGGAGTTCTTAGGTCACGCTTCGATCGCCACCACGCAACGCTATACCCACATCACTAAGGAGCATATGGTGCGTGTCTTGCGTAAGCGCCACCCATCTTTAAATCTTCGCGCGAGTAAGAGAGGTAATAAAAAAGCCTAAAATAGGCACGCGAATGGGGACTTAAAAATGTAACAATATCTTTTGTTTTAATAGAAGCATAGGTCCGCAATCTGAGAATTCATAAAAGATCGAAAGTGAAAGATCTTTGAGTCTGTTAACGGCAATTATGTAAAACTAGCTTTGAACCATTATTCAAAAGAGTCTGCATAATTTGTGCGATTTATTCATTCCGCCTGAATAAATTTGCAAAGCCCTTCGCCTGTATTACCACTCTTCATCTGGACTTATCTCTTTTTTTGATGCTTTGCCTGCTTGTCGGGCGTCTCTTTTAACCCACTTCCAGTAATATCCCCACCTCTTACGATTAGGCTCCTGCTCCTGTAATTCACGTAGCTTCTTGAGGATTGATTCACGTCCTTGTATCAACCCACCAACAGTCTCGTACTTCTCCGGGTCTTTCTTGTCATATTTAACAATCTTTCCGTATGAGGTCTCAGGATCATATTCAACTGCCATGGCTGCATCTCCTCTGAAATAATGCTACCAAATCCGCTCTCATTATGATAAGTTCCCGGGCCGTAAGTCTCACGCCACGTCCTTTGGGAGGTACCTCATGAAACGACGTCACCTTTTCTCCTTACTCATTGTTACCCTTGCCGTTTCTGCGTTCTTAGCCATACCACCATCGGCTGAATGCAAATGCGGAGTTGAACGCTGGCCTGTCAAAACCGCTTCAGACCCGGACGCACAATATCTTTTCGACTCTAACGGGAGGCTCAAAAGACCGCGCCGTAAGACTATTGTAGAGATGCTGGAGTTACCCTTCCCATTCCCAAATCCGAGAAGCGTTCCGCGGTCTTCCTATACCAGGCGAGCACGACCTTACGAAACCACCATCGTAGCAATAGAGGCGACATTAAAAGCCTACAAGCGCGAGCCTGACGAAGATTATCACCTCGTCATAGAGGATGACGATGGCAACACGATGGTTGCGGAGATTGTTAATCTGCGATGCGTCCGCTCTCGTAATGAAATTATTCGCCAGAAGATAGAGCAGGTGCGTGAAGCTTTCGACGGGAAATTCAATGTAACAGGAAGGTATCAGGAGACCAACACGAAAGTGCGGCTCGTAGGTGTGCCGTTCTTCGATAGACCCCACGGAGCGCGGGGCGGCGCAGATAACGGGATAGAGATACATCCTGTGCTACAGATCGAATTCCCATAGAAAAGCAGTCGTTATACTTTTGATTTCACTAATTCTAGGAGAGACTGAGATGAGTAATGAAACCCCATCTGACGATAAAGCGAGGGAGGCTTTCACTAGGGTCGCAGAGGTAGTGAAAGTTTTGAAAGGGCTTGATAGAGGTGCCGAAAGAAGGGGCTTAGAAGGGGCATGTAGAATGTACAGTGAAATGAAGTCTGACCTTGATGAGGCGCTACCCCTGATTCAGAAAATACCGGAATATGGCGAAACACTTGCGCAAACCATCTATCTGCTGCGGGGGATCGCAAATATGTCGTGCCCGAAAGAGGATTAAAGCAATAGCTTGGTTCGTTTCCTGATCATTGAATGCGCTGTGCCCGTCCATCACAGGAAGCGCTTCGCACGAAGTTACGTGCCGACTCAATGAACCCTGGACTGACTTTTTAGACCCGACTCCGGAAGCCGCCTGAACTCGGTCTGCCGGAGCCTTTCGCAATTGATAATCGCGCTGAAACCTTTATCCTTCTTGCTCAGCGCAAACCCAGCGGAGACCTTTTCTCATGCGTTTCTCTCGCCCTCATGCACCCGAAGCGGAGAGGATGCAGATTTAAGGAGACAAGTCCATGCCTTTTAACTTCGACGCAATAGTGATCGGGACCGGATTCGGCGGGACGGTCGCTGCCACCCGCCTGGCCGCGAAGGGGAAGAAGGTGCTGATGCTTGAGCGCGGCACATGGTGGGTCACGCCCGCAAAAATCGGCAAGCCGCCGGTGAGCAAGAACAAGGCTATCCCTGTGTGGGCCAAAGAGCAGACCCCGAAGCACCCCGTCCAGTACTGGACGCGCCCGAACCACCGACAGGGGCTTCTGGACTTCTTCGCCGCCGTTCGCAGTGGCGTCAATAAGGATGGCCTCTACCAGTATTCTATGTTCAAGCAGGCCGACATCCTGACGGCGAGCGGGGTGGGCGGCGGCTCGCTCATCTACTCGAACGTCACGGTGCGGCCGCACCCGGAGGTCTTGCAGGGCATCGGCCTCGGCCTTATCGATGCCGACTACGAGGCGGCCTACAAGTGGATGGAGGAACACCGCGGCCGCCTCAACCACATCGTCACGAAGATACCTCTGCCCGGGCGCGACGTGACGAACCTACAGGAGGGCGAAGACTACCTTTACCTGGACCGGGCGCGTGTGCTGCGCGACGCGGCGGCGGCCGCCGGCCCGAAGCTTGGCATCCAACTCCCCTGGAAGCCGCTCGATCTCTCACTGATCGAGTACGACCCGCACCGCCCCGACGGCGGCGACGCGAAAAAGGTCGGCACGTTCTGCCAACGCGAGGGGCGCTGCATTCTGGGCTGCCTCCCTTCGGCCCGTCACACCTTCAGTAAGACGCTCTACAATAAGCTGCTCGCCGATCCAGCGAAGGGCGTAACGCTCTCACCGATGGCGGAGGTCAGGGAGATCAAGCAGATCGCCGGCGGCTACGAAGTCGTCTACCGCGACCACCGCGATGACAACAAGAAGACCGTCTCTGCTCCGCTCGTCTTCCTCGCCGCGGGGACGCTCGGCACGACCGAGATACTGCTGCGCTCGCGCGACCGCGGCGGGCTCAAGCTCACCGATAAGCTCGGCACGCACTTCTCCAGCAACGGCGACTTCGGCGCGTTCGTTGTCGGTACGGCCAAGCCCGTCCACAGCACGGTCGGCCCCATCAACACCTGTCAGGTGAGCGCCAAGATAGACAACCTACACATCAAGGTGGAGGACTCGGCCATCCCTGAGATGTTCGCGGCCATCGCCAGCACGACCCTTAATGTGCTCGATAACTTCGCGCAGCGCGAGATACTGAAGGCACGGCTGAAATTCGCCTTCCTCAACATGGCAACGCCCGACCTGCGCGACTTCTTCCCGCACCTGCCGGACACCTATGACCCGGAGAGCTACCAGACCGAGCGCGAGATGGTCTCGAACATATTCTTCTTCAACGTCATGGGGCAGGATGACGCGAGCGGCAAGTTCACGCTCAAGAATGACCGGCTCGACCTTGACTGGGACAAAAAGATCGCCGAGACGCCCGTCTTCCAGAAGATCGAGACCCTTTTGAAGGCGCTCGCCACCGAGATGGGCGGGCGCTACACTCCTTTCCCGCTCTGGAAGGGCTTAGGGAACAAGAAGCTGATAGTGACGCACCCGCTGGGCGGCTGCCCTATCGCGCCGACCAGCTTCGACGGCGTGGTGGACGAGTTGGGCCGCGTCTTCGATGGAAGCAAGCCGAAGGGATCGAAGGACGTGCTGCCGGGACTCTACGTGGTGGATGGGGCAGCCATTCCGGGCGCGCTCGCCACGAACCCGTCACTGACAATTGCCGCGCAGGCATTAAAGGCGGTCGCCGCGGCCTTGCCGTAAGAGACTAACCATAGGAGTGGAAAAGATGAGTAACGAGGGATTCTTCCAACTTGGCCTGATGGACGTGCATGGCAGACCCGTCAACGAGTCGAAGGTGAAGGTCGGGTTCGTCCGGGTAGCTGACAACAAGACGATCCTCTCGGCCGCGAACCTCGACTTTCCACCATCCCGCAGATTCTCCGTTCCTGCCTTCCCGCAGGAGAAGAACCTGTTGTGTGAGGTGACGCCGCCGCGCTATCGTATGCGCCGTTCCGGCGTCTTTACACTCACCGATGGCGAGACGATAGCCAGGAATCTAACGCTCTTCCGCCGCCCTGAAAAGTGGTCGGCGGATTTCACCGCATGGGATCAACTCTCCAGCCACTTCCTGCCGCTCAAAGAGGTGCTGAAAAAATCTTCGGCGGTGAAGGTGAAAGGTGGAAAACTACTCGGCAAGTTTACAGAGGCAACCTACAATGGCGTTACTGAGAAGACGGAGGTCTTCGCTAAGGCAGCGCTCCTGAATCTCTACACCAAACTCACAGACCTGAAAGAGCCGACTGAAGCTAAGGAGCCCTGGTTCTCGTTTGTTCGCGAGGTCGTCGAAATCGGGAAGGAGCGGTTTATCGCTATAGTCAACCCGAGGATGGGCGAGATTGTTCGCGCCATAAAGGACGACATCGGCAAATTCAAGGCCTACAAGAATACGCCCGCGCAGAATCACTTCGGCAACATCCCGGCAGTCTTTCAAGTGCAGAAGTCGAAAATGTTCAGCATCAAATCCACTGAGGATCACGGGAATGTACAACTGACGATGGCACCGGGCAAGGACGCCTCGGGGAACGACCTCCTCATACTCGACGCTGACATTGATGAGAACGGCAAACTGATGGCGCACGTCGCCGACCTATTCAAGCACAAGTTCACTGGCGGCACGCATCCGTTCGACATCCACGAATACTTGGCGCTCGATAACGCCAACCGTCCTCTTGGCTATGAGCTGGTGTAAAGGCTTAAGCAAATTGCGATCAATTCAATCGAGGCCAGAGAAGATGCAGGATGACAATCTTCAGTTAGACCCATCATAGCGATTGTGCGAAAAAATCAATCGGCGGCCTAACAACTCATTCAACCGGAGCGCGAATAG
>JBKKAL010000256.1:0-13983 GCA_046714695.1 Pyrinomonadaceae bacterium
CGCGAAAAAGTTTGCCAGAAGCGCCGCGCTTGAGTTTGAAGACCGATACCTAGGCTACGGCACATATTTTACTAACGGCGCGAAAGAGCAGCTTTATACAGACGAAATGAGGGAGGCGACGAGCGGCATGGATGCTTATCGCGAGCACCGCCGCTACTTCTCGCGTGTCAGACACGTCGCGCCCTTGAATCAACTGCTCTATGTTGATTTGAAGACGTTTTTGCCCTGCCTGAATCTTGAGACGACCGATAAGACCTCGATGGCTGCGACTCTGGAAGTGCGCGTGCCGCTCTTGAATCAAGAGCTGGTCGAGATGGCTGCGCGGATGCCGCCCTCTCTCAAGCTTCGCGGGTTGAAACGGAAATATATCTTTAAGCGCGCCGCCGAAAAACTTTTGCCGCGAGATGTGGTGTGGCGCAAAAAGGCTGGCTTCGGAGCGCCCATACGCTCCTGGCTGCGCGGCCCACTGCGCCCGCTCGTAGAGGATTTGCTCTCGGAGGAAACGATAAGGCGGCGCGGCCTCTTTCGCCCCGCGGAAGTCCGGCGCATTATCGCGGCCAATCTTTCAGGCCGTGAGGATTACAATCTACAGGTCTTTCAACTGATGACGCTTGAGTTATGGCAGCGCATCTTTATAGACGCAAAGCAGCCGCGTCATTGAATCTAGCGATAAAGCGCAGGGGTTGCCTTCGCACCTCTTTACACTTCCAGCGCCTGACCCGTGCGCAGCGATTCTCTGATGCGAAATGTCGCGCGCGATGTGGCCGCCAGATCGGCAAGCGCGATGGGCGCAGGCGTGCCTTCAAGGACGACCGCGCAAACGGCGCGTATCTCGTCTGCCTGGCCCTTATCCTGAGCGCGCAACTTTATCGTCTCTTCGCGCCCGTTGCGGTACGTCGTCGCGCTGCGGAAATCATCAAGCACAAAGACTCGTCCCTCGCCGAATATCTCGACGCGCTCCTTTGGCAAAGACTTATCGCCTTCGGCCAGATATGCGATTGAGCCGTTCGAGCCATCCGCAAAGCGAAGCGTGATAAAGACCGAATCCTCTTCAACGATCCGGCGATTGCGGCTCGTGATCGCTTCCGCATAGACGCGCGTCACGGGCGCACCAGTGAGGAATTGCATAAGGTCTATGAAATGGCAAACCTCGCCGATGATACGCCCGCCACCCTCGCGCGGGTCTTGCAGCCAGTGTTCGGGCGGGATACGCCCGGCGTTAACACGATACGCGATGGAGAGCGGAGCCGTGCGATCTTTGAAGAACTCAAGGGCCGCGCGAGCATGTGGCGAGAAGCGACGGTTATAACCGACCATCAACTGCGCGCCAGTTCGTGCCGCCGCTTCCATAACGCTCTCCAACTCTTCGTCATCGAGCGCCAGCGGTTTTTCCACGAACGTGTGCCGCCCCGTTTCAAGAGCGCGACGCGACAATTCAGCATGCAGATCATGGCGCGTGGCGATCATGACCAGATTAACGTCCGCGTCATTGATCACATCGTCCGCGCTTGAGACTGAGCGGCGAAAGCCGTACTTCGCTCCAATGTCGCGCGCCGTGACGCCCGACGCTGTCGCAATCGCTTGAAACTCTACCCCCGAAGCTTTCAGGTTGGGCAGCAGCATGGCCTTGGCGTAAGCTCCCGCGCCGATGAGGCCGAGCCGCACGCTTTTGGCCGGAGCAGCGATTGACCGTTCCTTCGTCGCCTGTAATCCATCTACCGATCGCTCCAATTCGCGTTCAGTATCGTAGCGAAGCACGACGCCGAGATATGGTTCTTTCAGAGCGCCCGCGATCAACTGGTAGGCGCGCTCGCCCTCTTCGATGGGGAAGCGATGCGTAATCAAACGCTCGACATTGACACGACCCTCCGCCACGAGGTCCAGGAAGGCTTCGATATTGCGCCCTTCGGTCCAGCGAACGTAGGCGAAAGGGTAATCGTGGCCGCGCTCTTCATACTCAGGATCGTAGCGGCCCGGCCCATACGACATGGAAATCCTGAGCGTCAGCTCGCGCTTGAAGTAGAGATCGCGCGGAACGTCAAGGCCGACCAGACCGACGGCGACAACACGCCCTCTCAAACGAGAAACCTCGCCCGCCAGTTTGATGGGCTCGTTCGACGGCGTAGCCGCCGTGATCAGGACGGCATCTACGCCGCGCCCGCGAGACCACTCCATGACCGCCCCTTTGGCCTCTTCCGTATTTAACATGGCGCGATCCGCGCCCAGCTCGCGCGCCAGCTCCACCTTCTGTGGGTCCAGATCAAGGCCGAAGACGCGGCAGCCGTTCGCCTTTAAGAGCTGAAGGGTGAGTTGGCCCAGCAGGCCGAGGCCAATGACGACCACCGATTCTCCCAAAGTCGGCTCGCTGAGCCTGACGCCCTGCAAGGCTATTGCGCCAAGCGTGCCGAATGCTCCCGCTTCGAACGTCGTGGCCTCTGGCAGGCGGACGCAGAGATTGACGGGAACCGAGAGCACTTCGGCGTGCGAAGCGAAGCCGACACCGGCGCACGCCACGCGGTCGCCCGCGCGAAACTCCGTCACGTCCGGGCCTGCGCCGACGCAGATACCTGAGGCGCTGTAGCCGAGCGCCGTCGAAGAGCCGAGCCTAGTGAGAACGGCATTGACGGTCGAGATGACACCTTCGCTTCTGGCCCTTTGAATTACCTCTTTGACCTTGTCGGGATTCTCCCTGGCCCTCCCCAAAAGAGTTTTGCGCCCCGCATCCACGGCCATGCGCTCCGTGCCCGCGCTGATCAGAGAAGCGGCGGCGCGAACCAGCACGCGCCCTCTCTGTGCGACGGGCGCAGGCACGTCCATTACCTTCACTTCACCCGTCTTGGAGTCCTGAAGAATCTGTTTCATAAGGAGCACAAGCCCAAATAGATCCCCGGTCAAAAAAGAGAGACTATCTTCTAACTATTGAGTCCGTCAATGAAGGCCGACCCGCAGGTTATCGCTGAAGGGACTCCTGCCTCCGGCCTGCATTCTCTCAACAGATAAACAGCCCCCGTTTGGCGAAGCGAAGAATATCATTGACAACACTCCATCACTTTGTTAGTTATGCAGCACATTGAAAGCGTGCGTCAGGGGGCGAATCAAGAGGACGGCCTTTCACCTCTCGTCTCTTTTCGCACCGGGCGGCGCTCTTTCGGAAAATTGGCGCGGCCTGACATTGTCTGGCAAGTAAGAACCAAAGTTTAAAACTAGACGAGGAGAGATAACATGCAGCAACCTGCCTCCGGCTGGGCACCGCCACCGCCGCCGATGGCCCCACCCACTAATATCCCTAATTATCTGGTTCCGGCCATCATCTCTACCATCTGCTGCTGCCTGCCAGCGGGAGTGGTCTCGATCATCTTCGCGACACAGGTCAACTCCAAGAACGCGGCAGGCGACGTGCAGGGCGCGATGGATGCCTCCGCAAAGGCCAAGATGTGGTTCATCATCGCGATTGTCGCCGGGGTTATCGTCAACGGTATCTTCGGCGTCATTAGCGTCATAAGCAATGCAAGGTAGATAGCCCGGCTATACCTTAGACATCTTTGATCGCTTGCGGCCGGGGGCCGCATTGCCCCGGCGAGAAGTTCTTCATCTCTTCGGAGTACGGCCCTCTCTGCCCCTTTATTTCCCGCAATACTGTCAACACGATCCTTTCCATCAGGGCGGAGATCAATCGTGGATGGGCCATTCACTACCCGTCGGTCGCCACTGAGATAAGCCGCCGGTTTTCCCCGCCACTATCCATCTCATCATCGCTTGTCGCATGGCGCGCAGGCATGTTAATTTGCTAAGTTTGCCGGAGAGTAAAAATGGCTCTCTGTGTGCGCTGGCTCTCTGTGTGCGCCTGCATGTTGCAGAGGAGCAACGAGCCTGCTTTAGCTTTCACCCCAGCATGTCTGACGCCGAATATAATCTGAAAGATCGCGTACGCGCCTTCTGGCAGGCGAACCCGTGCGGCACGAAGTTTAGCGACGCCGCGCCGGGCACGCGCCTTTTTTACGAGCGCGTCGAAGAGCATCGCTATACAAAAGAGTGGCATATTCCCGAAGCAGCGGATTTCGCTTCTGCGCGCGGGCTAAAAGTTTTGGAGATCGGCTGCGGGTTGGGGACGGACGGAGCGCAGTTTGCTCGCGCAGGCGCAAACTACACGGGCGTTGATCTGACGGAGGCGGCGGTCGAGTTGGCGCGAGGTCGTTTCGAGTTGTTTGATCTGCCGGGAGAGTTTCGCACCGCCGACGCGGAGAATCTTGATTTCGCGGACGAGTCTTTCGATCTGGTCTATTCGCATGGCGTGCTGCATCACACGCCGGATACGGAGCGCGCCGTCAGCGAAGTGCATCGCGTGCTCAAACCCGCGGGCCGCGCCGTCGTCATGCTCTATCACAGCGACTCTTATAACTATCGCATCAATATAGGAATGTTTCGCCGAGCCGGAGCACACCTGCTCAAAACTGAAGCTGGCTTGAAACTGGTTCATCATTTGACGGGCGAGCCCGTTGATTCGCTTCGCGAGCACGCGCGGCGCATCAAGGAGGACGAACAGAGCTATCTGGCGCCCGGCGAATTCCTGAATCAACACACGGACGGCGCGGGCAATCCGCTCGCGCGCGTCTATTCACGGCGTGAGGCTCGGGCGCTCTTTAAGGATTTCGCCGAGGTGGAGCTGCGCACATATTTTTTGAACAAGCGCTGGCTGCCCGTTATCGGCGGCCTGCTGCCACGTGGGCTTGAAACCAGACTCGCCTCGCGCTGGGGCTGGCATCTATGGATTTACGCGAGGAAGTAGTCAGTAATCAGCAGTCAGTTATCAGCTCTTTGCTTTTACTGACTACTGATTAACTGATTACTGATAACTCTTATGCAACATATTCTGGTGACAGGCGGCGCGGGCTTTATCGGTTCGCACCTGGTTGATCGTCTGCTGGCCGAAGGACAGTTCAATGTAACGGCTTTGGACGACTTTAACGATTTCTATGCGCCGGAGCGGAAGCGCGAAAATGTGCGCGCGCATCTTGCGAGCGACGCGTACAGGCTGGTCGAGGCGGACATACGCGACCGCGCGGCCATGACGCGCGTCTTTCGCGAAAGGCAGTTCGATTGTATCGTGCATCTGGCGGCGCGCGCAGGTGTGCGCCCGTCTCTTGTGGAGCCGCATCTCTACACGGAGACGAACATCACGGGCACGCTCAATCTGTTGGAGTTGGCGCGCGCCCAAAACGTGCGGCAATTCGTCTTCGGCTCGTCATCGTCCGTCTATGGCATCAACGCCAAAGTCCCCTTTAGCGAAGAAGACCCGATCCGCCAGCCGATCTCACCTTATGCTGCTACTAAAGCGGCGGGCGAGTTGCTCTGTCATACCTACTCGCACCTTTACGGTACGCGATGCGTGGCCCTGCGCTTCTTTACGGTGTACGGCGCGCGGCAACGTCCTGATCTTGCTATTCATAAATTCTCAAGACTTATTAGCGAAGGCCGCAGCATTCCTGTCTTCGGCGACGGCACGACGCGACGCGACTACACATACGTTGACGACATCATCGCCGGCGTGCGCGCCGCCATTGACTACGAGGCGAGTACTTACGAAGTCTTCAACCTCGGAGAATCGCAGACGGTTGAACTAAACGAGCTGATCGCGCTGTTGGAGAAAGAGCTTGGACAGCGCGCCATGATTGATCGCCAGCCTTTGCAGCCCGGCGATGTGCCACAGACTTACGCCGATGTCTCGAAAGCCCGCCGCCTGCTTGATTACAATCCGCAGACGAAGATCGAAGATGGGATCAAGCGTTTCGTCGAGTGGTTCCGACATCAAGGTAAATGAGATGAGTATCAATCTTGGAACTCGCCAAATCGGAGCAACGCTATGTTAAAGGAAGAAGAGAAGCAGCGCGCGCGCGATCAGTGGGGTCAAGACCCTTGCGGCGCAGTTCACGGGCGTGAACACGAGTTCGGGACGCGGGAATTTTTCGATGAGGTGGAGCGACATCGCTACACGGAGTATGCACCATGGATGCGATCCGTCATGGGCTTCGACCAGTTTCAGGGCGCAAGCCTCCTGGAGATAGGCTGCGGGATGGGGACAGACCTCTTACAGTTTGCCAGAGGAGGAGCACGCTGCACGGGCATTGACTTGACGCCGCGCTCGGTGGAGATAACGCGACACCGGTTTGAGTTATACGGGTTGGCGGGAGATTTTCTGATTGGAGACGGAGAGCGTTTGCCATTCCGGGATGAGAGCTTTGATGTGGTCTATTCAAACGGAGTGCTGCATCACACGCCGGACACGGAAAGAGCTGTGCGGGAAGTGCATCGGTTGCTGCGCCGGGGAGGGACGGCCAAAGTGATGTTGTATCACAAAAATTCTCTCAATTACTGGTATCGCATCATCTTTGGTCTTGGGATTTGTCGGGGCGAGTTGCTGCGTGGTCGCACGCCCGATCAGATCATGAGCCGCTACGTCGAATACTCTGAGCACGATGCCTGCCCTCTGGTCAAGGTCTATACCCGAAGGCAGATGCGCGACCTGTTCAAATCGTTCGATGAGATCAGGGTGGAAATAGAGCAGCTCACTTTTGAGGAGCTTCCAATCTTCGTGCGCGCCGTGCCGGTAATACCCGGAAAACTATTACCCGCGTTGCGGCGCAACATGGGATGGAACTTGATCGTTACAGCCCGTAAGTAGTCCCTTTCTGCATGCCGACCATGAAAGCCTTAACGACAAAACGAGCGCGCCTACTGGTTCTACTGCTTATTGTAGCTCTCTCGTTTGCCGTACGTATTCTCATGGCCAATTTTATGGCTGCCCGTCTTAACGATGCCGGATGGTTCCAATGGGGCACATATGCGATCTTCGATCAACAAGCGCAGGATATTCTTGACGGCAAAGAATCGTTCTTCTGGATCAACGATACTTCGCGCACGGAGCTGGCGATCTATCCGCCGGGTTTTCGTTTGTGGCTGGCCTTTCTTTACGGCGTGAGCGGGGAGCGCTCGGCGCATGTCGTGCTGCGAGTGCAAGTCGTACTTGACGCATTGAGCATACTGCTTGTGGTGGGAATCAGCGTGACCCTTTACGGGTGGCGCGTAGGTCTGATTGCGGGTGCCCTCGCTGCGCTCTCGCCGCTACTCGCTTTGTATGGTGCAACTCCTATGGCCGACGCGCCGACAAGCTGGATTGTTCTTGGCGGCGTGTGGATGTTTACACTGGCGGCCAAGCGCCGTAGCTGGAGGTGGGCGCTCGGCGCTGGCTTGATGATCGGCGCGTCTTGTTGGCTGCGCGCTAATGCTCTGCTGCTGGCAGCATTCTGGGCGCTGGCGCTGGTCGTTCTGGCACGCGGCGCGTGGAGCGAAAGATTGCGCCTGGCCGGAGCTGTCCTCGCGGGCGCGTTGCTGCTGGTGGCTCCCATCATGATTCGCAACGCGGTCGCCTTTCAAGCCTTCCTTCCGACGGGATTGGGCGTCGGCACAAATTTGTGGGAAGGGATAGGTGAAACCGAGCGCGCGGCGGAGTTCGGGGCCGTTTATGGCGACATGAATCTGATCGCGCAGGAGCGCGCGGCGATGGGTCTTGCGCCTGATGCTCCACTGGGTCTCTACTGGCCGGATGGGGTCAGACGAGACCGGGAGCGCGCACGCAAGAGTCTCTCTGTGATCTTTTCGCATCCCGTCTGGTATGCGGGCGTGATGATGCGGCGCATCTGGGGTTCTTTGAATTACGCGGGCGACCCTTCTCCCTTTTACGGATACGCGGGCATCAACGTGACGAGTGAGAAGTGTTTGCCGCAAGGTTGGCAAGCCGGAGCGCTCGCACTCTTCGTCAATCTTCTGGGAATGGCTCAAAGCGTCTGGCAGCACATCGCTCTGCTGTTGATGGGGGGGGGAGTATTGCTCGCGCTGCGGCGAGATTGGCGCGCTTCTCTATTGGGGTTGACAACTGCCTTTTATTATCTGGTGGTCGGCTCGTTTATGCACATGGAGATACGTTACGGCTTACCGATGCAGGCGCTGCTGATCATCTTTGCCGCGTTGGCCGCATCGTGGGCCTTTGAAGTCGTACGCGATTGGTGGAAGAGATCAGACGCCATTGAGAGTGAAGATCAAGGGAGGGAGTCTCCGGAGAGACAGGCATGAAGCAGAGATTATTACAATATCTCGCCTGTCCGTCATGCGGCGGCACGATTGAGTTACTCGCAGTCGCAAAGGCTGAGGCAGACGAAGTCCTCGAAGGCAAGCTCGCCTGCGCTTTATGCGCGCGCCGTTTCGCGGTCGTGCGCGGTGTGCCGCGCTTCGCTGACCTGAGCGAGGTCGAGGTGGAGAAGGCTGCGACGGCTGAGAACTTCGGCTGGCAGTGGCAGCATTTCACACAGGAGGACGAGCGATATACGGAGCAGTTCCTGGGCTGGATCGCGCCCGTGGAGCCGGATTTCTTTCGTGACAGGATCGTGCTCGAAGGCGGTTGCGGCAAGGGCAGGCACACGCAGTTAGCTGCCCGTTGGGGCGCACGCGATGTCGTCAGTGTTGATCTGAGCGCGGCGGTCGAGTCGGCGTTTGCGGCGACTCGTATGCTTGAGAATGCGCATATCATTCAGGCTGATATTTACCATCTGCCGCTGAAGCCAATTTTCGATTACGCTTTCTCGGTCGGCGTCCTGCATCATCTGCCCGATCCGCGAGCGGGTTTCGTCTCGCTCTCATCAAAGGTAAAAGCCGGTGGGCACATCTCCGCCTGGGTTTATGGCGCTGAGAATAACGAGTGGATCACACGCTGGATTAACCCTCTGCGCGAGCGCGTCACTTCGCGCATCAACCGCAGAGGCTTGCTGCATCTCTCAAAGTTGCCTGCGGCCGCGCTCTTTGCGGCGACCAAGCTTGTTTACGGCCCGCTCAACCGTAGCGCCAGTGGCGCTGCACTCGCGCGCCATTTGTTCTACAATGACTACCTGAATGCGATCTCCGCCTTCGGCTGGCGCGAACAACATACAATCGTCTTCGATCATCTGGTTGCGCCAACGGCCTTTTATATCCCGCGCGCGGAGTTTGAAGACTGGTGGCGCGAAATAGGCGCGAGCGAGGTCACAATCGGCTGGCATAACAAGAATAGCTGGCGCGGGAAGGGCCGCCTCGGCGATTCATTAGATCAGCAGTAGTAGTAAATATCAGTTAAATGTCATCTACAGTAAAAAGTGTCGGTGAAGCATTGCCGCAGGAGATGGAGCGGCATACCTACTCAATCATGTACGAGGTAGAGGGGACGCACTGGTGGTTCGTTGGCCGTCGTCGCATCATCTCCGGCTTCGTGGAAAAGATTTGCCGTGATCTGGGAGGGACGCGCCCCCCGCGCATACTCGATGTCGGGTGCGGGACGGGCGCGAATCTTGAGATGCTCTCCGGCTTCGGCGAGGCGGAGGGCGTGGATGTCTCGCCGGATGCACTCGCTTTCTGTCGCGAGCGTGGACTGGAGAACGTGCGGCAGGGCGCAGCGGAGAAGTTACCTTATGAGGACGCCTCGTTTGATCTTGTGACAGCGCTTGATGTCGTCGAGCATCTGGATGATGATACGGCGGGTTTAAGAGAGATGCACAGAGTGCTCAGGCCGGGCGGGCGCGCGATGCTGTTCGTTCCGGCATTTATGTTTCTGTGGGGCGTGCAGGATGACATAAGCCATCACAGGCGGCGCTACACTCTAGCGGGGTTGCAACGCGCGGTGCGCGAGGCGGGTTTCGAGGTCGAGCGCGCGACCTACGCTAATCTGAGCTTCTTTGGGCCAATCCTTCTGGGCCGCATGCTGATGCGCGCGACGGGCTTCAGGCCCGCATCGGAAAACAACATCAACGTCTCAGCCTTGAACGGTGTGCTGGGCCGTATCTTCGGCGCGGAAAGCTCATTGCTGCGCCGCCTGAATTTTCCGTTCGGCGTCTCCGCGATCTGCGTCGCGCGGCGTGTTTCTAAAGTATGAAGACGATTGACGAACAAGAAGAGACTTTGATGAGGCAACGCGTAGAGACGGCTGCCGAGAGCAAGGGCGAGACGCCGGACATCTCCGTATTCCTGCCCGTCTATAACGAAGAGCCCAACCTGCGACCGCTGCACGCGAAGATGGACGAGGCGTTGGGTAAGCTTGGTCGCACGGCGGAGATTATCTACGTTGACGACGGCTCGACCGACGGCAGCCTTGAGGTCTTGCGAGAGTTGGCCCTCATGGATGCGCGCGTGCGGGTCGTCGCGCTCCGGCGTAACTACGGGCAGACGGCGGCGATGGCCGCAGGCATTGATGCCGCAAAGGGGCGCGTCCTTATTCCAATGGACGCCGACCTGCAAAATGATCCGGCGGATATTATTCGATTGTTGAATAAGCTGGACGAAGGCTACGACGTGGTGTCAGGCTGGCGTAAGAATCGGAAGGATAAGATGATCACACGCAAGCTCCCCTCCATGCTTGCCAATCGTCTGATCTCATGGATCGGCGGCGTGCCTCTTCATGATTACGGCTGCTCTCTGAAAGCCTATCGCCGTGAATCTCTGGAGGACGTGCGGCTCTACGGCGAGATGCACCGTTTTATTCCGATCTACGCTTCATGGGCAGGGGCGCGCGTGACGGAGATTCCGGTCGAGCATCATCCGCGCACGATGGGGAAATCCAAATACGGACTGTCGCGTACGCTCAAGGTCGTTTTCGATTTGATGACGATCAAGTTTATGGCGTCCTATCAGACCAAGCCGATCTACGTCTTCGGCACGGTCGGCATGCTCTGTTTCGCGGTCTCGATCTTAGCCGGATTCTACGCGCTTTTTCTAAAACTTTTTCATAAAGCGGACTTCGTCCAGACGCCGCTGCCCATCCTCGCGATTGTCTTGTTCGCCGTCGGCGTCCAATTCCTCTTGATGGGCCTGCTGGCAGAAATGCTCGTGCGCACCTATCACGAATCGCAGGCCAAACGCATTTACGCCGTCCGCGAAACGATTGGACTGGAAAAGCAAGGATGAGGGCGGCAACGATGAAGTAAAAGCAAAAACTTCATCACCGTGCTTTCCGCCTTCATCCTTCATCCTTGCTCTTATGTGCGGAATTACCGGTTGGGCCAATTTGGATGCGCGGACGCCGCCGCCTGATGGCGCGCGGGAATTGCTGCATGCGATGTGCGAGCGGATAACGCATCGCGGGCCGGACTCGGAAGGGTTGATGGTCTCGACGGGCGTCGCGCTCGGCATGCGCCGCCTCGCCGTTATTGATCTACAGACGGGCGAGCAGCCAGCGACGAGCGAGGACGGCGCTGTCCAGGTAATTCTCAACGGGGAGATTTATAATTACCGCGAGCTGCGCTCCCTTTTGGAAGAGCGCGGCCACCAGTTTCGCTCCAGTTCCGACACTGAAGTGTTGCCGCATCTCTACGAAGAGTACGGCACGGCGATGGTCGAGCATCTGAACGGCATGTTTGCCTTCGCGCTGTGGGATGCGCGGGAGAGGCGTCTCTTTATCGCGCGCGACCGCTTCGGTGAAAAGCCTCTCTACTGGGGTGTCTTCGACGACACGTTTCTCTTCGCGTCCGAGCCGAAGGCTCTGCTTGCGCACCCTGCGGTGCGCCCGGGCCTGAATATAGCTGCGCTGCGCCAGTATCTCTCGTTCGATTACGTACCCGCGCCGCTTTCAATTTACGAAGGCATTCAGAAACTCCCGGCGGCGCACTATCTGACGGTCGAAGGTGGGCGTGTTGATGTCAGTCAATACTGGCGTTTGAGCTACAAGACGCGCGAGCCCGTGCCTACGGAAGACGAGGCCGCGCATCGTCTTGAGAGCTTGCTGGCGGAGTCCGTGCGAATGCGGATGGTCTCGGACGTGCCGCTCGGCGTGTTGCTCTCAGGCGGCGTGGACTCATCGGCGGTCGCGGCTTTGGCCGTGCGCGCTTCATCCGAGACGGTCAAGACTTTCTCCATCTCTTTCGCCGAATCGTCATTCGACGAATCGGCTTATGCGCGCGCCGTCGCATCCTTCCTCGGCACGGATCATCATGAAGAGCGTTTGAGCGTTGACCTGGCAGCTAATCTCGTCGGCGAGATAGGCTCGTGGATGGATGAGCCCCTGAGCGATCCATCGCTGCTGCCGACATATTTGCTTTCGCGTTTTACGCGACGGCATGTGACGGTGGCGCTCGGCGGCGACGGCGGCGACGAGCTTTTCGCGGGCTACCCTATGTACTGGGCGCACCGTCTGGCCGCGCTCTATGCGCGCGTTCCGCGTTTTGCCCGTCGCGCTCTGATCGAGCCCGCAGTGCGCCGCCTGCCCGTCAAAACAAAAAATCTCTCCTTTGATTTCAAGGCGCGGCGCTTTATCAGTGGAGCAGGTTACGATCAGGTTGCGCGCCATCACATCTGGTTCGGCTCCTTCACGCCGGACGAGCAGAATAATTTGTTGAGCGCGGAAGCGCGACGCGGCACAAGCGTTGATGATATATACCGCGATGCCAGGCGGCTGCTCGAAGAAGAATGCGACGCCGACAACGTGGTCGAGCGTATGCAGAGTCTGGACACGAGACTCTATCTGGCCGAGGATATTCTGACGAAGGTTGATCGCGCGAGCATGGCCGTTTCCCTGGAAGTTCGCGCGCCGTTTCTGGACCCGCGCGTCGCGGAGTTCGCCGCCTCCTTGCCAGCCGATTACAAACTGCGCGGGCGTAAATCAAAGTACATATTGAAACGCGCCGTCGCGCCGCTTCTTCCCCCCTTCGTCACGCGGCGCAGCAAGAAGGGATTCGGCGTGCCCGTCGCCGAATGGCTCAAGGGCCGCCTGCGCCCCTTAGCGCGCGACCTGCTTTCGCCGGAGCGTATGCGTAAGCGCGGGCTCTTCGATGCTGACTACGTGACGCGCCTTCAGGACGAGCACGAGCGCGGCCAGGCCAATCATCGCAAGCTTCTCTGGACGCTCCTGATGTTCGAGCTATGGTACGAAAGCTTTATCGCGACGCCGCGACGAATAGAGGCATCCGTGAGCAGTCGCGAATCGTAACGCGTGCGAAAATAATCGAGTTGAAAAGAGCGGATGATCTCACAAAAAGCTCCCGCCGCGATAAAAGGCGAGCTGGAAGACGCCTACGAGCGGCTGGCCCATTGGTGTCGCGAGCAGAGTTACGCGGGCTTTGATCCATTCGATGGCTTGAACAGCCGTTTGTGGCAGGCCGCTCCGCTTTCAAGCTCGCGCACGGCGCGGCTCATCTGGACGCAACTCTTCAAACGTTCCCCCCTGAATCTGCGTCGCCTCGCGCGCGTGTCCGTTGAACGAAACGCTAAGGGAGTGGCGCTGTTTGCGCTCTCCAAACTCGCCGATTTCCGCCGTCTTAAAAGCGCGGAGGTGGAAAGGGAAGCGCGCACGCTTCTGGATGATCTGATTGCGGCACGCATTGAGGGGTATAGCGGAGCGGCGTGGGGTTACAATTTCGACTGGCAGGGACGCGCTTTCTTTGCGCCGCGCGGCACGCCTACCGTTGTGCCGACGGCCTTCGCCGCGCGCGCTCTTCTAGAGGGAGCGCAGGCTTTTAATGACGAGTCGTATTTGCGCACGGCTCGCAGCAGTTGTGATTTTATTCTGCGCGATCTCAATCTTAGTGAAGAAGCGGACACAGAGGTTTGTTGGAGCTATTCGCCGCTTGACAGGACGCGCGTCTTTAATGCCAGCCTGCTTGCGGCCGAAACGCTCGCGCAGGTGGGCCACGAGACCGGCGAAAAGGAACTGCTTCGATGGGCCGCGAGAGGGGCGCTCTATGTCGTCAATCGTCAACGCGAGGACGGCTCCTGGGCCTACGGCGCGGACGGCTATCAATCATGGGCCGATAATTTTCACACAGCCTTTGTGTTACAGAGCCTCGCGCGCATTATGGCGAGTTGCGATGAAGGGCGCGACGAGTTTGCGGTGGCTGTGCGGCGCGGCTATCAGTTCTGGCGCGATTCGTTCTTTCTTGCTACGGGCTGGCCGAAGTACTACCATGACCGGCTTTA